>NZ_WPCF01000009.1 GCF_009741975.1 Halobacterium sp. CBA1126 | reverse complement strand
CCGCTGCGACCGGGTCAGTGAGCTTGGCGATCTCCATCCCGTTGCGGGCTGACCATCTCGTCGAGCCCGAGGCGTCTGCATCCACGCGTTGACGACCAGGATCCAGAACCCCGACAGCCAAGCACCGACGCCGACGAGGACCGAGGAGAGGACGTACGTTCGGTCCGCGATCCGCTCGCGGCCGTACAGCAACACGCCGAGAAAGACGGCTTCCAAGAAGAACGCCATCTTCGCCTCGAACGCGAGTGGCCCACCGATCAGTTCACCGGCGATTGTGGCGAACTGCGGGAAGTTCGTCCCGAACTGGAAACTCATCGGGATACCGGTGACCGTTCCCATCACGAAGCCAGCGGCGAACACCTTCACCCAAAACGAGCGTAACCGCGCATACTGCTGCTCGTTAGTCCGGACGTCTTTCCAAGTGAAGTAGATGATAAACGGTGCGAGCCCAATCGAGAGAGACGCGAAAAATGATGTGCACGGAGATCGTCCATCCAAACTGCATACGGCTCGCGGTTTCTGGAGAGAGCAAGGCCATCCACCCCAGGTCGACGGTGGACAGAAGTGTCGCTGGGACCATGGATTAGGCGTTGCTGGGCACAATATGATTAGCCACCAGGCGATTCCCGGATTTCGGTGTTCCCCGAAAAGGTTTTTGTAGATAAGAATATATTTTTATGAATGAAGTAGAAAAGTCCGGGCTAGGAGATACACCAGGTTTGTAACCTCTCGGCGCGAGGACCACCGAGGCCGCACGAGAAAGTTAGTGCCAACAGAGGGGAAAGAATGGTCTTCGGTAGGAACCTAAACGCTCACGCTGCCCCGGCAGATGGGCGGTTTACTGATTCAGCCTGACGAAATGCGACAGTCGAAGTGAACCCTTCTACGGTTGTCAGGTCCACTCAGATTCGAGTGCGTCCAGCAGCCGCTCGACCTCGGCGTGAGTGTTGACCGCGTGGACCGACGCACGGACAGCGTCCGGCGTCGGCACCGCACGAACGACGATTCCCTCCGACGCGAGTCGCTCGACGGTCGCTTCGGGGTCGTCCACGTCGATTGTCACGAGTCCCGACTCGGGGTCTGCAGGACTGAGGAGCCGGTCGTCGGGGACGCCATCGGCCAGCTGGCCAGCCAATTCCTGAATCCGGTCCGCAATACGGTCGACACCGACCTCGTCGATCGCGTCGATGGCCTCCGCCAGGGCGACGTGCGGAGCCGGGTTCGCCGAGCCGACCTCGAACCGGCGGGCGCCGGCTGCGAACTCGTAGGGGTCTGCAGTCGGCGTCTCGACGCTTCGATACCCAACTGTGGTCGGCAGCAGGGAGTCAGCAGCTGTCCGGTCGACGTAGAGGAAGCCGCCGCCCCACAGCCCTAGCAGCCACTTGTGGCCGGCCGCCGCGACGGCGTCCGCACCCCACTCGCCGACGTCCATCGGGAGTTGTCCAGGCACCTGGACAGCGTCGACGAGCGCGAACGCGCCGGCTTCGTGAGCGATGTCGACCAGGTCGGCGACCGGCAACTGGGTGCCGTGGGTCCAAGTCACGGCGCTGAAACAGGCCAGACGCGCGTCGGCGACAGCATCGGCGAAGGCGTCGAGGTCGATGCGGCCGTTCTCCGTCTCGACGACGCGAACCTCGACGCCCTCCTGTTCTAGGCGTTGCCACGGGAGCGTCCCGGCAGGGTGTTCGAGGTCGGTTCGAACGACGGTGTCGCCGGGTTCCCAGTCGATGGCGGTCGCGACAGCGTTGATGCCCGCGGTCGTGCTCTCCGTGAGCGCGATCTCGTCGGTGTCCGCACCGACGAAGGTGGCGACGCGCTCACGAACGCGGTCGTAGGCGTCGAACGCCGCCTCGTAGGGGTCGTTTTGCGTGCTCGTTTCGTATTCGTGTGCCCGGACGAACTCGTCAGCAGCCTCGACGACGTACCGTGGACTCGGCCCGTGAGCGCCGAAATTCAGGTAGACATCCTCGTGCAGGGCGGGCGTGTCGGCGCGGAGTTCTCTCGGGTTCATCTCGTTGTCGGTGAGTTAGTCGTTGTACTGAGCAATCAGGTCGCGGAGCGTCTGTTCGGTCTGGCCGCCGCGAATCTGTTTCACCGGTTGCCCGTCGACGAACAGGACGAACGTGGGCGTGCTCTGGGCACCGAACTCGATTGCTGTTTCGAGATTCGATTCGATGTCGATTGTCAGGACGGACGCGTCCGTGTCTTCCGCGAGTGTTTCGAGAACCGGCTTCATCCGCTTGCAGGTGCCACACCACTCCGTGTAGAACTCCACGAGCGCGACGCTACTGTCTTCGACGACGGTTTTGATGTCGTCGTCATCAAGCGAAATCACACTATCTGTCTCTGCTGCCTGTGTTGCCATTATTAGCCGGTACGCACCGCCCCCTTAATAGTCTTGCTCTATTTACACAATATAATGTGTCTACTCTACTCTGGTTGGCATCAGGAAGTAGGCTTTGTCCGCTCCAAAATCCCAGGCTCACGAAAAATACCCGAAGGGACTTTGTGCTATCAGCCCAATATAACACACGAATGACGCTCCCAATCGACCCGAGCCAGATCGATTCGAAAGACATCGGCGAAGAACAGGCGACACTCGAGATGAGCCACGAGGAAGCGATCGAACACGTCCGGGACGTGTTCACGGACGCCGGGTTCGGCGTCCCCGTCGAATTCTCGCCCTCCGAGATGCTCAACGAGAAGGTCGACGCGGGCCGCGACCCCTACTACGTGCTCGGCGCGTGCAACCCAGAGGTTGCCGACCGCGCGCTGGACGCAACCGACAACAAACTCGGCGCGCTCATGGCCTGTAACGTCGTCATCTGGGAAGAAGAGCCTGGCAAACAGGTCGTCTACCACGTCTCCATCATGCGCATCGCTCGCCTTGTCGGCATGGCGCCGGACAACGAGGAGATGGCCGATATCGTAGCTGACACCGGCGAACTCGTCGACGAGGCGTTCGCGAACCTCTAACATGGGATATCACACGTTCGACGCCGACCGCGCCGACAAACTCGAGGACGCACAGCGCCGGTACCGCTTCCTCTCGGCGGAGGAACTCCTCCGGGCGCTGTCACCAGATGGGGACGAGACGGTCGCCGATTTCGGGAGCGGGACCGGCTTCTACACCGACGACGTCGCACCAGCTGTCGACCACGTGTACGCTATCGACATCCAAGAGGCGATGCACGACTACTACCGGGAGAAGGGCGTCCCCGAGAACGTCGACCTCGTGACCAGCGGCGTCGACGACCTCCCAATCGAGACCAGCAGTCTCGACGCTGCGTTCTCGACGATGACCTACCACGAGTTCGCGAGCGAGCAGGCGTTGAGCGAACTCAGTCGCGTGCTCACGGCACAGGGCACGCTCGTCACCGTCGACTGGGCGGCTTCCGGAAGTGGGGATCACGGCCCACCCGTCGACGAGCGGTATTCCGCCACTGAGGCGGCGAGTGCGCTCCGTCAGCACGGATTCACAATCGAATTCGAAGCGGTGCGACCGGAGACGTTTCTGCTAACGGCAACTGCAGAATAACCAGCAGTCATAGGGGTGCTGGTATCCCGGCGTCTCGTTGCAGGAGCTACAGTCGAGGCGCCAAAACCTAGCCGACAGCGGTCGCTGGCGGTCGAACAGTTGTTCCCGGGCCGGAATTTCCGGGTACAGGTCTCCGTGTTCGTCGGCGGGAACGAGACCACGGTCACGACGGCCGCCCACACTCTGGACACACCGGTGGCCCATGGTTGGGCAACGCACGCCCACATTCCCGACACATAGCCTCACCCGGCCGCGTGATGTCCGCAACGACTTCCTCCGTCTCTTCCCGGATACCTCGAATAGAGCCAACCCCGACGACTGCCTCGGCACTGCCCTCATCACGAGCGTCGAGCGCGTACCGCGCCCGTTCAGCGGCGAACGACGACTCCTCGTCAGCCAGCGACGCGAGCCGTGCCTCCGGAACCTCACACTCCAACTCGTCGGCCCGCGCGACCAACCCGAGTGCCTCCGCGGCACGACCGCGAACGTACGGACTCTCGTCCTCGAGACACGCCCCGAGCGCCGCCTGACAATCCGCAAGCGCCGACGGCCGCTCACAGCCGACGACGGCAATCGCCGTCAGCAAGTGATATCGAACGAGTTCAGCGTCGTCATCGAGGTGTGTAGCCAGCTCTCCGGTGTGGTGGGTGAGTCGTTGCGGGCGGCCGAGCGCGACGCATTCGAGGGCTTTCGCCAACTTCGCCACGACCTCGGGCTCGTCGAAGGAGAGCCCGACGCGGAGTTCCGCGAGGAACGCCCGCAAATCGACGGCCCGTGGCTCGTCGCGAGCGACGTAGCCGAGTGCCTCAGCAGCGCGAGCGCGCACGTAGTAGAACTCCTCGTCGTCCGCGAGTCGTCCGAGCAACGGCTCGGACACCCGGCCGACGGCGGCCGGTTCTGCGTCGGCAACGGCGACGAACACCTTCGCGGTGGTCAACCGGACCGACCGCTTCGGGTCGTCGAGGAACGGGGCGAGCTCCGGGAGTACGGACGTGAACACGGTGGGTTGTGTCGTTGCGAGGTCGTGGAGGGCTTGCAGCGCCTCGTGGCGCGCGTCGGAGTCCGCGGCCGTATACTGTTCGAGGGCAGTTACCGCGGCGTCGTGGGCGCCCGTTTCGACGTACTCCGTCAGTCGGTCAGTCGGCGGGACGTCGGTTCCCTCGTCCATGTGGTCCTCTGTGTGGCCTACCGCTGTACACCGTGAAAAAGGTCACTCGTTTTGCCTGCTCCGTGGGCTCCTTTCGGGTTGGTGGGTTCGACGGGCGGTGGGTGTCCGTCCCTGGTTTCGGTCGGGGTCTCGCGTCGGAACGCTTATCATGTTTTAGGTTAACCTAAAGAACGATTGCCGGGAGCGGTCCACCACGACCGCTCGCGGAACCCGAGCGACTCGCACGTCCAACCGATACAGGCCCAGCCGACCCCACGACAAACCCACTCACAGACCATGCCAACCGACCGCCACCTCGACGACGCCCGCGACCTCGCGCGCTCGGAGCGCGAGGCCGTCACCGCGAAACTCGAGGCCTACGACCAGTTCACCGCACGCGTCCAGAACCTCTCGATAGACGCTACCCACGCCAGCCAGAGCGCGCCAGCACTGGCCACCGGCGGCGCCCAAACCGCCAAAACGACAGCCAACGCCGACACCGGCTGTGCCAGCGTCCGCGCCGCGTTCCGAGACACCATCCGGCCGTACAGCGTCGCAGACCTCGACGACGACGAACCACTCCTCGAAACGATTCGCTCCGAGCTCTCCGACTCGATCGCCGTCGCCGTCGCCCCGACGACCGACGCCTCGTTCACCGAGAGCCTCCGCGACGCCATCGTCGCCGCCACGCAATCCCAACGCCTCGAAGCCCGCGCGATGCAGACCGGCCTCGACGCCGAACTCGACCACCTACGAGATGCAGCCGACACCCTCGACCAGATTCTCGAGTGGCTAATCGACACCGACGAGACCCCACTCACCGACCTCGACTTCGACGAGCTCCGAGCACGCCACGAGACACTTGCCACCCACCGCGAGCGCTGCAGCCGCCTGCTCGCCGACCGACAACGGTTCCTCGACAAGTCCCCGAAGATCGACGGCCAAGAGGGGATGAGCCACCGAACACTCGTCCGGTACCTCTACTACGACCTCCCTGTCGCCTTCCCCGTCCTCTCGGCGGGCGTCCACGTGGAGACGCTGTGCGCCGACAGCCAACTCGCCATCCGCGACCACCTCACTCGGCGAGTGTAACCAACGCTCCGGCACCGATTCGAAGGTTTCAAGGACGAACCCAACAGCGTATCGCGAAACCTAGCAGGAGTTCGCTATACGGGTTTTATCCGGGAAATTGGGTGAAACTGCTGGGTAGTTCAGTACACGACTCGAACAGTCATTTCAGCTCACGCAACGCTGCCCCAGTCTCTTTTACCTCTCGGAGACATGTCCGATACAGATGTCTGAGGATTCCGACGACCCTGACGGAGAACGGGTCGTCTTCGCAATACTGGTTGGGGTGACCTTCGGAGCTGCGCTCGGAACGACAGTTCTCCAAGATATCACACAGGGTATTGTTGTTGGTGTCGTCGTTGGAACCCTCGCTGCCCTCGTCTTCCCAGAGCGGACAGACCGGCTCTTCGAGACGGTAACAGACAAACTCGAAGAATAAATCTGCCGCACTGACCGATAAGTAACGGGTGATAGAGTGTGAAGGCGGGCCGGACGCTTTGTTAGAGCGTTCGTGCGACCGGAAAGACCGGCTTTCCCCGGCGGAACGCGAGCGCTATTCTTCCAGCGCTGGCGACGTGACAACTGATAAGACTATTACCGGTTGGGTCCGAACGGAGACTATGACCGGTGACGCTGGCGTCCCCCCGGACTCACTACCGCTCTTAGCCTCACAGGAAATAGAGGTCCTCCACATCGACGACGACGCGAATTTCGCCGACCTCGTCGCGACGTTCCTCGAACGCGAACATGACGCGATTACCGTCCGCACAGAAACCAGTCCTCGTGACGCGCTCGCGGTTCTCGACTCCGAGGAGTCCTCCGTCGACTGTATCGTCAGTGACTACGACATGCCGGAGTTGGACGGCTTGGCGGTCCTCGAACGAGTACGAGAGACCTATCCTGACCTTCCGTTTGTCCTCTTCACGGGGAAAGGCAGCGAGGAGATCGCCAGCGAGGCCATCACGGCCGGTGTCACTGATTACCTGCAGAAATCCGGTGGGACCGAGCAGTACAGCGTCCTCGCAAACCGCATCCAGAACGCGGTCGAGGGCTACCGGGCGGAACGCTACATGAACCGTGGTCTCGAGGCCATCGAGACTGCGAAGGACGGAATCAGTATTCTCAACGAGGACGGCTACATCGAGTACGCGAACGCCGCCTGCGCGGAGATGCTCGGGTACACCCGCGAGGAGTTCACCGGCCTCCACTGGGAGGTCCTCTACCACGACGACGACGTCCAGTACGTCTACGACACCCTGCTCCCGGAAGCACGCGACGGCGGCTGGCACGGCACCACGACGTTCGTCCGGAAGAACGGCGAGGAACTCGACGTCGAACACACGCTCTCCTACACTGCAGACGACTCACTCATTTGCACGCTCAGCCCACAAGCACCGACCGACGCGAGCACGGACCACCTGTCGGCGAAAGCGAAGGGGATGGACGAAGCGCCCGTCGGTATCGTCCTGACCGACCCGTATCAGGACGACAATCCGATCATCTACGCGAACGACAAGTTCACGGCCCTCACTGGCTACGAGCAACAAGAGGTCGTGGGCCGGAACTGCCGATTCCTCCAGGGCGAGGAGACCGCAGCTGAACCTCTCGAGGAACTCCGGACGGCGGTCGATAACCGGGAACCGGTAACCGTCGAGCTGCGGAACTACCGGAAGGACGGCACGATGTTCTGGAACCGCGTCCGCGTCGCCCCCGTGTTCGACGACGACGGCGACCTCGAACTCTTCGTCGGCTTCCAGGATGACGTCACGGAACGGAAACAGAACGAGCAGCAGTTACAGTCCCACAGCGCGCGGCTCGAGGCGCTGTTCGAACACTCCCCGGACATGTTTGCGGTCCACGACATCGACGGCAAGATTCGGGACGTCAACCAGCGGCTGTGTGACGAGCTCGGTTACACTGAATCGGAACTCGTCGGCCAGTACGTCTGGGACATCGACCCGACGGTAGACCGCGACCGCGCGTCGTCGTTCTGGGAGACACTCCCGCCGAACACCCCACACCGCTTCGAGGGCGAATTCGAACGCAAAGACGGGTCGACGTTCCCCATCGAGATCCACCTCATCCGCCTCAACTTGGACGGCGAAGACCGGTTCGTGGCGATGGACCGCGACATCACCGACCAGAAGCGCCGCGAACGCGAACTCGTCCAACAGAACGAGCGATTAGACCGGTTCACGAGCGTCGTGAGCCACGACCTGCGGAACCCGCTGCAAGTGGCGAAGGGCCGCCTCGAACTACTTCGAGACGACTGCGACAGCGACCACATCGACGACATCGATCACGCGCTGGAACGCATGGATTCGATGATTGCGGATTTGCTGACGCTCGCCCAAACCGGGGAGGAAGCGATGACGATTGAAACGGTCAAGTTATCGGACCTTGCGAAGACGTGCTGGGAAACACTGTCGGGGACAGACGCGACGTTGAATATTGATACCGAGCGGACTGTCGAAGCGGACCGCGATCAGCTCCAGCAACTGCTCACCAATCTCCTCCGGAACGCGGTCGAGCACGGCGGGCCAACTGTGACAGTCACAATTGGAGACACTACGGACGGGTTCTACGTCGCTGACGATGGGGTTGGACTTCCCGATTCAGCGGGCGAGCAGGTGTTTGACGCCGGGTACACGACAGCTGACAACGGGACAGGGTTTGGCCTCAGTATCGTTGAGGAAGTCGCCAGTCGGCACGACTGGACAGTCACTGCCTCGAACGGAGCTCGGGGTGGTGCGCGCTTCGAGATTACGACGGCTTGACCAAGGAGACGTACTCGGCGTCTGTTTAGCTAGCAATTGCTGGTCGAGCCGGCCCGTGGTTATATGTCATTCGCTGTTACATATACGGTGATATGCCGTCCACGCGCCGCCAGTACTTGCGACGTGTTGGACAAGCTGGCAGCGTGGCTGCGGTGAGTGTACTTGGAGGGTGTGTTGAAAGGGCACGACCTGAAGCAGAACCGGTGACTGTTCGAATCGGGTCGAAGCCGTTCGCTGAGCAGCGAATCCTTGGGTACCTCGCCTACGAACGACTACGAGAAGTCGAGCGGGTTCGGGCCGTAGATGGGATTGGCGCCGGCAACTCGCTGTCGAACTGGAACGCCACAGCAACCGGCGACCAACACCTGTACTGGGAGTACACCGGTACAGCGTGGCTCCAACTCCCGCCTCGACACGAGGAACGAATTACCGACCCCGGGTTGTTGTTCGAGCGCGTGCAAGCGGACGCTAACTCCCAGCAACTCCAGTTAGCTGACCCGGCACCGCTCTCGAACGAGTACGTCATCGTCGCTGACGCGAGCTGGGCGGAACAGACCGGAATATCGACCATCAGCGACTTGGCAGCCTTCATCCGCAACGGGGGGAATACGCCCGGTGTTGCGGTCAACGAGGAGTTCTATCACCGAGAGGACGGGTGGCGTGGACTCGCTGCCTATTATGGAATCGAAACTGTGAGCGGCGAGCCATTCATCGTCACGTCCATCGGGCTGACGTACGAACTACTCGAACAGGGCCGCGTCAAGGTTGCGAGTGGGTTTGCGACGGACCCGCAGCTCGGACGCGCAACGGTCACCGTCCTCGAAGACGACCGCGACTACTTCCTCCCCTATCAGCCAGCGCCGACGGCGTACGCACCACTTATCGACGACCACCCGGAGATTTTCCAGATGCTCGCGCCCGTTGCATCAGCACTCGATAAGCCAACGATGCGAGCGCTCAACAGCCGCGTCCTCCTCGATGGAGTTCATCCGTTCGCGGTCGCAACACAGTTTATAGAGAACGAGGGTCTCGACGATGCGTAGATCCCCGTCTTCTATCCCGGTCCTCGGAACGATTATCGACGGTGTACGGTCGTCGTTCCGGCGGAAACTTACCGCAGCGCTCCTCGTCGTCTTTCTCGTCATCAGTCTCGGCACAGCAGGCCTGTACGTACAGGTTGGCGGATTGCTCGAGGAGAACGTCGAACAGTCGATGACAGCGGCGGCCGAGACTGAAGCGGACGAATTACGCGAATGGGGCGGCAAGAACCGCCTCGTCGCTCAGCTTCTCTCCGAACATCCCGTCTTCGAGGAAGGCGACCACGCGGAGATCCGCGCGTATCTACAGGCACAGCAGGACGGGAGACTGGAAACGGGGCTCGTTCGAGCGTACGTAATCGACCGGCGGAATCAAACTGTCGCGGTTAGTTCGGCTGCAGAGCTTGAGGGGCAGGCTGTCGAAGAACTCGACTGGACGGAACAGTTTGCGTTCCAGGATTTCGACGACGTCCAGATGACTGACCCGTACGCCGCGCAAAACGAGACCGTCATCGGATTCATTAGCCCAATTCGTCGGGCGCCGGAGAAGCTCCTCGTCGTCGAAGTCGATACCGCGACAATCTTTGACCGGTTCGAACATCCCGTCGACGGCGGCTTTACGCGAGTGGTCAACTCCAACGGGACGGTCGTGTTCAGTGATGATGCAACGGCGACGCTCACGCAATACCGCGAGGGAAACCGTCGCGTACAGGCGGTCAGCCGCGGTCTCCGTGGAACCTCCGGGTTCACGGAGTCACCAGCTTACGAGAATCGCGATGGTATCGACGGTGAGTACGTTGCGGCGTATGCACCTGTTTCGAACACCGACTGGATCGTCGTTGAGCACGCGCCAGCCAGTGAAGCGTACGTCATTACCCAGCAAGCGCTTCGGTGGATCGGTGGAATCGCAGCGTTCACCCTGGTTGCGCTCGTGGGTGTCGTCGGCGTTCTCGGCCGGGATGTGACCGGGGCACTTTCTCGGCTAACCGATCGGGCAAAGCAGATCGAAGATGGGCAGTACGACGTGGCGTTCGATACCGACCGGCCGGACGAATTCGGCGACCTCAATCGGACGATAGCATCGACACGGGATGCCCTCCAGCAGCGCATCAAGGAGCTCCGCAGAGCACAGGCAGAGCTTGAGGCCTCGAATGCGACGCTCGAAGAACGGTCCGAGATGGTGAACGTACTGAATCGCATCCTCCGGCACAACGTTCGCAACGAGGTGAACATCATTACTGGTCGCGCGGAACTGGCCGCCTCACGCGTCGATGACGAGGCTGTACAGGCCGATTTGGAGTGCGTTCAGGAAGCCGCATGGGAACTCAGTACGATTTCCGACCGGACGCAACGCATCAAGCAACTGCTCGCCGAAGAGAACACTGAACCCCAACCAGTACCCGTAGACGAGATCGCGTCGAAGGTCGCGGAGGTCGATGTCGACACGACGTGCGCCGATGTCGAATTCCACGCTGGGACAGACGACGCGGCAATTCGAGCGACACAGACGTTCCCAACTGCAGTTGCCGACGTTGTCCACCAGATTGCGACACACAACGATGGCGACGTTCACGTCGACGTCACGATCTCCGTCCACGACTCTGAGTCCCCCGAAGAAAACGTCGTTCTCCGAATCGACGATGATGCCGATGGGCTTCCAGAATTAGACGTCCAAGCTGTCAACGCCGGCGACGAGACACCACTCAATCACGCGGAGGGGCTAGCGCTGTGGTGTCTCGAATGGACGGTGGCGAAATCCGACGGGGAACTACAGGTCGATCCAGCGAACGCGACTCTCAAAATCCGGATCCCGACTGCCTCGACTCCGACGTAGCCAGAGTCCCGTATCGACTCCTGTTAACTGGAGGTCGGTCCGACTACGCGTTTACCCTGAAGTAGCTAAACCTATATTTCAACGGTCTTTACCTCTTATGATGATATGATTTCCGTCTAACACTCACGAATTTAACTATATCTATGGTATCGCAATCTGCACCTCCCCTTCTATGGGTCCGAGAAGCCGGATAGCGTCAACCGTTAGAGACAGGACACTGGAACTCGCTACGCTAGGTGACCACAGTGATCGACGACGTCCTGCGAACGCTCTTCGGCGACCCTTTCGCGGTGATGAATACGATCGGGCTGGTAGCGTTCGCTCTCGTCGGTTCATCGAAGGCAATCCGGGAGGAGTTCGACGTTCTCGGCGTCGTCATCGTCGGGCTGGCGATGGCATTCGCCGGTGGCGCGACCCGCGACCTCCTCGTGACTCGCGTCCCACTGGCGCTCCAGTCACCAATCGAAATCAGTCTCGGACTGCTCGGCGTTGGCTTGGCCATCGCCCTGAGTGTCGGCTTGGAGTCACCGGACACGCACCCGGTCACGCTCGTCGCCGACGCAATCGGCCTCGCTGCCTTCGCAACCACCGGCGCGATTGTCGCAAGTGACGCGGGGGTCACCGCATTCGGCGTCGTCGCAATCGCGACAATCAACGCCGTCGGGGGCGGCGCGTTCGCCGACATCCTCCTCGACCGCGCGCCGTTTATCCTCTTCGAGGATTTCTACGCTAGCTGTGCCGTCCTCGGAGGGGTAGCGTACTGGGCCGCCACGACGATCGGAACAACTGCGGGGACCGCTGCGGTCGCCTGTGCGGCCGTGACTGTCGGGAGCCGGCTCGTGGCGGTGACCTACGACTGGCACCTCCCGACAGCCCAGCGACTGGAATCCGCGAGAAAGTAACCGAAACGCCGCGAGGTTCAGAATCCCGCGGGCCAGGTTTCACGGCCAGAGGCCGCGGGTCTCGTGGGCTTCGGCGATGCGGGATAGCGCGACGATGTAGGCCGCGTCGCGCCACGTGACCTCGCGTGTTTCGTACTCGTCGCGGACGTCCTGCCAGGCTGCCAGCATCTCGTCCTCGAGTTCGTCGTGGACGCGTTCGAGCGACCACGCGCGTCGGTTGATGTCCTGGAGCCACTCGAAGTAGCTGACCGTCACGCCGCCCGCGTTCGCCAGAATGTCCGGAATCACGGGCACGTCTCGTTCGGCGAAAATCTCGCTCGCGGCACTCGTCGTCGGCCCGTTCGCGCCCTCGATGATGATGTCCGCTGTCACGTCGTCGGCGTTGCCCGCCGTCAGGACGTTTCCAATCGCGGCGGGAATCAGGACATCCACGTCGAGCTCCAGCAGGTCGTCGTTGGTCACTGTCTGTGGCGCCTCGTGGGTCATCACGGCCTCGGGCTCCTCGTGGTGGGACGGAATCGAGTGCGTGTCCAACCCGTTCGCGTCGTAAATCCCGCCGTTGACGTCGCTGACAGCGACGACGTTGGCACCCCAGCTGTCGAGGAGCTTCGCCGCGTTCGCGCCGACGCTCCCGAAGCCCTGAACGGCAACCGAGGTTTCTCGAATGTCCTTGTCGTAGTAGTCGATTGCTTCGCGGGCGATGATGGCGACGCTGCGGCCGGGAGCCGCGTCCCGGCCTTTGCTGCCACCGACAATCGGTGGTTTTCCGGTGACGACGCCGGGGATGGTTTCGCCTTCCTGCATCGAGTAGGCGTCCATCAGCCACGCCATCGTCTGCGGGTCCGTCCCCATGTCCGGGGCCGGGATGTCCTTCGTCGGCCCGATGACCGACCGTATTTCGTCGGTAAACCGGCGCGTCAGCTGTTCTTTCTCCCCCTCACTGAGGTCTTTGGGGTTGACGGCGATGCCGCCTTTCGCCCCGCCGAACGGGATGTCCATCACCGCGCACTTCCACGTCATCCACATCCCGAGGCCGACACACTCCTCGCGGGTGACGTCGGGGTGGTACCGAAGCCCGCCCTTGAACGGGCCGCGGACGCTGTCGTGCTGCGCTCGATACCCGGTGTAGACCTCGACGTCGCCGTTCTCGCGCTCGATGGGCACGGTGACTTCTTGGACCTTCTTCGGGTGTTTGAGGCGCTCGACGACGTTCGGGTCGATGTCGAGGTGGTCGGCAGCGTGCTGGAGCTGTCGCCGCGCCGTCTGTAGCGCGGACTCCGGTTCATTCGGTTCTGCAGGCGGCTCGTCGTCGTGCGGTGTCGACGTCGATGCCATGGTTATTCGAGCGGTGTGCGTCGATTTCGCATGTCGCCAGCGCAGTCCGGACACTGCCCCGGGTTGTCCTCGGCAAACACGACGTTCCCGCATTCGAAGCACTCGTACGGCGATTCTTCGGCCGAATTCTGGTTGACGTCCCTCATGGATATCTGAGCAGCCCGACAGCCTGCTGTCGGCGCTCTACTACGAGACAGCGGCCGTATCAGGGAATACTCGGTCGTTGAGAACTGAACACCGCCCGAGCCCGCAGCGTTTACTATTCAACAAGCCGCCGAACTGGCGGTCTCGGCAAGGCGCGTGTCAGTCCGTTTGGTGCGTGACGACCGGGGCGTGGTCGTCGATCAGCGCCGCGAACAGCTTCCGCTGGACGGTTCGGATGTGCTGGTAGAACGCCTGCGGGGAGATGTCCAACGACTCTGCGACCGCCTCCCCGGTCACCGTCCGCGGCGACTCGAAGAACCCACTGTAGTACGCCGTCTCCAGGACCTCCAGTTGCCGGTCAGTCAAACTATCCAGCACCGACGCGTAGAACCCGTGCTCGGACGCCTGCTCGCGCGTCTGCTTGGCCGTGAGCGTGACGTCGTCGAACCGCCGGGTGACGAACTGCGTGACGGTTCTGGCCTCGACGCCGCCCGGCACGTCGATCACGAGGTCCGTCCCCGCCTGCGACGCCGTCGCACTCTGCAAGACGGCACCGTGGTCTGCCAGCTCCGTCGCGAGGAACGGCGCCGCCAACCGCAGCCGCACCACGCCACCGGTCTCACCACCGCGAATCCGCTGGACATCTTCGATCATTCGTAGCCCAGCGGCCACGTCGACGACCGCGTCGACCGACGCGTCCGCGACCGTGACGAACACGTAGTTCCCGCTCGCAGTCTGCTGGACCCCGCCCTCGTACGTGAGCGTACAGTCCGCGGCCTGCGCCAGTTGCGCCAGCACGAACGACGAATCCGCGACCGAGTACTCGAGGCGCGTCATCGACGTCGTGAGCAGCGCGCGCTTGCGCTCACTGGCGCTGATCGCCGCGGCGATCGTCTCGCCGAGCTCCGCGAGCACCGTCTGAACCGTGTCGTCGAACGCGTCCGGAGACGCCGCGTACACCGTCAGCACGCCGTACGAGAGGTCGTTGTACACGAGCGGCACACTCAACACGGACAGCAGGTCGCGCGAAATCGCGGCCTTGCGCCACGCCGCCGCGCGGAGGTCGGCCGCGACGTTCGACACCAGCGTCACCTCGCCGGTCGCCGCCGACTGTCCCGCCGGCTCGACGCCGTCAGCCGCAACCGGGAACGACTGCGCGTCGAGATACCCGTGGTCGGCCCCCGCCCACGCCTGCGGCGTCACCACCTCAGTCGTGCTGTCCACCGTCCCGATCCAGGCGAACTCGAACCGCCCGTCAGCAGTCAGTCGCTCACAGACGGTGTGGTCGATCTCCTCGCGGGTCTCGGACTGCACCAGCGCCTGGTCGATCTCCCGAATCGTCTCGTTGATCTGGTTGAGCGTCGTGAGCTGGTCGTTCTGCCGCTGTAGCTCGCGGTCCTGCTCTCGGAGCTGGGACTCCCGGTCGACGCGGTCCAGCGCTGCCTCCGCCGTCGCCGCCAACAGGTCCGCTAGCTCCCGCGTCACGTCGTCGAAGACCCCGACCTCGGTCGACCCAGCGACGAACACGCCGTGGTTCCCGAGCGGGATGTACGCGACACTCCGGAGGTCGGTCGCCGGGTTCGTGAGCCGGTCGGCGTCGTGGACGTCCTCGAAGAACTGCGGCTCGTTCTCGACGAAGCTGTGGCTGGTGAGGTCGCGCCCGTCGGCGTGCACGTCCGGCAGCGGGCCGTGTGCGTCTCGCATCGACTGCGAGTACGCGGCCGGCTGGAGGTGGTTGTCCTCCGCGTCGAAGAGGTAGACGGCACTCGCGTCGAGGTCCAGAACGGCCGGTGCGTCGTCGACGACGTGCTGGGCGATCTCCTGGTGCGTTTCGGCGTACAGGAAGTCCCGAGCGGTCTCCTGCAGGGCCGCCAGCGCTTGCTCGCGCTGCTTTCGCTTCGTGATGTCACGACAGCTGTACAGCAGCGTGCCGTCCTGAATCGAGACTTCGCGCACGTTCACCAGCAGCGTGTGTTCCCGGCCAGCCTTGTCCGTCGCGGTCGTCTCGATGTTCTTCAGCACGCCGTCGTCGGCGAGGTCCTCGCGGTCGAACAGGTCGTCGCCGAGCAAGGCCTCGATGGTCCCCAGTTCCCTGATCTCCTCGGCGGTGTATCCGAAGATGAAGTGGACGTTCGGGCAGACGTACGTGTACTCGCCGTCCTCGTCGGTCATGAGGACGGTGTCGGTCATGTTGTTGAGCGTGACGCGGTGGAGTTCCTCTGACTGCCGGAGTTCGCGCTCGAGGTCGACGCGGTCTGTGATATCGACGCTATCGACGATGATCGAATCGAGGTCGCCGCGTTCGTCAGTGACCGGCTGGACGGACAGTTCCAGCACTCGCTCCCCGGCGACAGCCTCCCGAGTGACGACTGCGTGCCCGAACTCGCCACGTTTCGCGGTCTCGACCAGCCGGCGGACGTCACTCCGCGGCTGGTCGTCGTCTGGCCACCACGGCAGCGTCCAGAACGGGTCGCCGACGACGACGTCGGCGTCGACGTCGACCATGTCGCGGGCGGTCTGGTTGACGCGCTCTAGGGCGCCATCAGGGTCGAGCACCCACGTTGCCGACCGCGCGTCGTGGAACGTCGCGTCGAACTGCCGGGCCCGCTCGCGCTGTGTCCTCGCACGCTGGGCGTCCCGCAACGCCTGCTCGGTGCGCCCGAGCGCGTCGGCGACAGTCTCGTCTAATGGGTCCGTCACGGCGATGTAGTCCGTCACGTCGGCTTCGATGGCTGTACTGGCGATTGCCTCGGTCCCGTCGGCGGTCCCCAACACGACGGGGAGCGTGACGGTCGTCTCCCGAATACTACGCACGAGATCAACCCCCGTCGTGTCTGGAAGCGCGTAGTCGGTGACGACGCAATCGATGGCCGATTCTCGCAGTAGGTCGTGGGCGTCGGATGCTGTGGACACGTGGTGAACAGTCGTCTCGAACTGTTCGTGGAGCGCGTCGGTGTACGCGGTCAGCCAAGCCGTATCGCCGACAGCAGCGATCGCCGACGAATCGAGGATGCTCCGAGTGTCTGAGGGCATAGTAGAGTACGTAGTTCCGTGCGCGGCACGCACTGCCGCACACTTGGACGGTGATAACTCAACTATTCGCCCGCCACGCAAAACCTTCTCCCTTTACTATTCAACACGGCCGTAGAATCACTGTTTCACAACCAACTGCTGCTGATTGTCGCCCCGTGTCGTTCCACGGTCGATATCGAGGAGGACCCGGACGAATACGCCACCGGGCATCCGATGGTGATGGAGGGCCACGACCACTAACGTCTGTTTCATCGAAGGTTCCCCGCTGTACAGAGTATTTTCCGTGGTTCTCATTTCGGCTCCGCCGATTCCCAGCGCATTTCACACGTGGTGACCCCCTCCAAAGTATCGAGAATCGGAAGCCGATTTTATTGTATGCGCCTTTGAAATCCGAGTGAATGTACGACCAGATCCTGCTTTCGACAGACGGCACGGTCGCATCTGAACGCGCTGAAGCGCACGCACTCGACCTCGCGGCCGCACACGACGCCGTCCTCCACGTTCTCTACGTCGTCGACGAGGACGTCGTGACTGCATACAGTGGCGACGAATACGTAGATGAAGCCGAAGGCCCCGAACACGGTCTCGAAGAACACGGCGAAGAGACGCTTTCAGAGCTCCGCCGCCGAGCATCAGAGGCCAACGTAGACGTCGAGACGGCGATGCACCACGGCCGCCCTGCTGAAACTATCGTCGAGTATGCTGACGACCACGACGCAGACCTACTCGTGCTCGGCACCAAACGGCGGCCGGACGAATATCGTGCGCTGCTCGGAAGTGTCACCGACCGCGTCCTCCGCCTGACGACTCGCCCAGCGACCGTCGTGAAGACCGAAGTCAACGAGTAGCCAAAGAACAGCCGCTACCGTCCGTCATCTGGTGTGAGTCGGGCGTGACGGCGGTCGAACTCCTCGTCGTCTATCTTCGAAGCGGGATTCGTCGCAGCACTCGTCACCGCAGCCGGGATGCTATCGATCCTCTACGCTCTGTATGCCCCGAACCCCTGAGGATCCGAGACGTTCATTCGAAAAACGGTCTCTGTGTATCGGCTTCGGTTCGAAGCCGGTACTGTTCGGACGCCCATCGTTCTCGGGAGTGTGGGATCACAGCGGGAATTACATCCGTCTCAGTCGTACCGCATCATGATTCGACCACTCGTGGGTGTCCTTGGCGCTCTCTCAGCGCTGTTCCCGGACGAAATCGTCGAGCTCTTCGAGAATCTCGCGATCGCGAATCCGAGCGAGGGAACGGTGAGAGGGTGGGTACGTCCAGCAGTCCGGTCGGGGGGCGTTCTGATAGCTTCGATTTCCCCTCTTAACGGGCGAGCATACGCGTGGCTGATGAATCTTACCGGCCTGTTCGGCGCGATCGTCTTCCTGTTTCCCGATCTGTATCGGCGATTTGCCACCGCTTCCTGTACGAGCGTCCGGAGTCGATCGAATGGAACGAGCGATTCAAATCGGCCGTTCGAGCTATCGGCGCACTATACGTCTTTTTCGCAGCGAAGACGTACAGAGAGCGCCACAACGATACCTGAGCCTACCCGCTATCGACAGCTGGCCAACGGTCAGTTCATCATCGTCGTGTTGTCTTCACTACTGGGTTCCCCGCCACCCACCGAGTCCTGTTTGTGGAGCCAGTAGAGGAACAGGAAGAACACCGTCGCGAGGACGTTCAACACGAGCTTGTAGTTGAGTTCGATGGATACCTCGGCAACCTCGGCGGCAGCCCGCGAGGGGATGAGGCCGAGGCTCAGGAAGAGGAAGTGAATCACGAACCCGACGATGACTGCAGCGACGAAGATCATCAGAGACAGCACCGCCGCGAACGTCGTTCCGTAGTACTCGTCGTAGGCCTTCATTATCGGTGGGACGATGAGGTCAGCGAAGATGTACGAGAGCACCGATCCGAATGGCAGCCCCCGCGTCCAGAGGACGGTCCCGAACGGGACATTCCCGACCGAACAGACGAAGGTGACGACACCAATAATCGCCCCCAGCGCAGCCGTCCAGAGGACGTACACCGGCAAGCCGAACGTGGCTCCGGAGAAGACGCTCGTCCAGACTGATTCGGGGATGAACCCGGCAATAAGGCCGGCGAAAATGAACCCGATCGCGATTTCATCCCACAACATCGCCCATTCTTTCCACTGTTTGTCCGCGAGCGACTTCCACCCCGACCACGAGGTCGCCTTCTCCGGGATAGAGGTGTTCGCCGCTTCCGGGTCGAAGGAGTCCTTGCAGGACTGCGAACAGAAGTAGTACGTCTGGCCATCGTGTTCGATGGAGTAGTCCGTCTCCTCGGGATCGACGTCCATCCCACAGACGGGGTCCTGTACGGTGATTCCCTCGTCGTCGGTGACGTTCTCGCGTGCTTCGTCGAGAATCTTGTCGGGAACGACGTAGACGAAGCCGACCGACATCAGGCCGATGAGGAGCAGGCCACCGATGACGTCGGCGAGCAGGAACTCCCAGCCGAGCAGCAGCCAGATGACGATCCCGATCTCGATGACGAGATTCGTCGAGGCGAACTGGAACGCTGCTAGCGCCGCCGCCGCGGAAGCCCCCTTCTTGTAGAGGTTCTTCGCCGTCGCGATCGCCGAGTACGAACACGACGAGGACACGAACCCGAAGAACGTAGCGAGGCCCAGCGACTGCGGACCGTGGCCTTCGAGCAGCTCCGAGATCTGCTGGGTCGAGACCCACGCCTCGACGCCGCCGGCGATGGCGAACCCGATAACGAGCGCCCACCAGGTGATCCACGCCATCGCGGCGGTCGTTGTCGCGGCCTGCCGCGTGCTCTCCGCGAAGAACGTCCCGAGCGGTTGGTTCGTCGTGACGACGCCGACGATGACTGTGATTACGGCGATGGCCGAGAGAATCGCGTAATCTGTTCTGTCCATTCTCCGTCTGGTCTACGATACGAGACCTCTCCCTAATGCGGTTGTGGCTTCTATCGCGAACTCTTTCGCGCGTCGGTCTTTCGACTCCCGTTGTTGTCCCGGTGAGAAGTTTGGAATGTGAACCCGATCCTTCACCGAGGTTTTACGCCGCCGTAGCCGGCTGGAGCAGATTGCCACGAGCTCACCACCTTCACGGGACGGTGACACGACTGGTGAGTTGTCGGTCCCTGTCGCACAGAATTTCCGACGATGACACGCTCCGGGTGGCGAAACGCCAAAACGGACACTAGTTTTGAATCTAATGTTCACCGGAGGAAATACTGGGGTTTTCTAAGAGAAACCGCATTAGAACAGGTGTACGTACATACGAACGAGATGAACGGAACTTCCGAGGTCGACCACGCCGAAGGCACCGCGAACCGTGCTGGCGAGACCGTCGTTAGCGCCAACGGCGTCGAGAAGACCTACGACTCAGTCCTCCCGTTCACTCGGTCCGTCGAGGTGCTCGACGGCGCAACCCTCCGCGTCGAGCGCGGACAGGTCGTCGGGATTATGGGCGAGAACGGGAGCGGGAAGTCGACGCTCATGGGCATCCTCGCCGGTGTCCTCGACCACGACGCTGGCGAGGTTGAACGGACGGGTGCTGTCGGCTGGTGTCCGCAGGAGCCGCGGCTGTACGACCGGCTGACCGTCGACGAGACCTTCGAGTTGTTCGGAACTGCCTACGGGATGAGCGACGACGAGATCGTCGACGCCAGAGCGTGGCTGACCGACGTGCTGGACTTCGAGCGCTTCCGTGACAGGCAGATCCGCCACCTCAGCGGCGGGAACCGACAGAAAGTCAACCTCTCGGTCGCGTTGATGCACGAGCCCGACCTCCTTCTGCTCGACGAACCGTACACCGGGTTCGACTGGGAGACGTTCCTGGCCTTCTGGGACTTAACTGAAGAGCTTCGGGCCCGCGGCGTCGGCGTCGCCATCATCTCTCACATCATCAACGAGCGCGACCGGTTCGACGTCGTCTACGAGCTCCACGAAGGCCACCTCCACAGACAGGAGATCGGCGACGACGATAGCCTCAGCTCGGAGCCGACAGACGACGTCGCCTGCGAGCGGACCGCCTCATTTGTCGACGAGACTGGGGCGGGAAGCGGCCAGCGAGCGACCGCGGGCCAGGAGGAAAGCGAATGAGCGCCGTTCACCGGACCCTCGAGGGGATCCAAGCGAGCACGCGTTCGTTCGTCCGGGAGCCGTTCACCGTCGTGTTGCTGGTCGTCCTGCCGGCGCTGTCGATCCAGATTTACGGCGTCGGCATGGGCCAGTTCCCCGACGTGGGAATCTTCGCGGTGAGCGGGTCGGTCGCGGCAGTCGGACGGATCACCGGCGCCGTGTTCGCCACCGGCGCGCTCGCGGGCGTCCTCGGGCTCTTCCAGATGATTAGCGCCCGGCACGCCGACCGCAGACTCGCCATCTGTGGCTTTCGCGGCGTCGAACTCGTCACCGCACGGTTCGCGACCGTCGCCGTCGCGAGCGCCGTCGTCAGTGTGGTCGCCACGGTCTCTCTGATTGTCCTCGTTGACGCCCCGATTAGAGCACCGCTCGCCGCGTTCGGTGGACTCGCAATCGCGGGTGCCATATACGGCCTGCTCGGCATCGTCGTCGGCAGCGTGCTCCCGAGGGAACTCGAGGGCTCGCTGTTGCTCGTCATCCTGGCCGACGTGGACAACGTGTTCGCGAGCGGCCTGTTCGGCATCGAGGACAGCGTCACGCAGTTCGCACCGCTCGCGCACCCCCACGCCATCGTGACGCAGGCCGTCGTCGAGGGCTCGCTAGCGACCGACCACCTCACCCCGGCTCTCGGCCACCTCTCGCTGTTTGCCCTCCTGAGCGTGGCCGCGTACACGTACCAGCTCGAGTCAGGGGGTGACGCCTGATGAACCGCCGCGTCACGACCGCCGTGCGGATGGGCGTTCGCGAGTTCCGCCGGACGCCGGTCCTCCTGGGGCTGCTCGTGTTCCTGCCGGCGTACATCATCGGCGCGTTCGTCCTGCTCGTCCCGGATGTCGACGTCCCCGCGACGATTGACGGAACGAGGGTCGCTGTCCCCATGACGGACTTCGCGGCGGCGTTCATGACGCCCGTCACTGTCGCCATCCTCTCGGGTATCGTCGGACTGTTCCTCGTCCAGACGTCGCAAGCGGCCGACGACAGGCTCCGGCTGGCCGGCTACACCGCGGCCGACCTCGTCGTCTCACGGGTCGGCACACTCGGACTCGGCATCGTCGTGGTCACGACGGCGTCGGTCCTCGTCGCCGTGTTCGCGTTTACGCCCGAATCGATCGTTCCGTTCGTCGCCGCGACGCTCCTAGTCGGGCTCACGTACGGTATCCTCGGCGTCGTCGTCGGCATCGTGCTGGGTCGACTGGGCGGGGTGTACGTGATGCTGTTCTCACCGATGGTTGACGTCCTCCTGTTCCAGAATCCGCTCGCGACCGACGCGCCCGAGTGGACGACACTACTACCGAGCCACTACGCGACGAACGCGCTCTTCGACGCGGCGTTCACGTCAAGCGTCAACGCCTGGGACTTCGGCGGGGCCGTCGTATATGCCGCCGCCCTCCTCGTAATCGGCGTGCTGATCTTCTATCAGGCGACGGACGTCGAGTGAACGATTCCACCGTTCTCACCGGCGTTTGCTCCCGCTGGCGTCGTTGTGCGGGCCGAACATTCAGGGAGCAGTCCAGCAAACTCGGAAAGAGAACATGATCCATGGACGACCACGAAGATACCGCTGAGACCTCTTCGGGAGGGGGCCACCAGCAGGACACCAACAGTCCCCAGAACGAACACGGCGACCACGATAAAGCGGACGCCGAATCTGACGACCGACGGGTAGAACAGGAGCCACTGGAGGAAGACACTCACCCCGCTGCGGAGAGGGAGACGGCACTCCACGAGCAGCACGAGCACGCCGGACACGAGGGTCGAGGCCACAGCCACGGTTCTCACGAGGGACACGGCGAGGGGCATAGCGGGATGCGCGAAGGCCACGAGCAGATGTTCCGCCGTCGTTTCTTCGTCTCGACACTCCTGTCGATCCCCGTCCTCCTGTACAGCGAAATGCTGCAGGAGTGGCTCGGCTTCTCTGTCTCAGTATTCCCGGGGGGTGAGTGGATCAACCCCGTCCAGCACGTCGTCTGGGGTCACCCCTCGCCGACCATACGGTCCTCGTCTTCCCAGTACTGCTCGCGGAGTTCGTACTTCTGGACTTTGCCGGTCGCGGTCTCGGGGAGGCTGTCGACGAAGTCGACGCCCGTCGGCGCCTTGTAGCTCGCCATGTTCTCGCGGGCGTACTCGACGACCTCGGCTTCCGTGAGGTCGGCGTCGGGCTTCGGGACGACGACCGCTCGTGGCGTCTCCCCCCACTCGTCGGAGGGCGCGGGGACGACGGCGGCCTTCGAGATGCCGGGGTGGTCGTAGAGCGTGTCTTCGACCTCGATCGAGGAGATGTTCTCGCCGCCGGAGATGATGATGTCCTTCTTCCGGTCCTGAATCGAGATCATGCCGTTTCCGTCCATGGTCGCGAGATCGCCCGTGTGGAAGTACCCCTCAACGCGGTCGTTGAACGCCGCCTCGGTCGCTTCCGGCTTGTTGAGGTACCGGTCCATCACCTGGTTGCCGCGCACGACGACCTCGCCGATGGTCTCGTTGTCCCGCGGGACGTCCTCGCCGTCCTCGTCGACGACCCGAATCTCGGTGTTGAGGGCGGCGTGGCCCTGCTTGGTCTTCACGACCGCGTCGTCGCCGGCGGCGAGTCGCCGCGGGCTGTTCGACGTGGTGATGAGCGGCGACGTCTCCGTCAGGCCGTACAGCTGGATGAGCCGCCACCCGAACTCCTCCTCGATAGTGCGGATGGTCGCCTTCGGCGGCGCGCTCCCCGCGGTCGTGATGCGGAGGTCGCGGTCGCCGGTCGTCGCGGCCACGTCGTTGTTCTCCTCGTAGTCGATGAGGCGGTTCAGGACCGTCGGCGCCCCGCACATGTAGGAGACGTCGTGTTCGCGGATGCGTTCGAGCGTCCCGGCCGCGTCGAACGTCCGCTGGCAGACGTGCGTCCCGCCGGCGCCGGTGATGGCGTAGACGTGCCCCCAGCCGTTGCAGTGGAACATCGGGAGCGTCCAGAGGTAGGTGTCGTCCTCGGCGATCTCCATGTGGTGGCTGAGCACGAGCGCGTGCCAGTGCTCCGTGCGGTGGGTGCGAACGACGCCTTTCGGGTCGCCCGTGGTGCCGGACGTGTAGTTCACGGTCGCGTCGTCGTCCTCCGCGATGTCGGGCCGCTCGGGCGGTTCGCTGCTCGCGTCGGCGAGCAGCGACTCGTAGTCCAGCCAGTCGCCGTCGATGGCGTCGGCCTCGTAGCCGACGAACCGGTCAGCGGGCACGTCGTCGCGGACCGCCTCGACGCGGTCGGCGAAGTCGTAGTCCGCGATGACCACGTCCGCGTCCGAGTCCGTCAGGATGTACTCGTAGTCCTCCGACGTCAGCCGGTAGTTCATCGGGACGTTCGTGACCCCGAGCTGGTTCGTCGCGTACACCGTCTCGAGGAAGTAATGCGTGTTCGGCGAGAGCACCGCCACCCGGTCGCCGGGCTCGACGCCGAGGTCCAACAGCGCGTTCGACAGCCGGTGGACGCGGTCCGCGAACTCGCCGTACGTGTACTCGGTCCCGTCGTCCGCGACGACTCCGACGACGTCCTCGTAGAGCGCTTCGGCGCGGTCGAGGTAGTCCAGGGTCGTTTGTTCGACGTGCATGAGCAGGTACCCGGCTAATCGAACGTCGAGATAGTAAACTTTGTCACGAAAAACCATCCGAAACACGCAGAACGGAGACAGAAACGACTACCCGGCGTCTTCCCCAGATACCGCAGAACAGCTGCAGTAGCACCCAGCAAGCGGGCATCGCCACGCTACAGCACGTCGTGGGATTCTGCTGTCTCGAGCTGGGTTGTGATTTGGTGTCTGGCGTCGAGTCCGGTCTGGAATCGCGTGATGAGTTCGGATTGATGCTCCGGGCACGCAAGAACCGCGACAGCACCGTCTTCGACCGGCACGAGCGCCTGGTGTGGCGTGTTCGCTGCGAGACCACAACTGGGACAGTGAACACCTCCAGCGGGTCGATGGTCGAGCAGTTCAGCGGTCTCCGCAGTCGTGTAGCCACAGATCGACGCGAACCGCTGGAGGTGGTCGTCACATCCAAGCATCGGGGCTGTCAGCTCGTCGAGCAGCAGAAAGGACAGCGCGTGCCGTTCCGGGGATTGGAGAGCGACCTCACACGCGTCACACGGCATCGATGGTAGCTCCGGCTCGGTGTCTCGGTCGGAGTGCGAGGAGTCCTCGTGGTCCATCTGCAGACACTCGGTGATTCGTCGCCACACGGGTAATACCCGCGCTCCGCAAGCACCTCAACCCTCACCCGCGACGGGGGCAATTCCAACCCCGTCCGTCTCGCCCCCGCGCGCCTCGAATTGTGGCCGGTCTCGGCACCGGTTAGGCGTCGCGTGGGTCGATGTTGACGTTCTGCTGGAACACGTTCTCGGGGTCGTACTGGTTCTTCACGTCGGCGAGCCGGTCGTAACTCGACCCGTAGACTTGGTCGGTCCAGTCCTCCCAGGGCTGTTCGTCGACGCCAGTGAACCCGGCGTAGGCGCCCTCGCCGCCGACGCTGCGCAGTTCACGCTCGGTTTCCCTACGTCTCGAAGCGACCGACAGAGAGTCGCTCGCCGCCAGGCGTGGAACGATCCGAGGCAGTTGTAGAGCTGGCGCTCGTAGATGTCCGGTTGCTTGGCGATGCGAGGTGGGAGCCGATTTTGGCGTCGCTCCAGTGAGCGTGTTCGGAGCCCCTGAGCAGCCAGTTCAACAGCCGCGGGTCGACCTCGATCAGGACGTAGCCGTCGTACTCGTCGTCCAAGCGGCTCACCGAGACGGTCGTGGCGGGATCGAAACCGACGGGCTGCCGGTCATCGAGCGCGACGCCGTCGCGGGTGCTGGACCACACGCGAGGGCGCCGGCGACGAGCCGCTCACCACCAGTCGAACCCAGCTCCATGCGCAGTCGTACAGCCAGTGTTGGATGAGGATTTCGACGAACCCCACTCGAGAAGCGGGCACCACAGAGTTTGCTACTCCGAGCGCCGACCCGCGGTTCGGCCCTCCCGCCGGTGGTGTGTCGTCACTCTCTCGATTGCTGGAAGACAATCCAGCAGATAGAGACCAGTCCGATTACGAGGAATGCGACAGCGAAGAACACGACTTGGCTGCCGAGGAGCCTCGACAGCCCGAACAGATTCGTTCGGTTGACGTAGCCGAGACCGACGAAGACCCCGAGAACGACAGCTGCCGCGCCGAGCCGCAGTCCTAAATCCCTCAGGAAACTGCCGAACGACAAGTCACGCCCCATACACCCCTCACCTCCCACCGGACGCACTTCAGCCTACTCCCACCAGTCCACCGCGACGTCGTGCCGAGCGCTCGTCCGAGGTTACGCACGGAACGCTTACAGTCCAACCAGTCGATTCCCAGCGTGATGACGGACTCGCCAGCGGACACTGCCGACGAGTCGTTCAGAGCGCAAGTGCGGGAACGACTCACCGCCATCAATCCAGTTTCGCTGTCGCTGTTGGGGTTCGTTGGCGTCGTCGGGAATCTCGTCCCGGAGCTCGAGATTCTACAACTGTTCCACGTCTTCTGGCTGTTCCTGCTGTGGCCGCTCGCCTCGCTGCTGGTCCACTCGCTCAAGCAGGCGCTCGGCTACGAGACCGCTGCTCCGGACCCGCGCGACTGGCTGGCGATGGACGACGGGTGGCGTAGCCTGTTCGCTTTCCTCCTCGGCGTCCCGCTCTCGGTGCTCAATCCGTTGCTCGGGCGGCAAGATGTGATGCAACTGCTGGGAAGTCTCACCGCCGTTCTCAGACACCGCGGCTCGCTCCCCGCTCCAGACACGCACACGCAGTCCACGACGTACCGGCTGCCCGTGGCGGGCACGTGGACGGTCGTCAACGGCAGTCCCATCAAGGCGTATTCGCACTCGTGGTTCCCGGCGACCCAGCGGTACGCCTACGATTTCGTCATCACCGACGACGACGGCCGCACCCGCCCGCAGGGAACGGACACGAGTGTCGAGAACTACTACTGCTACGGCGAACCGGTCGTCGCACCAGCCGACGGCCGCGTCGTCGACGTCCACGATGGCGACCCTGAACTCGGGCGCGCCGGCGGGTTCTCACACCCGCTCAAACGCAGTGTCACCGGCAACGCAGTCACCATCCGGCACGCACCCGAGGAGTACAGCACCCTCGTCCACCTCATCCCCGGCAGCATCGATGTGGGCCCAGGAGACTACGTCACGCGCGGCGAGCAACTCGCCCGCTGCGGGCACTCCGGCAACTCCTCGGAACCACACCTCCACTTCCAGGTCCAGGACCACCCCACGTTCGAACTCGCCGCCGGGTTCCCCGTCCGATTCGACGACACCACCGTCGACACACCCGGCGTCGACGTCACCGAAACCGCCGACTGGCACGAGCCCACGACGGGCCCCGGTCGCTACGTCCACGTCGGCCAACGCGTCACCCACACTCCCAGCAACGAGCCACCGCAGACCGGCGACCAGCCGCCGGACGCCGATGCCACGACCCTTCCGGGGCTTGGTATGGTGAGGATGCTCGCACAGACCGTCAACGGCTTCGCCATCGGCGGGTTCGTCACCGTTCTCGCGGGTCTCGTCGTCCCCCGACTAGCGACGGTTGCGGTGGTACTCGGGGGACTCACCGTCCTCGGCGTTGCGTATCACGGTTGGCGGCGACTCGTCGAAAATCAGACAGCACGACTCACGTCGGTCGCACTCACCGGTGGGTTGAGCGGAGCAGCCGCACTCGTCGGGGCATTCAGTACCATTAACGCACTCCCATCTCTCGGCCCGTTTGCGCTCGGCGCGGGCGTTTTCGTGGCTGCGTTCCTCGCGTACACCGCCGTCTGGGAATACGCGCGACGGGCGGTTCTCTCGGACACCGGTTTGTCGAAAAGTGACGCGAACTGACCTGTGAGACGCGACCAGCGGGCCCGAGTCGGTTACCTGACTTGGGGTTTGGTTACGGGTTCGGCAAACGCCACGGAGTCTTTCACGTCAGTAATCTCCACCTCAGCGGCATCCCCGGGCTTCAGACCCGGCACGATGACGATGAATCCGCGCTCGACCTTCGCAATCCCGTCGCCCTGATCGCCGAGCGTATCGATCGTCACCGACCGAACCTCGCCCTCCTCCACCGGCGGACTCGCATACCCACCGTCATCCTCCGAACCTGACTCCGCCGCCTCGCCACCGCTCGTTCCGGACGGCTCGTCGTTCCCCGCTGACAGCAACGCCACCCGGTACACGTCGTTCGGAGTGAGCGAACTCCCCTCCACGACCTCTTCGGGAATCGTAATCGCGTACTGGTCTCCGCGCTTCTCCAACGACGCCTCATACAGAAGCCGCAACGAGTCAGGAATTTCCGACATTACCCACACGTACGACGCGTCCACGTAAAGGAATTCGGACCGCCCACGAACGCCAGAACCAACCACCACTCCGACGCAATTCAGTAACTCGTCAATCGGCAACTAGCCACCAGCTTCTAGATGGCTGTGTCCTCAGACGGATGGCGGCGTACTGAGAACTGTAGCAGGGTGTCAGGCGTCCTTGAGGGGGACCGCGTAGACACCGCCGGCGGTACCGACGTACAGCGTGCCGTTGGTGTAGTCGCTAGAGTAGGCGATGTACCCTGTCTCGGCACTCCACGTGGGAGCTCCGGTTGCCGCATCAAACGCCGTGAGATTCCCGTCGCCGTCGACGATGACGCGTTCGTCGTCAACCCACTCCACGGTGGGATAGTCAAGGCTGACTGAGCGGTTCCACGTCACCGTTCCGTCGCTCCGGTCGAGCGCGGTGACCTCATCGTTAGATGCCGCGTACACCGTGTCGCCATGGACACGAATCCGCGTTTCAACAGCTCTCTGAGTCCTCCAGAGCCGCTCCCCATCGGCCGCGATTGCGGTGAGCGACTTGGCCGACGGGCCGTTACTAACAGCGTAGACCACGCCGCCGGCAACGGAGACCTCAATCTCGTACGTCTCGGTTGCGGGCAACGGCTGGGCCCACACCACGTCACCCGTCGTGGCGTCGCGGGCAGTCACGTTCCCGTCCTCAACTAGGAGAACGCGTCCGTCAAGGACGCCTTCAACGCCGGGAGCGTCCGCACGCGTGACGTTCCACCGTACCGCCCCCGTGTCAGCATCGCGGGCGACAACCGACGACTGGCTATCAGTCACCACTACGTCGTCGTCCGCGACGGTCCCGTAGACATCGTCGTCGGCGGTTTTGGTCCATCGCGTGGCTCCCGTCGTCGCGTTCAGTGCGATGACGGTTCGGTCACTGGACGCATACACCGTGTCCTCTGCGACGGTCACCTCCGGATGCTCAATTGCCGACAACGTCCACCGGACTTCCCCGGTGTCGACGTTGACTCGAGCAATACCCTCACCGATGGCGTACAACGCATCGTCTCGATGGACGGTTTCGTACGGTGGGAACGAGAGGGAGGTCTCCCAGGCGAGCGCAAGACTCCCTCGGTCGAGTCCTTGAATCGTCGCCCGGTCGCCGGCCGAGTCTTGTTCGCCTGCGCCGACGAGGACCGTATCGTCGGTCACCGTTACAGTTCCCCCCGTGTCGTTCCGCCACCAGTCGAATGTGATGTTCGGTTCGATCTCATCGACTGTGACGGTCACGCGTTCGGTGGCAGCGGAGATGTTCGGGGCGTTAACCCGAACGCCAATCTCGTGCGTGCCCGGTTCGTCGACAAACCGGTCGCGTGACGACCGTCCCTCCCGCTCGAAGTCACCGTCCCCATCGAGGTCCCACTCGTAGGTGAGGTCCTCCGCCTCGAGCTCGTAGTCGTAGTCGGGATACGTGCTGGCCGACAGGACGCGCCCTCCGAGCACGGTGTCGACGTACAGGCCCGGCTCGTACGCTGAGGCGATGACGACCGTCCGATTCGCTGACACCGCTGTTCCGTCGGGCCCAGTCGCACGCACCGTCACGTTCTGCTCCCCGACTGCTTCGGGCGTCCACGTCACGTTCTCACCGGCGTACGTGTCGCCTCCGACGGTCCACGCGTAACTCCGAACGTCACCGCCGAAGCCGATTGTGTCCGCTCGGTAGGTGACGGGTTCGCCGGTCGTGGCAGTTGCCGGCCCGAGAATCTCGACGTCGCGTGGATCGTGTACGGCGAGGGTGCGGGTCACGGTCGTCGTTGCGCCGTCGTCGTCCGTAACCGCGAGCGTCACGTTCTGCTCCCCAACTGCTTCGGGCGTCCACGTCGCGTTCTCGCCGCCGACGGTTGTACTCCCGAACACCCACGTGTAGTTCCGGATACTTCCGTCGTCGGTCGCCTCGGCGTAGAACTGCACCGGCTCCCCCACAGTCGCAGTCCGTGGCGCGTCGATTCTCGCGTGCGGTGGTGCGTTCACGTCGAACGTGCGATTGACCGTGGTCTTTGCACCATCGTCATCGGTTGCGGTCACGGAGACGCGCCATTCACCGAGATCTTCGACCCGCAACGCACCGGATTCGTTCAGCGTCCGCGTCTCGTTCGACGGGGACGTGAACGTAATCGTCGTGTTCACCACGCGACCGTCGTCGTCGAGAGTGTCCGTCGCGTATTCGACGGTGGTGTTCTGCTCGACCGGGAGCTGGTCGGGGGAAAGGCGGGTGAGCCAGAGTTTCGGCTCGCGGTTGCGGACCGTGATGTTCTGCGTGGTGGCTGCAGTCGCCCCATCATTATCCGTGACCGCGAGCGTCACTTCGTAAACGCCATCGTCACTGAACGAGATGTTTGTCCGGTCGCCAGCACGGTTCGCCGATCCGTCGACGAGCCACTCGTAGTCGACGATTTCGCCGTCCGGGTCGGTACTCGCGGTACCGTTCAGCACGACCGCGTCGTTGGTACGCACGGACTCGGGGAGCGAAAGCACGGGCGTTGGCGGCGCGTTCACGTCGACGGTGACGGTCGTCGTGTCGGTTGCACCGTCGTCGTCCGTGACGCGAACCGGAATCATTCGCTCGGCAGCCCGGTCGAAGGATGCGACGACCGCTTCCCCGGACCGGTCGTAGTCGCTGTCGTTGTCGAGGTCCCACTCGAAGGTCGCGACATCCCCGTCGGGGTCGAGGCTGTCAGCCGCATCAAGGGCGACGGGAGCCCCGATCAACGGATCCGACTCGTTGACACCGGCAGCGGCCTCGGGCGGTCGGTTGCGAACCGTGACGTTCGCCGTCGTCGTGTCGGCTGCGCCGTCGTCATCGACCACGGTCAGCGCTAGTTCGTAGACCCCGTCATCCTCGAAGGACACCGAGCCGTTCACGCCGGTCTGCTCGGCACCACCGTCACCATCAACATCCCACTCGTACCGCTCGATGGCCCCGTCGGGGTCGGCGCTGGGCGTTGCATCGACGGGGACCCGCTCACCGGTATAGACGGGTTCCGTTCCGTTGATTACGGCAATCGGTGGCGCGTTCACATCGACGGTGACGGTCGTCTCGTTGGTCGCGCCGTCGTCGTCCGTGACGCGGGCGGTGACCGTTCGCAGACCGGACTCGTTGAACGCTCGCCGTATCGTCGCGCCTTCGCGTTCGAAGGTTCCGTCAGCATCGACGTCCCACTGGTAGCTGGCGATGGTTCCGTCTGGGTCGCGGCTACCGGTCGCTTCGAAGGCGACGGGTGTGCCAACCGTTGGATTGCTCTCGTTGGCGGTTGCTGATGCTGCTGGTGGCCGGTTCAGTACTGTGACGTTCGTCGTCGTCGCCCGCGCCGTGCCATTATCATCGACGACTGTAAGCTTCACCGGGTACGTGCCGTCGTCGGTGAACGACACCGCAGTCGTCGAATTTGTCTGCTCGACGCTGCCGTCTGCGTCGATATCCCACCGGTACGTGGTGATGGTACCGTCCGGGTCGGTGCTCGCAGTCCCGGCGAGTGAAATCGGCTCACCGGTGTACGCGGGGTCGGTCGCGTTGACGACTGGCTGAGGCGGTGCGTTCACGTAGAACGTGACTGCGGTCTCGTTACCAGCACCGTCGTCGTCGACGGCCGTCACTGTGGCTGTCTGTGTCCCATACGTGTCGTAGATTGTCGACGCGGTGGCGCTGTTCGCCTCCACCTCGCCGTCACCATCGACGTCCCATTCGTAGCTGTCGACGACGCCATCACGATCGAAGCTGCCTGCGGCGTTGAAAGCGACCAGCTCACCGACGACCGGCGTGGCAGTTTCGACGATACCAACCGAGACCGGCGGCCGATTCAACACGGTGACGTTCGCCGTGGCCGTGTCCGTCGCCCCGGCGTCGTCGGTCACCGTGAGTGAGACTTCGTAGACGCCATCATCACTGAACGATACCGACCCGTTCGGTCCGGCTGCGGACGCTCCCTCTATGCTCCAGTCGTAGTCGATTACCTCGCCGTCGGGGTCACTGCTGTCGGTCCCATCGACTGCTAGTGTCTCCTGCGTGTAGACTGACGACGGCACGGCCACCGACGCAGTTGGCGGCGCATTCACGTCAACGGTGACGGTCGTCTCGTTGGTCGCGCCGTCGTCGTCGGTTACACGAGCTGTGACCGTCCTCGTTCCTGGGTCGCTGAACGCACGCCGTATCGTCGCGCCTTCACGCTCGAAGACCCCGTCAGCATCGACGTCCCACTCGACAGTTGTAACGGTGCCGTCGGTGTCACCACTGTCGGTTGCATCGAAGGTGACAGGCGCCTCGACCAACGGTTCCGATTCGTTGATACCGGCAGCGGCCTCGGGCGGTCGATTACGCACCGTCACGTTGGTCGTCGTCGTGTCGGTTGCGCCGTCGTCATCAACCACCGTCACCGCAACTTCGTACACCCCGTCGTCTTCGAACGCAACGGATGTCGTCGCTCCATTTCGTTCGACGTCACCATCCTCATCGATATCCCACCGATACGCGGTGACCGTCCCGTCGGTGTCAGAACTCCCCGTCGCGTCGAATGACGCGTCCACGCCGGTCCGAACCGTCGTAGCACCGTCGACAGTAGCAGATGGCGGCGCGTTCACGCGGACACGCGCGGACCGCATCACGCTCGCGCCGAAGATATCTGTCACGCGAAGCGTCGTGTTCACCGTCAGCGATTGGTTGTAGACGACGGTTGTCGTCGGTTCATCCGTGATGCGCTCGTACGACCCGTCTCCATCAATATCCCACTCGTAGCTGTCTACGTAACTATCATTCTGCTCACCGCCGTCAGTCGCAAGTACCACGTCTGCCCCGACGGTCGCGTTCGCGGGTGCTGCGGTCAGCGGTGGCACATCAGGTTCAGCACCGATCGCACGAAGACTAGCGAGTACGACCGACCCATCACCGCGGGCTTCCACACGCAGCTTATCGGCAGTCGTGAAGTTAGCGGGGAGGTCCGCGGCGACCGTCTGGTTGCCCTCCTCAGTCAGCGCAATCTCGTCGACCTGCACTTCGGAGCCGTCGCGGGCGACCATGTAGACATCGAGCAGGAGTTCCCCGTCGATCTGGTCGACGAGTGCGTTGTACATTAAGTACCCACGAGCGGCGCCTTCACCGACTTCAGAGGCGTTCGGAACGTCGTACTCAATCTCACCGCCGTCGGACAATCGCTCTGAGCCGTCTGATATCGGTGTCGACCGCTCCGCGGGGAGACTCCTGAACGCGACCGGTTCAGTCCACGGTCCAACGTTCCCCGCAGTGTCAACTCCGCGTGCACGAAGCTCGAATTTCCCCGCTGCACCGAGGTGCACGTCGGTGGGTGTGGTTGACCCGAGCGCCCGCCAGTCCGTCCACGATTCCTCGTCAACCGCCCGGTACTGTAGCTCAACACTCGACACCGGCTCGTCCGCACTCGGATTCACCACCGCGCCAGTCACGTCAGCAGTCACAGCCACGTCGACAGTCGGCCGATCGGTATCTCGGAACAACGTGACCGACCGCGACGCGACGTTCCCGGCGCTATCACGCACCTCAACGCGGACCGTCGTTCCGTCAGCCGATATCGTCGGCTCCACGCTAACCAACCCACCGCCAGAGTCGTTCCACGCCGACCACGACCCGTCACCAACGCGGACACGGTACGCAAGTTCACTGTCGGGCGTCCCGCCGTCAGTCGCCGACCACGACACTGTCGCTGACTCCGCGGAGACGACCCGGCGCTCAACGACCGCACCATCAATACGCGTCGGCACAACCGCCGGTGCAGACGCCAACTCAACATCCGGCGGCGTTGTATCCGCTGGCCCGCTCGGATCGTACGTCAGCGATTCCCGGGCCCAGTCACCGGTCTCGTTCGCGAGACTCACCGCACGTGCCCGAACGTCGACGGTACCCACGGGCGGCGGTGTTACTGACTCGAATCCCGCCGTATCAGTAACCGTTCGCAGATTCCGCCACGGCGCACTCTCGTTTACCCGATACTGGACGTCGATCCGCTCGACTCGTCGATCCGGCAGCACACGAACGAACACCTTGCCAGTCTCCGGGTCACCGGCCGACGGCGCTGCGAGCGTCGTTTGCGGCGGTCCCGCCGTGACAACCACGTCCGCGTTTCGCGTCGTCGTCCGCCCGACGCCGTCGCGGACCTGCAGCTGCACGCGCGTCAGTCCCTCATCGTACGTCAAGTTCGGCGTTACGCGCCCATCAGCGGGCGTCGACCGCCACGCAGTCCAATCAGAGAATCCAGAGCCACCGGCGACGCGAAGCCGGTAGTCAAGCTCGTCGGTCGGCGTCTTGTCGTCCCACAACGACCAGACGAGGTCAGTGTCCCCTCCTTCGCTCGCGTACACCACGTCACCGTCCCGTAACCGAACCGGATCGGGACTGGTAACGAGATCAGCGTGTGGTCGCTGAATGTCCGGCCCCGCACGCTCAGCGACACTAAGACTGACAGGTGTCGATCCGGCATCCGCGACCACCCGCACGGGACCGGTTGTACTGCCGGGTTCGATGACGAGGTACGACGTCGCCGCCGGATTCTCGATGACCGTATCGACCTCCGAAAGCCCGTCAACGGTCAGCGTACGCCCGTTAGCAGCACGCGGGGTGTCTGGCCGCTCAGAAACGAGGGTGGCGTCGAGTGCATCCGCGTCAGCACCGGTAACGGAGATACTCACGTCCGTCTCGGTCGCTGCCGCCGCGCTCGCGTTGAGTCTGAGGACGACGTAGTCATCGGGATGGTCCATGGTGTCGTACACTTCCGCGCTGCCGAACGCGACCCAACCGTGCGTTGGCATCGACGTCCCCTGCGCCAGCGAACGACGCGGCGCGTCGTACCGTTCTCTGGTCGTCTCCTCGTAGTCGGCTTTGAGGAGGAGACGGAGAGACTCGACGTTCGACCGAATCTGCTTGTACGCACGGGGGTCCTCGCCGCCCGCCGTGTCCTCGACGACATCCTCGTGGACGTCGTTGAGGTACGTCGGCAGCAACTGGTAGGTATCCCGGAGTAGGGACGCCCGCTCTTCGAGAAGCGCGTCCTGCTCGCGTTCCGTGTCAGCGTTCTCGTACGCCGCGGAGTTCTCCTCGAGGGCTTCGAGGTTTCCGCGGAGATCATGATAGGACGGCGTGCCAGGATCAACGTGTACCGCGACGGCTTGCTTTTGAATCGCCGGACCAAGTGAGCTGGCGAACTCGGCCGAGGACAACGTCACGTCGATTGCCGTCAGCAGCGTCCCAATCCCACTCAATCCAAGCGTCGTCTTAAGTACACCATCCACGTACGACACGAACTTCGAAATCGCCGTGTCCTTCGCCGCCTGCTTCAAGTTGATTCGGAGCTTCTCGCGGATAACGCTGGCTGCGTCGTCTGCGTCCGCTGTAGCGTCCTGCTCCCAGAACGACGCGTTCAACGACTGCGTCCGGTACGTCTCGTACGCAAACACCGGATACGTGCTGTTCGGGTCAGTAATGAGACTCGCGTCGACAACTGATGCCGTCCCGTTCGTCTGCACAATTTGCCCGCGAACTGCCTCGACGACTGCGAACAGTGACAGTGAGTCAGTCCGGGCCTCGTAAACATCTCCATCACTCGTATTCTCCACGAACGAGATCCGCGTCGAAGTCGTCTCCCACGTCGCGTTCGTCGCGTCATACCGGAGCAAGTCAACCGACCCCGACGATGCGTCGCCAGCCGGCAAAGTGAATTGGAACGAAGCCTCTCCGATAGCCGCAGCCGGCGTTTCGGGATGTGAGACGTTCAGGTACGTGAGCGCTGACGTATCCTCGGGAAGCGGCGTGCTCGTCGGCGGACTCTCGCCCATCCCAGCGTCCACGACCGATACCGTGGTGTCAACGGTCGTTCCAGCAGTGTAATTGATCGCGGCCGACGTAACGCTGATATCGTCCTGCTGGGCGTCCGGCAGCTTTCCGAGGTCTAGCGGGATCGACTGTCCCGGGAACGCCGCCCCACTCGCCCGCACGACGTCACCCGACACGTTCATCTCCACGGTCCCGCCCCCGGCCCCATCAGACGGCTCCGTTGGTCCACCCGTCGTCGTCGCATTCGCAGCGATGGTGATCGAGTCGACGGCTTCGATAGCACTCTCGTTCGTCGTATCGAGCTCGACAGAGACGTTCACTTGCTCTCCGACGCCGACTTGAACACCGCCTGCATCACCACCGAGACGCTGCTCACTCCCACCCTCGCTGGCATAGAAGCTGATGCCCTCAGCCGGCGCAGCAACCGTTACCGACACTTCCTGTGTGCCCTGATTCGTGACGGTGAACACGTCCGCCGCATACGTCGTCGCATCCGGGTTCAACCCGTCAGCAGCAGTGCTACTCCCATCGAACTGCAGTTCGAGCATCCCACCAGATTGCGTCGCATACACACCATTCGGGCCCTCTGATGGTTCCAACGCCAGGAAGGCAGCGTCGTCGTTTGCAACCGCGACAGACACCGACCGCTCAGCTGCCGTGCTCGTGAACGCCCCCATCAGGGGAATACTCGCAGACACAACCGCCGCCGCAAGCAACAACGCCGCAATCCGACGGCGCCGACTCACCGCCGGCCACCCCACGTCCAACGTTCGACAATCATAGCGCTCCCACTATCCCTAAGGGTGGTAGTATTGCGGCCGCTGACCCACAACAAGCCCGCCTTGAACCCTATCAAACACGCACTGACATGCACTCAACCCCGCCTAACTCAACCTACCACCCGCCGACACTCCCTCACGGCGGTATCCAACCCCCGTGATTACCGAATCAGGGGTGGGCGCTCAGTGGGAACCAATCCTCTGTGAAGACTCCGGGGCTGATTTGTTTACAAGGTCGACAAGGTCAAACTGAATATAAAGGTCGTTAATGAACGCCCTGGTTTTCTGGAACCAGAATTTGACGCCTTGACGCAAGGGAGGACTCCGATAACCGGGAGCGAAGCAGTATGGAAGAGACGTACGAATTGTGGGTGGTTGAGTGGAAAATTACTACTCGTTGCCTCGTGTTGAGGGTTGATAAGATGGGGGCGCTGTGGATGTTCCGGTTGGTTCGAGTTGACTGGCGGGTGGGCCTCGATCTCGTTGGAACGTCGTTGACGTAGCTTGCGGTTCCGTTGGCGTTTCCACTGGTGCTTGCGGGGGACTACGGGGAGCCCCTGCTGCCGTTTCTCGTGCCGATTGCGGTGACGCTCGTCGTCGGGTACGGGTTAGACACACTCGGAATGACTGGTGGGGGAACGATGTATGCGCGAGAGTCGTTCCTAGCAGCGTCGTTGATCTGGTTGTTGATTGCGCTAATCGGGGCGATCCCGTTTCCGGTCGCTGGGACGGGTGTGACTGTGCATCCGGTGAATGCGTTGTTCGAGTCAATAAGTGGGATTACGACGACTGGGGCGACAGTGATGGTGAATTTCGACGTACATTCGCGGTCGCTGATGATGTGGCGGCAGGTCATTCAGTGATCGGTGGGCGGGGGATTCTAGCGACCGTGATTCTGTCGGAGGTCGGGGTTGGTGGGGCGCAGTTGATGGCGTCGGAGACGTGGACGGCTACGTTCCAGAAGTTGACGCCGCAGCTCGCCAGCACGGCGCGGATTCTCTTCGGACTGTACACCGCAATTACGGCAGCCGTGGTTGTCGTGTTGTATGCGTTGTCTGGGGCGGGTTCGCGCCGAATATGACGCTGTACAATAGGTTGCGCACGCGTTTACTGCGGTTGCAACGGCGGGGATTCTCACCGGAGGCGGAGAGCGCGGGCGCGTTCACGCCCGTCGTGCAGTGGGTGCTTGCGGCGGCGATGCTCGTCGGTGGGACGAGTTTCATTCTCCTGTATCGGGTGTTCACGCAGGGTCTGGGGCGGTTCCGGCGGAGTGACGAGTTCCAGTTCCATCTGGCGACCGTTGTGATTGCGTCACTCTCAGTTGTGTTCGCGCTGACGGTCGATGGAACCCAGCAGTTCAGCGTCGAGCAGCGTGTCCGGCACGCGGTTTTCAATACGATTTCGACAATTACGATGACTGGGTTCGCGAGCGCCGACTTCGATTTGTGGTCGGCGGCTGCGAAGAACGTCTTGTTTGCGTGTATGTTCCTCGGGGCGATGGTGGGGTCAACGACCTGTTCGATCAAGTCGCTGCGGTGGCTGGTCGTCGTGAAGCCGTTCCGCCGTGACCTGTTTACCGCGGTTCACGAGTAAGTTGTACGGCCGGTTCGGATTCGTGGGAACGCGATCGACGAGACGGCGGTCCGTGACGTGTACGGATTCCTCCTGTTGAGCATCATCTTCGTGTTCGCGCTGACGGTGTTCATCGTGGTCGATGCGGCCCGCGTGGGCTTGACCGTCTCGGAGTTTGAAGCGATGAGCGCGGCCGCATCGACGTTCCTGAATAACGGGCAGGCGTTCGGACTCGCTGGGCCGTCCGAGAGCTATCACGCCTTCCCGTGGACGACGAAGACCGCGATGATCCTGCTGATGTGGATCGGGCGCGTCGAAATCATCCCCGTTCTAGTCCTGTTCACCGGTCGTTCTGGCGGTCGTAACTCCAGGTCTGACACCGTCGACTCCGCCGTGTTAGCGGCGGTGGCGGCCGCATCGTCGGGCTCAGTTCCGTACAGTGGTGATGGCCGAAGCTTCTTGCCGGCGCCGTCGGAAGGGAGTGGTATGGCAGAGCCCTCCAATTTGGATGCCGAAACGACGGACTGGCTGACGCTCGACGACGGCGAGGACATCGTGTGGTCGGGGAAACCGCACAAGAGCAGTCTCATCCCCGCGCTCGTCGTCGGTGTTCCGCTGTCCATACTCCTCATCGGTGTGGTGATCATCGCGGCGGCGTACCTCTACCGTGAGAACACCCAGTACGTGGTGACGACGGACGCGCTGTACCGGAAGTCGGGGGGTGTTGTCGCGGGACGTCCAGCGGATCGACTTCGAGAAGGTCCAGAACACGTCGTACAGTCAGGGGTTCTTCGGGACGCGGCTCGGGTACGGGAACGTCGACATTTCGACCGCGGGTGGGTCCGGGGTCGAGATGCAGTTCCAGTCCGTTCCCGACCCGCGGCACGTCCAGGAAGCCATCAACAAGCGCGTGAAAGCCACGCGCGGTGAGCCGTCCACGGAGTCCGGTGAGACGAAAGCGGACGTCCTCGACGAGATTCTGGAGGAGCTCCGCGGGATTCGCACGACCCTCGAAGCACAGGACGACGTCGAGACAGCCACCGGTGACGGCGCTGCGCCGTCGCCGGACGAGACGCTGTTCGACGCCGACTCGAACACCAGCACCGACGAATGACCGAGGCCTCGTCCGAGTCCGTCGATGCGGCGATTCCGCTGGGGGAGGGAGAGACGGTCGTGTGGACCGGGCGGCCGCGCGTCACGGTCGTCCTGCCGGCAGTCGTGGTCGGGCTCGTACTCGTCGCGGCAGGAATCGCGGGCGTCGTCGTCGGGGGCTCTGTGCTGCCAGCACTGCTAGTGCCGGTTGGGATGGCCGTTCCCGTGTGGCGGTATCTTCAGAACCAGCGCACGCAGTACGTGATTACTGACGAGGCGTTGTACAAGCGGACGGGCGTGTTTTCGCGGAGCGTGTCCCAGGCGATGCTGTACACCGTCCAGAACAGTACGTTCTCGCAGTCGCTGACGGGGTCGGTGTTCGGGTACGGCTCAGTCGAGTTCGAGATTGCGGGCGGCGGTGGGTTCACGTACCGGCGCATCGGCGACCCGCGGAACGTCCGCTCGCTCGTCGACGAAGCGATCGACACCGACACGGTGTCCGGCAGCCGCCGAGTCGGCCAGTCGGTGCCGGGCAGCATCGACCAGTGGCGGGCGGTCCGCGAGGAAGTCCGCGCGCTCCGCGAGCACCTCGACCAGCGCACGCAGTGAGCAGCGCCACGTGAGTGGCCACAGAGCACTTTCCGCTGTACTGGTAACGGCTGGGTGATGTCTGGAACCACCCGCCGTTCGTTCCTGCGGCTGTCGGGTGTGGCGGTCGCGCCGCTCGCAGTCAGTCACGGTGCCGACCAGCAGCACTCGCACGGCGGATGGGACGGCGTCGAGACGCCGACAGCGCGGACGCTCCACGACGTCGTCCACATCGAGGAAGGGGCGGTCGCGGTCGGTGCTGGCGGGGTCGTACTCGACCGAACGGCGGACGACTGGACGCTCGTCACGGACTCTGGACCGAGCGGAAACGGGAATAACCTCCGTGGTGTCGCGGCGACTGCAGGCGGCGAGCGCGTGTGGGTCGCTGGGGCGAGTGGCGCTGTCGGCGAATACGACCCCGCGTCGGGGTCGGTGACCGATCGGACGGCGCCGGATGGGGTGACGACCACGTTTACGGATATCGCCGTGGCCGGCCCGGCAGGCGACGCCACGGTCTATCTCGTCGATGCGTCGGGGCACGTCATCGTCTCCGAACAGAACGGACAAGCGGGGACGTGGACGCGGGCGACGCCGGGAAGTGGTGCCGCGATAGCTGGGATTGCGGCGAGTGCGTCGGCGACGTTCCTCGTCGACGAGAACGATGCGGTGTTCAAGACGACTGACGGCGAGACGTGGGACGAGCTGGAGACGCCGGCGTTCGACGAGACACTGACTGATATTGCGATGCGGAGTGCTGAGACGGTCGTGCTCGCAGGCGATAGCGGGGCAATCGTCGTGGGATCGGACGGCGAGTGGGAGCGGGGAGTCGGCGGCGGACGGAGCGCTCCATGACGTGGAAGTCGAGGCGTGTGGGTGTGTGCATGCGGTGGGGGGCGAGTGGAACGGTCGTCCACCGGATGGGGTACAAGGCCCCGCCGCTGCGGACGCTCGCGCGGTGGTTCGATTGGTGGACGCGAGCGTCGCCGACCGGTGAGAACCTCTACGGAATTGCAGTCGGCCGGCCGCACATCGCGGTCGGTGCGAGCGGCACGATTCTCGAGCGGTGACGGGAGCCGGCTGCACTACCGTCACCG
>NZ_WPCF01000046.1 GCF_009741975.1 Halobacterium sp. CBA1126 | reverse complement strand
GACGACGGCGGCGACGCTCGCGAGGTACACCGGCACCCAGAGCCGCGTCGGGAACGTGAACCCGTCGAGGACGACGCGGCGGCCGACGTCGCTGACCGCGAACAGCGCCGCGGAGACGAGCGCGAGCTGGGCGGCCCGCGAGTGGACGGCGCGGCGGAACGGTTCGAGGACGTCCCCGCCCTCGTAGTTCGCGAGGTAGACCGCGGTGGTGGCGACGACGATGCCGGCGACCGCGGTCGGCTCGAGGTACGCGCCGAGGACGAGCACCTCGATGGGGACGACGAACACGGGGACGATTTTCGCGATTGGCGCGACGTAGGAGACGTCGCCGACAGCCAGCGCCTGCACGGAGACGACGAACGCGAGCGCGCCGAACACGACGGTCCCGGCGAACACCGCGACCGCCCACGCGCCCATCGACGGGAACGCCGGCAGGCCGTCGCCGCCGGTCGCGACGGCGAACGGGAGGTACCACGCGATTGCGGCGGCGTTGACGAACACCGTGAGGACGGCGCCGTGGACGCCCACGAAGTAGCGTTTCAGGACGAAGAGGTAGGTGCCCCAGAGGCCGGCGGCGGCGAGCGCGTAGAGTAGCCCGGACTCCATTCACGCGGACGGAGTCAGCGCCGAGAGAAGAGTGGTTCGATTGCGGGACGACGGCTACTCGCGGAGGCCGTGGACGTACGTCTGGTCGTGGTCCGGGAACACCTCGCGGATGGCCTCCTCGCCGTGTTCGGCGCGGAGAATCGCGCGCAGTTCGGCCTCGTAGTCGGCGCGCGGAATCTCCTCGCTGGGGCCGACCTCGACGTCGAGCTCGGCGTCCACGAGGCGGTCGACGGCGCCGCGGCCGAAGCCGGCGAGCGGCGAGAGGTAGTCGACGCCGTGGCGGTCCTCGAGGCTCTGGGCTTGCGCGCGGGAGACGGTGGGAACGCGGTCGTCGCGGCGGGTGCCGTCCGCGACGGCGTCGAAGTCGAGGGCTGCGACGGCCTCCAGCGCCTGCTCGTGGACGTGCTGGATGCCGTTGCGCGGGTAGCCGTCCTCGCGCATGCGCTCGGCGGCGTCCTCGGCGACCTCGCGGTCGAGCTCCAGCGCGCGGAACTCGAAGCCCGCGGCGTCGGCGGCGCGGCGCGCGTGCTCGTGCTCGTCGGTCACGCCGAAGTGCGCGGTGACGAGGGTGACGTCGTAGAAGCGCTCGACGAGCAGCGCCGCGAGCGTGGAGTCCTTCCCGCCGCTGTAGAGCAAGCCCAGCCGCATCGCCTACCGGCGGTTGATGTTGAAGCTCTGGGAGTCGGGCTTGAGTTCGCGGAGCAGGTCTTTCATCTGCTCCTCGTCGATCTGGTCCTGGAGGCGGCCGGACTGGGCGAGCGCGAGAATCTGCTGTTCGGCCTTCTCGGCGAACTCCGGCTTGCTCATCTTGATGGTGTTGAGGCGCTTGCGCGCGCCGTCGGTGAGGTGCTGTTTGAGCAGCGCCTGCTTCTGCTGTTCGGCCTGCTCGCGCTGGGCCTGCTGGGCGGTCTCCCGGTCGCCGCCGCCCTGCTGTTGCTGCTGTTTGAGCTGTTCTTTCTTCTGCTGGCGCAGTTCTTCGAGCCGGTCGTCGTCCGGGCTCCCACTCATACTCGTCAGTAGTCGGCGAATCCGGATAATTGTAACGCAACCGCGGGAGCGCCACGGCTACGCGGTCGGCGACGACGGAGAACGGAGGGGATTACGCGTAGCGTTCGAGTTCGGGGCGGTCGAGGTTCTCGATGACGTCGCCGGCCGTCTCGTCGAGGAGGCTGCGGCCCTCGGCGGTGACGACGCGGCCGCGGTCGTGTTGCTGCTCGACGAGGCCCTCGTCCTCGAGCTGCTGGAGCGCGGTGCGGACGATGTTCCGGGAGCTGGACGTGCTGTCCGGCGGGGAGACGCGGTAGCGGTTGGAGCCGTCCGTGGTGTCGCCGTAGGCGGTCGCGAGGCGCTTGACGCCGATGGGGCCGTCGATAGCGACCTTCCGGAGGATGCTGGCGGCGCGGCGCGCCCAGAAGTCCTCCTGTTCGGGGGGGAGTTCGCGGCCGACGCCGGTCTTCGCGAACTGCGCCCAGTCCGGTTCGTCGAGTCGGTCTTCGAGCTCGCTCGCGAGCTCGTCGACGAGCTCGTCGGCGGGAGCGTCGTAGAGAGTTGCCATTACCCGGAATTCACGTCGGATTCGTTTAAAGCCATCGTTAGGGACTCGTGGGCGCCGTCGGGGCCGTCTAGGCTCCGGAAGCGCCCCCGAACCGCGCGGCATCCGGAGCGTTTTACGCCGGGCCCTCGAATCCGGGAGCATGAACGAACGGGCGGCCCTCGACGTGGTCGGCGGGCTGGTCGCGGGCGCCGGGGACGACGCCGCGGTCGTCGACGACACGGTGTTCACCATCGACATGCTCCACGAGGCGACCGACTTCCCGGCCGGTACGACCCGGTACACGGCGGGCTGGCGGTCGGTGGGCGCGTCGCTGTCGGACGTCGCGGCGATGGGCGCCGACGCGACCGCGGCCGTGGGCGTCTACGGCGCGCCGGAGTTCGAGGAGGGCGAACTCCGCGCGTACGTGGAGGGCGCGCTGGACGTCTGCGAGGCGGTCGACGCGGAGTACGTCGGCGGCGACCTCGACGGCCACGAGGAGTTCACGGTGGCGACGGCCGCAATCGGCCGCGCGGACGACCCCGTACTCCGGAGCGGTGCGACCGCCGGCGACGCGCTCGTCGTGACGGGGACGCTCGGCCGGACGGCGGCGGCCATGCAGCGCTTCGAGTCGGGGAACGTCGAGGCGGCGAACGAGCTGTTCCGGTTCGAGCCGCGCGTGGCGGCGGGCCGCGCGCTCGCCGAGTGCGCGACGGCGATGATGGACTCCAGCGACGGCCTCGCGCGCTCGCTCCACCAGCTCGCCGAGGCCAGCGACTGCGGGTTCGCCGTCGACGCCGAGCGCGTCCCGGTCGCGGACGAACTCCGCGGTTCGGTCGACGACCCGCTGGACGCGGCCGTGTCGTACGGCGAGGACTTCGAGCTCGTCGCGACCGTTCCCCAGAGTGCGGTGGACCAGGTACGGGAGGCGACAGCGGTCCCGATTTCTGTGGTCGGCGAGGTCACCGACGCCGGCGTGACGCTGGACGGCGAGCCGCTGGCGGACCGCGGCTGGACGCACTAACCGACGATCTGGATGGGCACAGGCATGAAGCAGAGCGCGCCGAGGACGAACGTGAGCACGCCGACGGCGACCCGGCGGCGGTCCAGCGAGGCGTCGTCGACGGGGTCGACGCCGCCCGCGAACGTGACCAGCGTCGCGATGACGCCCCAGACGATCCAGATGCCCGCGGTGTCGCCGGCGTCCGCGACGAACCACTGGTAGCCCGCGAGCGCGAACAGCGCCGTCGGCACGAGTGGCGCGACCCGGTCGGCGTGCTCGCCGACCAGCGACCGGAGGACGTGGCCGCCGTCGAGCTGGCCGACCGGGATGAGGTTCAGGAACGTCACGAACATCCCGATCCAGCCGCCCATCACGACCGGATTGACGGACTTCGCGGGGTCGCTGTAGGACAGCGGCTCGCCGATGACGGCGGCGACGGCCTCTAAAAGCGGCGGGTACGCGAACTGGACTTCGACCGCGGCCGAGGACGCGAGGAACTCCGCCGGCACCGTCACTGGCGGGAGCCAGAGGCCGACGGCGGAGACGGCGACGGCGGCGACCAGCCCGGCGAGTGGGCCGGCGGCGCCGATATCGAAGAGGGCGCGCCGGTCGGGAATCCGGCCGCGCATGCGGATGACCGCGCCCATCGTCCCGAACAGCGACGGGAACGGGATGAAGTACGGGAGTGAGGCGTCGACGTCGTGGTAGCGGCTCATCGCGTAGTGGCCGAGTTCGTGGACGGCGAGCACGCCCACCACGGAGAGCGTGAACGGCAGCGCGCGCACGACCTCGGGGGAGAACGGGTCGACGTAGTACCAGTTCGCGCCGACGAACAGCGTCGACGCGAGCGTCGCGACGAACAGCGCGACGTTCGTCCACGGGACGCCGCGGTCCTCGTTCGCGTCTCGGGGTTCCGCGACGAGGACGGCTTCGCCCGTGCGGCGCGCGAGGCGGACCTCGTAGCCCTGCTCGCGGAACGCCGGCCAGACGGCTTCCTCGATGGTCTGGCGGTCGGCGCGCGGGTCGCCGAAGTAGAGCACGCGACCGTCGTCGCGGCGCACCTCGTAGACGTCGAACACCGACGCGAACGAGTCCGGATGGGGGGCGCCGTCGGGCGGCTGGGCCGACATCACCGTCGCTTACCGTTCCAGCGGTTTAAGCACTTAGTCGCCGGCACGCGCGGCTACCGGTCGAGAGAAGCGGGAGGGAAGGGCGGCTGTGTCAGGGCGGTGCGAGCGCGAGCGGGGGGTTACGCGGACTGCACGCGCCAGGTGGTGGCGCTGGTGTACGACCACTTCTCGACTTCGAGGTCGGTCGCGGACTTCGAGAGCTTCACCATGAGCGCGCCGATCTCCTTGGGGGAGAGGTCGACGTCGTCGGCGATGAACTTGCTCTTGAAGTACACCTCGCCGTCGTCGGCCTTCTCGCGGAGGTACGCCTTGAGCCGCGTCTCCTTGTCCTGCGGTTCGTCGGCGTCGGTGGAGGGGGTCTGTGTTGCGCTCATCTTCGATTCACCCTACTGGCTGCGGGAGGTTATAAAGGGGTGAACGTTCGGGCAGATTCGCGCAATTTCAGCCGAAAACCGACTTCCCCGAACGTTTTACAACGGTTCGAGATTCGCTTAGACGTTTTACCGAGCGCTCAGAGAGATTATTTCTGGATAAATATATCTGTTTCTAAGGTCGGACGCGCGGCGCGCGAAACCGGGGGTCGAGCGGCGGTTCGGCGGCGGTATCGGGCGTGAAATCGTCGGCTCGCGGACCGGTTCGACTACTGCTCGTGCTTCCAGAACTCGCCCTCGACGGTGACCTCCTTCTTGAAGATCGGGACCTCCTCCTTGAGGCGGTCGATGCCGTCCTCGACGGCCTCGAACGCCTCCCGGCGGTGGCCCGCGAGGACGGCGACGAAGACGATGTCCTCGCCGGCGTCGACGCGACCGACGCGGTGGTGGAGGCGGACGTCGAGGACGCCGTCGCGGGCTTCCAGTTCCTCGCGGATGGCCGCGGTGCGCTCGGCGGCGACGGCCTCGTACTTCTCGAAGGTCAGCGACTCCGTCCACTCGTCCTCGTCGTCCTCGAGCGCGCGGACGCGGCCCGTGAACGTCGCGATCGCGCCGGCGTAGTCCGCCCGGGGGGAGCGCTTCAGCGCCGCGACCAGCGAGGACAGCGTCTCGAACGGGTCGGCGGCTTCGACTGCCTCGACGGCCGCGTCGAGGTCCGGGTCGTCCGGGTCCACGCGGAGCGCGGGGTCCTCGACGGCGGCGTCGCCGACCGCAATCTGGGGGACGCGGGCGTCCGGGAAGCCGACGAGCAGGGCGTAGTCGTGGTCGCGGGCGAGGTCGTCGAGCACGTCGTCGACGTCGGCGTCGGGGCCGGCGCCCGTCCAGCCGTCGCCGACGGTGTACGTGGTGCGGTCCGGGACGTCGGGGTCGCCGGCGCGGACGACGCCGACGCGGCCGCGCTCGGCGAGCCGGTCGGCGAGCCGGTCCGCGACGCCGCCGGCGCGTCGCCGACGATGCCGTGAAGTTGCATACTCCAACGTCGGGGGGCTCGCGGCTTGTAGGTGTCGCCAGCTACCGCGCGCGCCACCACCGCCAGCCCATCGACAGGCCGGCGAGGAAAAGGAGGAGGGCGACCACGTTGACCACGTCGTCGTAGGGAGGCGAGAGCAGGTCGCCGAGCTGGAGCAGCGAGTACGCCAGCCAGAGGAGCGCGACGGCCACGAGCGCGAACGCCCGCAGCGGCGGTAGCGAGCCGAACTGGTAGCGCCACGCGGTCGCGAACAGCACGAGCAGCCACGCGACGGTCAGGAGGACGGCGGGGTCGGTGACCGCGACCATACCCGTGCTCGGAGCGCCGGCCGGAAAACCGTTCGTCGCGTTCGCAGCCGTTGCACGGGAGTTGACAACCCTTAAGGACGCAACAGGGGTATCAGGGTGTAGTATGCGTGTCGTGGTTTCTATCGGCGGTAGCGTCCTCGCGCCCGACCTCGCGCACGAGCGGGTGGAGGCTCACGCCGCCGCCATCGAAGAACTCGCCGACGCCGGCTGCGAGATCGGGGCCGTCGTCGGCGGCGGGGGTGTCGCGCGGGAGTACATCACGGCGGCGCGAGAGCTCGGCGCCAACGAGATCGAACTCGACGACATCGGCGTGGACGTCACGCGGCTGAACGCCCGCCTGCTCATCGCGGCCCTCGACGGGATGGCGGCGCCGAGCCCCGCCGAGGACTACGAGACCGCGGGGGAGGCGATTCGCCGCGGCGACGTCGCGGTGATGGGCGGCGTGGTCGCGGGGCAGACGACCGACGCCGTGAGCGCGGCACTGGCGGAGTACACGGACGCGGACCTCCTGCTGTACGCGACCAGCGTCCCGGGCGTGTTCAGCGCGGACCCGAACGAGGACGCCGACGCCGAGCACTACGAGCGGATGACCGCGGGCGACCTCGTGGACATCATCGCTGACATCGAGATGAACGCGGGGTCGTCGGCGCCCGTCGACCTGCTCGCGGCGAAGCTCATCGAGCGCTCGGGCGTCCGCACCATCGTCCTCGACGGCACCGACCCCTCCCGCATCGTGGACGCCGTGCTGCGCGGCGAGCACGACGGGACGGACGTCATCCCGGAGGGCACCGCCGACCAGATGACCTACTGGGCGGACGACCAGTAATGCACCCCGACGACGACCCCTACGCGCTCGGCGACGACCGGAGCTTCTGGGCGGACGCGGTCGCGGACCGCGTCCTCGAACGCGACCCCGAGGAGCCAATCGTCATCAAGGGCGGCATCTCGCCGTCCGGCGTCCCGCACCTCGGGAACATGAACGAGATCCTCCGCGGCTACTTCGTCGCCGAGGTGCTGCGCGAGCGCGGCTACAAGGTCAGGCAGCTGTTCACGAGCGACGACCGCGACCCGCTCCGGAAGCTCCCGCGGAAGCTCGCGGACCTCGACGGCGACCTCGTCGACCTCGGGGACGTGAACGCGGGCGCGCTCGGCCAGAACCTCGGCGCGCCGTACACGGCGATTCCGGACCCGTTCGGCTGCTGCGACTCCTACGGCGAGCACTTCTCGAACCTCATCGAGGAGTCCGCGGAGCTGCTCGGCGTCGACGTGGAGATGGTGTCGAACACCGCGCTGTACGAGGACGGCGACCTCGAAGCCGTCACCGAGTTCCTGCTGGAGCACCGGGAGCTTGCGGTCGACGTCCTGAGCGAGTACCAGGAGAAGGTCGACGACGACTACGTCCCGTTCCGCCCCATCTGCGAGCACTGCGGGCACGTCACCGAGACCGACGCCGTCACCGACATCGACCTCGACGCGGGCACCGTAGAGTACGAGTGCAGCGACGTCGAAGCCGGCGACCGCACCATCGAGGGCTGCGGCCACGAGGGCACCGCGAGCCTGCGCGACGGGAAGCTCCCGTGGCGCTTCGAGTGGCCCGCGCAGTGGCAGGTCCTCGGCGTCGACTTCGAGCCGTTCGGGAAGGACCACGCGGAGGGCTCGTGGCCGTCCGGCACCGACGTCGCGCGGAACGTCCTCGGCGACGAGCCGCCCGTGCCGATGGTGTACGAGTGGTTCACGCTCGACGGCGAGCCGTTCTCCTCCTCGGAGGGCCACGTCGTGCTCGTGCAGGACGTGCTCCGGCTGCTGGAGCCCGAGGTCGTCCGGTTCTTCTTCAGCAAGGACCCCCAGCGCGCCCGGGACTTCTCGATTGCGCGCCTCGACCAGCTCGTCGACGAGTTCGACCGCATGGAGGCGGTCTACTTCGGCGAAATCGACGCCGACGAGGACGAGTGCGAGCGCGCCGAGCGCGTCTACCCGCTGCTCGTCGACGACCCACGCGAGGAGCGCATCCGCATCCCGTACACGTTCGCGGCCGTCCTCGGCATGACCGACGACCCCGCGCTCCGCGAGGAGATCGCGCGCCGCGAAGGGCACATCCCCGACGACGCCCCGGACTGGGCGGTCGACGCGGCGCTCGAACGCGTCGAGCGCGCCCGCGAGTGGGCGCGCCGGACGGACAACGAGTTCAACTACGACCTCAAGCGCACCGAGATTCCCGACCACGACTTCGACGCCGCGACCGAAGCCGCGCTCGACGAGCTCGCGGACTTCCTCGAGGCCGAGGACCCCGACGGCGACGCGCTGCAGGGCGAAATCTACGAGACAGCGAAGCGCCACGACGTCGACATCGGCGCGTTCTTCTCGGCGGGCTACCGGCTGTTCTTCGACGAGGACCAGGGGCCGAAGCTCGGGCCGTTCCTCGCGAAGCTCGACCGCCAGTTCGTGCTCGGACGGCTCCGCCGGCGGCGCTGAGCGGTTCGCATACCCAACGGCTTTTGCCGCGGGACCCCTGAATTCCGGGTAATGGATATCTGGACGGTACTCGGCGTCGCCCTGCTCGCGTACTGGGCCGGCGTGTCGTGGGCGAAAGCCCGCAACCTCCTGCCGTCGTTCGTCTCCGCGACCGGCCCCGTACTCACCCTCCACACGAAGCGCGGGAAGCGGCTGCTGGCGTGGGCCGCCCGGCCCGAGCGGTTCTGGCGCGCGTGGGGGAACTTCGGGCTCGGCGTCGCGCTCGTCGTCGCCGCCGGCACGCTGTTCATGCTCGTGACCTCCGCGGCGTCGACGCTCGCGAACCCGCCCGCGCCCTCCGCCGTGAACCAGCCGCGGAACGCGCTGGTCATCCCCGGCGTCAGCGACTTCATGCCGCTATCGGTCGCGCCAGAAATCGTCGCGGGGCTGTTCATCGGCATGGTCGTCCACGAGTTCGGCCACGGCCTGATGTGCTACGTCGAGGACATCGACGTCGACTCGATGGGCGCCGTACTGCTCGCCGTCCTCCCCATCGGCGCGTTCGTCCAGCCCGACGAGGAGAGCCAGCGCCGCGCCGACCGCGGCTCGCAGGCCCGCATGTTCGCGGCGGGCGTGACGAACAACTTCCTCGTCGTCGTGGTGGCGTTCGCGCTCCTCTTCGGCCCGGTCGCGGGCGCGGTCGGCGTCGCCAGCGGCGGGCTCGTCGGGAGCGTCCACGAGGACTCGGCGGCCGCCGCGACCGGCATCGGCGCGGGCGACCGCGTCACCGAGGTCGGCGGCGTCGCGGTCGCGAACAACACCGAGTTCCAGCGGGCGCTCGCCGACACGGAGAGCCGCGAGGTGGAGGTGACGCTCGCGAGCGGCGAGCAGGTGGTCGTCGACCGCCACTTGCTCGTGACTGGGGTGGCCGCCGACTCTCCGCTCGCGGACGTCGGCACCGGGAGCGTGCTCGCGTCCGTGAACGGCACCGCGGTGTACACGCAAGCCGGCCTCGAGGCCGCCGTCGAGGACCGGACGGTCGCGACCTTCGAGACCGCCAACGGCACGAGCGTCACCGCGCCCGCCGGCGCGTTCGTCACCGTCGTCCCCGACTCGCCCGCGGCCGACGCGGGCCTCCCCGGCGAAGGTGACGTCATCGTGACCCGGATGGACGGCGAGCGCGTCGCCACCGGCGCGGACATGCGGGACGTCCTCGCGGCCCACGAACCCGGCGAGGCGGTCGCCGTCGAAGCGCACGTCGACGGCAGCGTCGAGACGTACGACGTGACCCTCGGCGAGCAGGAGGACGGCTCCAGTTACTTCGGCGGCGTCATCGCCAGCGGCGTCAGCGGCCTCACCGCGTCCGGGTTCGGCGCGCAGCTCTACCCCGCCGAGGCGTTCCTCTCGCTGGTCTCCGGGAACGTCGGCGACACGGGCCTCGGCCTGCTGCTCGGCGGCGCCGCCAGTGGCCTGGTCGGCTTCCTGCAGGGCGTCGCGGCCGCGCTGTTCCTCCCGCTGTTGAGCCTCATCGACCCCACGCTGGCGTTCAACTTCCCCGGGTTCGCGGGCGTCAACGAGAACTTCTACGTCGCCGCCGGCCCGCTCCCCGACAACGCGGTGTTCGTGCTCGCGAACGTCCTGCTGTGGACCGGGTGGATCAACCTCAACCTCGCGTTCTTCAACTGCATCCCCGCGTTCCCGCTGGACGGCGGCCACCTCCTGCGGACGGTCGCCGAAGCAGTCACCGCCCGCCTCCCCATCGACGACCGCCGGGCGGTCACCCGCGCGGTCACCACGAGCATCGGGCTGACGATGCTCGCGTCGCTGGTCATCATGTTCTTCGGGCCGCAGCTCCTGGGCTAGTCCTCGAGGCCCATCCGCTCAGCGAACTCCTCGGGCGTGTCCTCGACGCGCTCGAACTCCTCGAAGTAGTACTCGTGGTGGCGGATGAGCTGTTCCGCGATCCACGCCGAGAACGCCTCGTCGAAGCGCCACCCCTCCCCCGCCTCGGGGTTGTCCACCGCGAAGCGTCGTCGGTCGCCAGCACCGCGAACACGTGGTAGAACCCGAGGATGACGTCCGTCACGTCCTTCGCCGTGTCGCCGACCTCCGCGCGCTTCTCCGCGAGCTCCTCGCGGCCCGCCTCGGTGATCTCGAAGTACTTGCGGTCGGGCTCGTCCTCGACCTCGATGCGCTCGGCGTACCCCTCGTCCTCGAACTTGTAGAGGATGGGGTAGACGGAGCCGTACGACGGCTCCCAGTGGCCGCCGCTGAGGTCCTCGATCTCCTTCAGAATCTCGTACCCGTAGCGGGGCTGCTCGTCGAGCAGCTCCAAGACGAGGTACGAGACGAGCCCTTTCGGCGGACCGCTCTTTCGCATTCGGCCACAGGTTTCGCTGTTCGGGTGGAAAGCGTTTCGGTCCGGCCACCCGTCCGATTCGGCGTTTCTGAACCCGGAGGAGACGCCACCGCCGACTCCTCGAACGCTCCGGCTGTCAGCTGATCGGGTCGCTGACGGGACTCGTTAGGAAAACCCTTCTACGGCGAATCCGAACACCGAGGCATGGTTGACGCGCCGCAGACGGAGGAGGGCTGGTTCGCGCTCCACGACTTCCGCACCGTGGACTGGGACGCGTGGCGGGACGCGCCCGAACGGGACCGAGAGAGCGCACTGGCCGAGGCCGAGTCGTTCCTCGAGGACCGCGAAGCGCTCGCGGACGCCGACGACGGCGACTCCGCGGTGTTCTCGATCACGGGCCACAAGGCCGACCTCCTGTTCGTGCACTTCCGGGAGACGCTGGACGAGCTCGACCGCATCGAGCGCCGCTTCGAGGGGACGGCGTTCGCCGAGTACACCGAGCAGTCGTACTCGTACGTCTCTGTCACCGAGATCTCGGGGTACACGAGCCCGGAGTACTTCGAGGACCCCGAGAGCGTCGACGCGGGCCTCCGGAACTACATGGAGGGGAAGCTCACCCCCGAGATTCCCGAGGACACGTACGTCTCCTTCTACCCGATGAGCAAGCGCCGGCAGCCCGAGCAGAACTGGTACGACCTCCCGATGGAGGAGCGCGCCGAGCTGATGGCGGGCCACGGCGAGGTCGGCAAGCGGTACGCGGGCAAAATCAGTCAGGTCATCGCCTCCTCCGTGGGCCTCGACGACTGGGAGTGGGGGGTGACGCTGTTCGCGGACGACCTCACGGACGTCAAGGACATCGTCTACGAGATGCGCTTCGACGAGGCGTCCTCGAAGTATGGCGAGTTCGGCGAGTTCTACGTCGGCCGCCGCTTCCCGCCGGAAGACCTCGCGGCGTACATGGCCGGCGAGGAGGTCCCAACGCCCGAGGACGACGGCCACGCGCACGCCCACGGCGAGACCGAGCACGCCCACGGCGACGACGGTCACGCGCACGGTGACGGCCACGACCACGGCGACGACGGTCACCACGACCACGGCGAGGAGGAAGAAAGCGAGAGCGAGGGAATCCGCGGCGAGCTTGAGGACCTCGACATCTACGCGGGCAAGCCCCACGGCGAGGACGTGTACGCGACGGTCCTCTACTCGGAGGCCGACGTCGACGAGCTGTTCGAGGAAGTAGAGGGCCTGCGGAGCAACTTCGACCACTACGACACGCACGTCAAGACCGCCGTCTACGACGGCCGCACGACCGACCGCGCCGCGGTCGTCTCCATCTGGGACACCGCCAGCGCCGCCGACACCGCCGCGGGCTTCCTCTCCGAGCTCCCGGAGGTCGTCGAGCGCGCGGGCGAGGAGTCCGGCTTCGGCACGATGGGCATGTTCTACGAGACGAAGCCCGAGCACACCGACGACTTCGTGGAGAAGTTCGACGCCGTCGCGGACGTGCTCGCGGAGATGGACGGCCACTTCGAGACCGACCTCATGGTGAACGTCGAAGACGAGAACGACATGTTCATCGCGAGCCAGTGGGCGTCCAAGGAGGACGCCATGGCGTTCTTCCGCAGCGACGACTTCGCCGACACCGTCGACTGGGGCCGCGACGTGCTCGCTGACCGCCCGCGGCACGTGTTCCTCGCGTAACTTTTCGCGTCGGGGGTTCGCTGCGCGACCCCCTCGGTCCGCTCGGGTACGCTACGTCGCTGGACATCGCCACGAGCGCCGCGAATCGACAGCCGAGGTGTACGGGCGTCAAGCGACGGTGACGAGCGAGAGCGCGACCAGCGGCACGTGGAAGGCGGCGTGGGCGACCATCGCGGCTTCGAGGCTGCGGCGCCAGTAGAGCCAGCCGAACGCGAGGCCGGCGAGCGCGTTCAGGAGGACGATGCGCGCGACGAGCGCGGGCGTGAGGTCGACGCTCGCGGCGAGCGCTGGGAGGTGGGCGACGCCGAACAGCACCGCGGCGACGACGACGGCCACCCAGACGACGGGGGCGGACGGCCCGCGCGCCGGCGACCCCGTGAGCTTCCAGCCGGCGAACGCGAGCGCGGACATGAGCCCGTACCGCAACAGGAGTTCCTCCGTGACGCCGCCGTAGAGGAAGCGCACCGGGGCGTACGCGAGCACGTCCCCGACCGTCCCCGGGTCCGCGACGGCGACGAGGTCGTCGGCGACGAACGCCGCGAACGCGACGTCCAACGCGACGACTGCGACTGCCCCGCCGACGCCGAGGCCGACCGCCAGCGGCAGGTCGTCGCGGAGGCGCGACCACACCGTCGCGTCGCCCTCCGCGCGTTCCGCGAGGTAGGACTGGAATCCGATCCGGGGCGCGGTGTACGCGCCGAGCACGCAGGCAGCGGCGAGCAACACCAGCGGGTTCGCGGCCGCGGCGACGGCGTACGCCGGCCGCGTGAGGCCGCCCGGAACGGCCGCCGGGTCGACGGTCGCGTAGACGTACGCGGACAGCGCCATCACGCCCGGGACGCCCGCCAGAAACGTCGCCGCGAACCGGCGGCGGAACGAGTGCGTCGGTGTCACGTCCCGTCCGACACAGAGCCAGTAGAAAAGATTGCTGCCGGTTCGCCGTTCAGTCCGCGGAGCCGATGAGGCCCGCGGCCTGGAGGTCCTCGCCGTCGACGCTCGTGCGGTAGTCCTCGTGGCTCATGCCGTCGAAGCGGTCGACGCCGAAGTTGTCCGCGTAGAGGTCGGCGACGCGCTCGCGCTCCTCGCCGCTGAGCGCGGGCGTCTCGGGGGCCGCGGCCCACTCGTCGATGTCCGCCTTCGAGCGGAACGTCGGCGTGACGGTCGCGACCTCGTCGAAGCTCAGGAGCCACTGGATGGCCGCCTGCCCGAGCGTGCGCTCGCCGTCCCGTTCGAGGAACCGGAGGCTCTCGACTTTCTCCCAGCCGGTCTCGTACCACTCGTCGGGGCGGAAGCCGCGGTGGTCGCCCTCGCCGAGCTCGGTGTCGGGCGTGACCTGCTCGTTCAGGAGGCCCGAGGAGTGCGGGACGCGGGGAATCAGGGAGGTGGCGGCGTCCTGCTCGCGGACGTACTCCACGAAGTGGTTGTGGACGTCCTGTTCGAGGACGTTGCCGACGTACTGCACGGAGTCGAAGGCCTCCTCGATGGCCTTCTCGCCCTCCGCGAGCCAGCCGATAGACGGGCCGAGCGCGACCCCGATGGCGTCCGCGCGGCCGTCCTCGCGGAGCTCGTCGAGGAACTCCACGACGTCCGGGGTGAGTTCGTCGACGTCGGGGTTGTGGAGCTGGAGGACGTCGACGTGGTCGACGCCGAGGCGGTCCATGGACTGCTCGACGGCGTCCCGGAGGTACGCTACTGACATCTCCTTCGGGAGCTCGCCGTGGCCCGCCTGCGGGTTGTTGTAGAAGTCGTAGCCGACCTTCGTCGCGACCGTCATCTCGTCGCCGCGCTCGGCGAGAACCTCCCCGAGCAGCTCCTCGCTGCGGCCGTGGCCGTAGACGTCGCCCGTGTCGAAGTACGTGATGCCCTGGTCGAGGGCGTACTCCACCATCTCGAGGGCGTCGTCCTCGTCGCGGTCCCCCCACCAGTCGGTGCCGACGACCCACGCGCCGAACCCGACTTCGCTGACCTCGACTCCGGAGCTCCCGAGCTCGCGATGTTGCATACCGGCACGTTGGGGGGACGGCCACTTAGCGGGTGCGGTTCCGGTGGGGTCGCTGACGGGCGGCGGCGGCGTCGTAGCCGGCTCGCGACCGGGTTCGGCGGTGGTTCCGGGGGTTGCCGTCGGGACGGAAACCAATATCAGTGCCCGCAGCCGAGGTAGGAGTATGACCAAGCGCCACGTCTCCCTGCCGGACGACGCGGAGGCGACCCTCCGCGGGTTCGTCTCGGAGGTGGACGACCGACTCGCGGCCGCGAGCGGGCCGGACGAGCTCGCGGACGCCGTCACGGAGACGCTCGTGGACCTCCACGGCGCCCGGGACGCCTACGAGAGCTGGCAGAACGACGACCACGTCTCGCCGACGGAGGCCGCGCGGCTCGCGAACTTCGACCCGCGGAACGCCACCCTCGAGTCCGAGTACTACGCCGAGAAGGACGAGGAGGCGTTCGCGCGCTCGAAGCCCCTGCAGTGGCTGTGGCGGCAGTTCGACAACACGCCGCTGGCGGACAACGTGGAGTTCGCGCTGCGGTTCCGCCGGATGCTCGCCGGCCACCTCTTCGAGAGCGTCGGCGAGGGCGTGCGGCTGTTCAAGGGCATCTCGATGACGTACGGCCACAACATCGAGATGGGGGACAACGTCGTCGTCCACGACGACGTCCACCTCGACGACCGCGGCGAGCTCACCATCGGCGACCGCGCGAGCCTCAGCGACGGCGCCCACATTTACACCCACGACCACGACGTCGTCGACCAGACCGTCGTGGAGAACTTCCACACTATCGTCGGCGACGACGCCCGCATCACGCAGGGCGCGCTCGTCCGCGCCGGCGTCCGCGTCGGCGAGAACGCCATCGTCGGGTCACGGGCGGTCGTGCAGAACGACGTCCCCGACCACCACATCGCGGTCGGGATGCCCGCCAAGAGCATCAAAATCAAGCCCGGCTGGGAGTCCGAGGCGATACCGGTCGACGAGGCGGGCGAGAACCGCCAGGAAGAACGCCGCATCGACTACGACCTCCCGGACGACCTCGACGACTTCGACGAGTTCCAGCGCGACCTGAACCCGCCGGACGCGTGAGCCGCGCCGGACTCGCGCCGCGCCGACGGGCGAAGCGCTGAATAGGATGGCCGTGTTACGTTCACACATGGAATGGGGGTTGTTCGTGCTCGCGGTGCTGCTCGTGGCGGCCCTGCAGTTCGCCGTGTGGCGGCGCCTCCAGAGCGAGGACGCCGGGACGCCCGAGTCCGGCCTCGCCGAGAGCGCGTCGCCGGCGGACGTCGCGTCGTCCCAGAGTAACGCGTCCGTGCTGCTGTGTCCGGCGTGCGGCGCCGAGAACGACGCCGACTACCGGTTCTGCCGCGAGTGCGTCGCGCAGCTCCAGCCGTGACGCGGGCGGTCGCACTCAACGTCGCCGCGAACACGAACCAGCCGGGGTTCCGCGGGCCGCTGCGCGCGGACGGCTCGTTCGTCTACGTCCCGATTCCCGAGACCGAGCCGACCAGCGAGGCCGTCCCGACGTACGCCGACCTTGACCTCCCCATCGACGTGCCCGACGACGTCCGGGAGACGCCGGTCCACCTCGACCCGGCGTTCGCCGAGTACCCGTGCTGCGAGCGGTACACGTACGGCGACCCGCACGGCCTGAAAGCCAGCCCGCTGCTGGACCTCGATGCCGGCGACCGCGTCTACTTCTACGCGACGCTGGACGCCCCCGACGACCCCGGGCCGTGGATGGCCGCCGACTGGGGGACCTACGTCATCGGGGAGTTCGTGCTCGCCCGCGACCCCGTGACCGGCGACGAGTTCGAGGCGCTCCCCGAACGCGAGCGAGACGTGTTCGCGGGGAACGCCCACCGCAAGCGCGACCCCTTCGACGCAGCCGTCATGCTCGCGGGCACCGACGACTCCCGGCTCTACGACCGCGCCGTCCCGCTGAGCGGCGCGCGCGGCGTCGACGCCAACCGCGCTGTCACCGAGTGGTCGGCGGACTCCGGGAAGGGGCCGTGGTGGCGGCGGCCGTTGCGCTACGGCGACGCGGGCCACGCCCGCCTCCGCGAGTGGGTGCAGCGGGAGTCGTACCCGCCGGTTCGCTGACGTTTACGTGCGCGGCCCGCGTACGACCGGGTATGCTGGAACTGTACCAGTCCGAAGGCTGCCCGCACTGCGCGAAAGTCCGCGAGAAGCTCTCGGAGCTCGGCGTCTCCTACGTCGTCCACAACCCCCGGCTCCCGGGCGGCGAGGGCGGCGACGTCACCAACGAGCGGACCTACGAGGAACTGACGAACGGCGGCGAGGACCAGATTCCGTACCTCGTCGACACCGCCCGCGAGGAGGCCCTCTACGAGAGCGACGACATCGTCGACTACCTCGACGAGCACTACGCGTAACTGCGGTTACTCGTCGATATTTTCGAGTGCGACGAACGGCCAGCGACAGCGCCGTCGCTGGCCGGTTCGAGTAGTGGAGAAGTGCGCTGGCCGGGAGTGAGCAGTCCGCAGGACTGCGAACATCGGAAGACGCGCAGCGTCTTCCGGGAAGTCACGTGAGCGGAGCGAACGTGACATCGGGCAGCGCACGAGCTGTCGAACGAAGTGAGACTGCGAAGTGCGCTGGCCGGGAATTGAACCGGAATCAGACGGTCCTGCTCGCCTCGCGTCGCTCGGCTGCGCGGGCTGCGACTGATAGGGTTCAATTCCCTCGCGCATTCACGAGAGTATCGAACGGCCAGCGACAGCGCCGTCGCTGGCCGGTTCGAGTAGTGGAGAAGTGCGCTGGCCGGGAATTGAACCCGGGCTATGAGCTTGGGAAGCTCATGTCCTACCACTAGACCACCAGCGCGCTCAGCGTTCGCGCCCTGCGGCTCGCAAACCCGTCGGGTCTGCTCATCACCAGCGCTCCATCAACGAGTAGCTGACCGCCTCACTTGAACGTAGCGTTTCGGGGAGTGGACGCGCGTCCACGAATCAGCGACAGCGAGTGGGTTTTAGTCGGCCCGCGCCGAACCCCGAGACGATGACTGCGCCAGACACCATCGAGCCGCTGGACCTGCGGTTCTCGGAGTCGGAGTTGGCCGCGCGGCGGGACCGCATCCAGTCGTTCCTGCGGGAGACCGTGGAGGCGGCGGGCGCTGACCGCTGCGTGCTCGGGCTCTCCGGTGGCATCGATTCGACGACGGTCGCGCACCTCGCGGTGGACGAGCTCGGGACGGACGCCGTCCACGGGCTCGTGATGCCGGGGGAGGTCTCCAGCGAGCAGAACATGAGCGACGCCGAGCGCGTCGCCGACGACCTCGACATCGAGTACGACGTCGTGGAAATCGACCCCGTGGTCGACCTGCTGACCGACCTCTACCCGCCCGCGGCGGGCGACCAGCTCGCGGTCGGGAACGCCCGGGCGCGGACGCGAGCGGTGCTGAACTACCTCGTCGCGAACTACGAGAACGGCGTGGTGCTCGGCACGGGGAACCGCACGGAGGCGCTCGCGGGCTACTTCACGAAGTACGGCGACGGCGCGGTCGACTGCCACCCTATCGGGAACCTCTACAAGATGCAGGTCCGCCAGCTCGCCCGCGACCTCGGCGTCGACGACGACCTCGTGACGAAGACGCCGACCGCGGAGCTGTGGGCCGACCAGACCGACGAGGAGGAGCTCGGCGTCGACTACGACACCATCGACGCGGTGCTCGCGCTGAACGTCGACGGGAACGTCCCGGCGAGCGCGACGGCCGACCACCTCGGAATTCCCGACGGCGTCGTGGAGACCGTGCGCGGGCTCTACGAGCGCAGCGAGCACAAGCGCGCGGTGCCGCCGACGCCCTAGCTCTCGAACGGCTCGTCGGCGAGCAGTCGCGCGAACGCGTCGGCCTCCGCGCGGTCCGAGGCCTCGCGGTCGCCGTCGGCCGCGAGCAGCGCGGCGAGTTCGCGGAGCGCGGCCGGGTCGTTGGCGGCGACTTCGTCGGCGACCGCTCGCGGGTCCGCGACGACTCGAGAGACCAGCCCCATCTCGCGGGCGGTCTCGGCGTCGACGGTACGCCCGGACAGCGAGAGGTCCGCCGCGTGCGTGGCGCCGACCGCTTCGGGGAGGCGCCGGGTGCCGCCCCACGCGCCGAACACGCCCAGCGAGACGCCGGGTTCGGCGAACGTCGCGTCCGGCGTGCAGACGCGGACGTCGCAGGCGAGCGCGAGCTCGACGCCGCCACCGCGGGCCGCGCCGTCGACGCCCGCGACGACCACGTTGTCGGTGTCCTCGACGGCGTTCAGGGTGCGCTGGCCGCGGCGCGCGAACGCCTCCCCGCGGGGACCGTCGAGGTCTCGAACGACGTCGAGGTCGGCGCCCGCGCAGAACGCCTCGCCAGCGCCGTGGACGTAGACGACCGGCTGGTCGGCGTCGGTCACGGCCGCCCGGAGGTCGTCGAGGGCTCGCGGCGTGAGCGCGTTCCGCGCCTCGGGCCGGTCGAGGGTGACGACGCGGACCGCGCCGTCGTCGGTCACGCGAACCATACCGGACCGTGGCGGCGGTTTCCAAAGGTCTTTGCCGTTCCCGCCGCTATCTTCGGTCGATGGAGGAGGCCGAGCAGGCGCGGGCCGCCGCCCGGGACGCCGTCGCGGACATCGAACCCGACGGCCTCCGGGCGGTCATCGACGACCAGGTCGCGTCGTCCTCGATGCTCCCCGGCGTACTCACGGTGCTGAGCGCCCGCGTCGTCGACGGGTCGGTGGACGACGACGCGGTGACGCGGCGAGCCGCCGGCGTCCAGTTGATCTACGAGGGGCTGCGCACCACGCGGGACCTCGTCGCCGAGGAGCCGTGGGCGCACACCGACGAACAGGACCCCAGCGACGACCTCGACGTGCTCGC
>NZ_WPCF01000043.1 GCF_009741975.1 Halobacterium sp. CBA1126 | reverse complement strand
GAGACCGTGTAGTCCTCCGCGAGGAGGGTCTCGACGTTGACCGTCCCGTTCTCGTAGTTGGTCAGCCCGTCGAAGATCTCCTGGATGTGCGTGCCGGACGTGGTGTCGGTCGCGTAGACCGGGTCCAGCGAGTCCGCCGTGCCGATCTGGCGGCCGCGGTACCGGTCCTCGTCGTTGCGTTCGGTCGTCGTCCCCGTCGGCTCCTCGTCGCCGTCGTCACCGTCGCCGCCGCTGCAGCCGGCGAGGGCGGCTGCGGTCGCGGCGGCGCCGGTTCCCTGCAGGAACCGTCGGCGGGAGAGGTTGTCAGTGTCTGTCATCCAAAACCCGAGTTACTAAGCGACAGTGATAAACCTATCGTTCCTGTAGGTGTGCGGCCCGCACAGTCGGAACGTACTACGTGCGTACAATCGAAAGCGGGCGCGGCCAAAAGGGCCGAACTTTCCCTTCGCCTGTCACTCCGACGGGCTTAAGTATCGGGTGTCACGTTGTATCACACGTCATGACGACTGACGCCGCGCAGCCGGCTGACGCGTCCGGCACCGACGTGATGGCCTCCCTCGACGACGAGGGTCCCGAGTCCCGACTCGTCATCGCGGACATCTCCTGCGACGAGGCGTGGATGTCGGTAACAGCGGACCACGCCACCGCGCTCTCCGCGTGGCGATAAGCCGGCCGTAGCGGCGCTCGCAGTTCTCGCAGCTCCCCGACGCTCAGAGACGGTAGGACTTTTGCTGGCGCGCCCGTTGGGTGGACGCATGAACGTCCGCGAAGTCACCGGCGGCCGCGAGTTCGTCGCGCGACTCGACCACGGCGCCGACTGGCGCGAGGAGATCGAGTCGCTGGCCGCCGACGAGGGCATCGACGCCGCGTGGTTCGTCGGCATGGGCGCGGTCCAGGACGCCGAACTCTGGTACTACGACCAGGACGACTTCGAGTACAAGGCCGCGCGCTTCGAGGAGCCGCTGGAGGTCGCCGCCTGCGTCGGCAACCTCGCCGACCTCGACGGGGAACCGTTCGCGCACACGCACGTGACCCTCTCGCGGCGCTCCGGGCAGGCGCTTGCCGGCCACCTCGACCGCGCGACCGTGTTCGCGGGCGAGCTGTACGTCCGCGAGCTGGACACGGAGCTGGTCCGCGAGCACGACGACGCCACCGACCTCGACCTCTGGCTCTGATGCGGCCCGAGGACGAGGCGTACTTCGCGTCGCTGGAAGCCGGCCTCGACGACGCCTTCGAGGTCGCCGAGGCGGCCAAGCGGCGCGGCGAGGACCCCGAGCCCGAGGTCGAGATTCCGGTCGCGAAGGACATGGCCGACCGCGTCGAGAACATCCTCGGCATCGACGGGGTGGCCGAGCGCGTCCGCGACCTCGAGGGCGAGATGAGCCGGGAGGAGGCCGCCCTCGAACTCGTCGAGGACTTCGTGGAGGGCCGCGTCGGCGACTACGAGACGAACGCCGGGAAGGTCGAGGGCGCGGTCCGCACCGCGGTCGCGCTGCTCACCGAGGGCGTGGTGGCGGCGCCCATCGAGGGCATCGACCGCGTCGAGGTGAACGAGAACGACGACGGCACCGAGTACGTCGCCGTCTACTACGCCGGCCCCATCCGCTCTGCGGGCGGGACCGCGCAGGCGCTGTCCGTGCTGGTCGCGGACTACGCCCGCGCGCTCCTCGACATCGACCGGTTCAAGCCCCGGGACGACGAGATCGAGCGCTACGCCGAGGAGGTCGACCTCTACGACTCCGAGACCGGCCTCCAGTACTCGCCGAAGGACAAGGAGACGAAGTACATCACCGAGCACTGCCCCGTGATGCTCGACGGGGAGGCGACCGGCGACGAGGAGGTCGACGGGTTCCGCGACCTCGAGCGCATCGCGACGAACTCCGCGCGCGGCGGGATGTGTCTCGTGCTCGCGGAGGGCATCGCGCTGAAGGCGCCGAAGATCCAGCGCTACACCCGCAACCTCGAGGAGGTGGAGTGGCCGTGGCTGCAGGACCTCATCGACGGCACGATTGGCGAGGGCGAGGGCGACCAAGGGGAGGCCTCGGAGGGCGCGAGCGGCGAAGCCGCGAGCACTACCGCCGACGAGGATGCCGAACCCGCCGCGGAGGAACCCGACGGCCCGCCCCGCGTGGATCCGTCGAACAAGTTCCTCCGGGACCTCATCGCGGGCCGCCCCGTCTTCGGCCACCCCTCGAAGGAGGGCGGGTTCCGGCTGCGCTACGGCCGGTCGCGGAACCACGGGTTCGCGACCGCGGGCATCCACCCCGCGACGATGCACCTCGTGGACGACTTCCTCGCGACGGGCACCCAGATCAAGACCGAGCGCCCCGGGAAGGCGGCGGGCATCGTCCCCGTCGACTCCATCGAGGGCCCAACGGTCAAGCTCGCGAACGGCGACGTCCGCCGCATCGACGACCCCGAGGAAGCCCTCGAGGTCAGGAACGGCGTCGTCGAGATTCTGGACGTCGGCGAGTACCTCGTGAACTACGGCGAGTTCGTGGAGAACAACCACGAGCTCGCGCCCGCCTCCTACGCCCCGGAGTGGTGGGTGCAGGACCTCGACGCAGCGGGCGCGGACGTCCAAGCCCTCCGCGACTCGCCGTACGCCGACCTCGAGGAGCCCAGCGTCGAGCAGGCGCTGGAGTGGGCGACCGAGTACGACGCCCCGCTCCACCCCGCGTACACGTACCTCTGGCACGACGTCGACGTCGCGGCCTTCGAGACGCTCGCCGACGCCGTCGCCGCCGGCCGCATCGACGCGGAGGCCGGCGAGGACGCGCTGTTCGTCGCGAACGACGAACCGGTCCGGGACGCGCTGGAGGCGCTGCTCGTCGAACACCACCAGCTCGACGACGAGATCCGCGTCACCGACTGGCGGCCGTTCGCGCGCTCGCTCGGCGTCGACGAGGACCTCGACCGAGAGTGGGACGCCCTCCCCGCGGACGCCCGCGAGTGGCCGAACGCCCTCGCCGCCGTCAACGAAGTCGCGCCGTTCGAGGTCCGCGAGCGCGCGCCCACCCGCATCGGGAACCGCATGGGCCGCCCGGAGAAGTCCGAGTCCCGCGACCTCTCCCCCGCGGTCCACACGCTCTTCCCCATCGGCGAAGCCGGCGGCAGCCAGCGCGACGTCAGCGAGGCCGCCCGCTACGCCCCCGACATGAGCGACACCCCCGGCGAGCTCGACGTCCAGCTCGGCGTCCGCGAGTGCCCCTCTTGTGGCGACCACACCTACGAGCCGCGCTGCGAGGACTGCGGCGAGTGGACCGACCCCCACTACGAGTGCCCCGACTGCGGCATCAGCGCGGAACCCGACGAGTCCGGGCGCGTCGAGTGCCCGCGCTGCGAGCGCGAACTCGACAACGTCGAAGTCCAGACCGTCGACGTCGGCGCCGAGTACCGCGACGCCCTCCAGGCCGTCGGCGAGCGCGAGAACGCCTTCGACCAACTCAAGGGCGTCAAGGGGCTCTCCTCCGCGGAGAAGGTCCCCGAGCCGATGGAGAAGGGCGTCCTCCGCGCGAAACACGACGTCTCCACGTTCAAGGACGGCACCGTCCGCTACGACATGACCGACCTCCCCGTCACGTCGGTCAAACCCAGCGAGCTCGACGTCACCGTCGAGCACTTCCGCGAACTCGGCTACGAGGAGGACATCCACGGCGACCCCTTAGAGCACGACGACCAGCTCGTCGAACTCCGCGTGCAGGACGTCGTCCTCTCGGACGGCGCCGCCGAACACATGCTCAAGACCGCGGACTTCGTCGACGACCTCCTCACCCAGTACTACGGCCTCGACGCCTTCTACGAGCTCGAGGAGCGCGACGACCTCGTCGGCGAACTCGTCTTCGGGATGGCGCCCCACACCTCCGCCGCCGTCGTCGGCAGAATCATCGGCTTCACGTCGGCCTCGGTCGGCTACGCGCATCCGTACTTCCACGCCGCGAAACGCCGGAACTGCTTCCACCCCGAGACGAAGGTGTGGTTCGAGGACGAAGCCGGCGAGTGGCACTACGACCCCATCGAGACGCTCGTCGAGGACCGCCTCGACCCCGAGACGGCCGACGAGGACGACTTCGGCACGCTCGTGCAGGAACTCGACGGCGACGTGTTCGTCCCGTCGGTGACCGAGGACGGCGAGGTCGTCCAGAAGCCGGTCGAAGCGGTCTCGAAGCATCCAGCACCGGACCACATGGTTCGCATTCGGACCGAGTCAGGGCGCGAACTCACCGTGACGCCCGACCACGAACTCCAACACTGGACCGACGGCGGCGTCCAGAGCAGGGAGGCGCGTGAGCTCGACGGCGACGAGACGCTGCTGTCGAGCACGCGCCTCGACTCACGCTCGGAGACGGAAGCCGTCGCCGTCCCCGACGGTGGGTCGACGGTTCACGACGACGTCGCGGACATCGAATACGTGGCTGCTGACACCGACCACACCTACTGTCTCACCGTCGCCGACACGCACTCGCTGTTCGCCAACGGGGTCGCCGCGAAGCAGTGCGACGGTGACGAGGACTGCGTGATGCTCCTGATGGACGGCCTCATCAACTTCTCGAAGTCGTACCTGCCGGACCAGCGCGGCGGCCGGATGGACGCGCCGCTGGTGATGTCCTCGCGCATCGACCCGAGCGAGATCGACGACGAGGCGCACAACATGGACGTCGTCAGCCGGTACCCCCGGGAGTTCTACGAGGCGACCCGGGAGATGGCCGACCCCGGCGAGGTCGAGGACCTCGTGGAGATCGCCGAGGAGAGCCTCGGGACGGACACCGAGTACGCGGGCTTCGAGCACACCCACGACACGTCGGACATCCACCTCGGGCCGAGCCTGTCGGCGTACAAGACGCTCGGGTCGATGATGGACAAGATGGACGCCCAGCTCGAGCTCGCGCGCAAGCTCCGGGCGGTCGACGAGACGGACGTCGCCGAGCGCGTCATCGAGTACCACTTCCTCCCGGACCTCATCGGGAACCTGCGCGCGTTCAGCCGGCAGGAGACGCGGTGTCTGGACTGCGGGGAGAAGTACCGCCGGATGCCGCTCACGGGGGACTGCCGGGAGTGCGGCGGGCGCGTGAACCTCACCGTCCACGAGGGCTCCGTGAACAAGTACATGGACACGGCCATCACGGTCGCCGAGGAGTACGACTGCCGCGAGTACACGAAACAGCGCCTGGAAGTCCTGCAGGCGAGCCTCGAATCCATCTTCGAGAACGACAAGAACAAGCAGAGCGGCATCGCGGACTTCATGTAGCCCGCGCCGGTCGCTTCGCTTCTCGAGCCATCTCGCTGACGAGCGCAAGCTAGTGAAACTGTATGAACACTTATCCTCCAATAACTCGTAGGTGTCACGTATGGCCCTCAGTGTTTGGGAGGTGTTCCTCTCCGTATTCGGCGGCGCTGAGGAATCCGAAGAGAAAGCCGGTGAGGAATCCGGTGAGGAGGACGCCGAGGGTCGGTTCGTTCCGTCCCCGTTGGACCTGTCCGTCCGCATCGGCCACGGCGGGTCGGACAGCCAGCGCGTCCGTGAACTCGCCGAGATAAACAGACGAGCGGAAGACATCGAGGAACACCGACGCGACAACTAAGCATCCCTACTTCCGATATAGCCGCCCAGTATCACGCGCCGCTCTGGATAACGAAGTCGAGCGAGCACCTACTGCTAGTCCTGCGGCCGCGGCGTCTCCTCGCGAGCGTCCTCCGCCGAGTCGCTGGTCGCCGATTCGTCGCCGGCCTGTTCGCCGTCCGCTTCGGTGATTGCTTCGAACAGTCCCGTCTCGGTCGGTTCGCCGGCCGCTGTCGCCGGTTCGGGCGGTTCGTACGCGACGACGAGCTGGTCGGTGACGGCGTAACACGTCCCGGAGTCGGGGTCTTCGAGGACGGCGGTGTTGGAGTCGATGGCGAAGTCCACGAGGTCGGCCAGCGACGCGGCCTCCGCGCGCTGCCGGTCGCGGACCGAGTCGGGGAGCCGCGCGGTGACGACCCACTCGTCGAACTCCGCGCGCTCGTCGCGGAACGCCAGCAGGTCGCGCTCGGCGGCGGAGAGCGCGAACGCCTCGCGGCGCCGCCCGACGCCGAGGGCGGCGAGCCCGCCGACGCCCGCGAGGAACAGGAGCGGGCCGCCGGCGGTCCACAGCGGGCCGTACTCGTTGGGGACGGTCACCGTCTCCGTGGTCGTCATGGACTGGCTGCCGGCCTCCGCGGGGCCGACGGTGTACGCGTCGCCCTCGACCGAGACGGGGAGGCGGTGCGTGAGCGACAGCGACGCGGGCTGGCCGTCCGCGGTCCCCTCGACGGTCGCGTCGACGACGACGAACGTCTCGGTCTCGCCGGGCGTCTCGCCGAGGGACTCCCGGATTTCGGCCTCGCGGGCCGCCACGCGGGTGGCGTTCAGGGCGAACGCGACGCTCGCGGACTCGCCGGCCTGCACGTCCGCGGTCGCCGCCTCGAGCTCCCGGCGGTCGGTCCAGTAGACGGCGTCCTCGCCGACGCTCCGGACGACGAGCGCGGCGTCGAGGTCGACGGTCGCCTCCGAGGCGTCGACGCCGCCGTACGTCGCGACGTACCGGCCGTCGAGTACGGGCGCGGCGTTCGTGAAGTACGTCGAGCGGTTCGAGAGCGTCGTCCCAACGTCGAAAATCGGGTTCTCGCGGGTGACCTCCGCGGAGTGGTGGAACTCCCCGTCGACCGTCCAGTGCGCGCGCTCGGACTGCGCTTCGGTGGTTCCGGGCGCGGCGTGGGCCGTGTACGCCGCCCAGCCCCCGACGACGGCGAGCACGGCCAGCGCCGCGACCAGCACGGGGAACCACGACGACACCACTGCGCGAACCCTCAGCCAGCGCGTTCCCTCCCCCATGGCTCCCCCTCCGTAATGCGGTCGCATAGACCTGTCGGTGGCCCAACCTTACTTGCGCGTGAGGTACCGGAGCGCGCGCCCGACGAGCGAGCGGTCGTGGCGGGACTCGCGGTCCCGCACGCGGACGCGGCGCCCGCCCAGCACCGCCAGCCCGAGCACCGCCATCCCGCCCGCGAGCAGCGCGTCGATGACGGCGATGGGGAGCCACGGGTGGACGCCGTGCAGCGAGTCGATGACCGACACCGGGAGCACCGCGAGGTAGCGGTGTTCGGTGACGAACCGGCGGTAGTAGCCGGTCTCCTCGGGCGCCGACAGCGTGAGGTCGACGGCCGCCTCCCCCCGGCCGGGGACGCGGACGCGCTCGGGGGCCACTGCGACGCCCTCGCTGGCCGGCTGGACGTACGCCACGACCGGCACGAGGCCGGCGTTCGGGACGCGGTACGGCAGCGTCGCGGACCCCCCCTGCTCGATGACGGTGGGGTTCTCGGACGCGAACTCCGCGCTCACGACCCCGAACTCCTGTGTCCCCGCGGGAACCACCATCGCGGCCGTCGCCGCCACCACGAGCACGCCCGCGAGGACGGCGACGACGACCCCCGGCGAGACGCCCTGCTCGCGGTCGCGGTCCCTGCTGTGGTCGCGCTCGCGCCCGCCGCCCGCGACGAACAGGTCGAAGACGTACAGCAGCGCCGACAGCGCCAGCAGGAGGTACGCGAGTCCCTGCGTGCCGAGCAGCGCGCGCGACCCGGTCGCCGCCGCCAACTGCCGCTGGACGTCCGCGAACGCGCTCTGGAGGCCGGTGACGAGCGTGCCGAGGTTCGGAACCACGACCACCGACCCGCCGACCTGCAGGGCTTTCGCGACGACCTGCGCGTCCTTCACCGGCGGCTCGCCGCCGTCCTGGTCCGTGAACGGGTTCGCGTCCCCCCGCGTGACGTACCCGCGCTCGGTCTCCCCGACGACGCGGTGCGTGGTCAGCCCGCCGCCCTGCAGCTCCTCCGCGCGGAAGACGACCACGTCGCCCTCCTCGACGTCGCCCGCGACGGCCGACGGTATCGCGACGAAGCCGTCCCCGGGCTCCATCGTCGGCTCCATGCTCCCGGTCTCGACGTATCCCAGCAGGACGGGCGTGCCGAGCAGCTGGCCGACGAGCAGCGCGACCACCACGAGGACGACGACGGCTTCGGCGCCGAGCGTGAGCGCGCGGCGAACGGACATTCACTCGGCCAGACGTGTCAATCCGTCAAAAATCCTCGGTGTCGTCGAAGGCGCCCGCCGCCAGCGCGACGTACGGCACCAGGAAGCCCAGACAGAACCCCAGCAGGTGGACGTAGCGGTTCACGACGGTCTCCGCGGCGGGCGTCGGCGCGGGGAACCCGACGAACGGGTAGCCGAAGAACGCGACCGCGCCGAGCACGCCGACGTCGAGCCACCCCGCTCGCCCCTCGGTCGCCTCCCACCGAGAAGCCACCGACGACTGCCACGTCCGCCAGACCGAGACGGCGTATACGGCGGCAATCGACGCGCTGACCCCGGCGAGCGCGACTGTCGTCCGGTCGACGGGGAGCGCGACTAGCGAGACCACGGCGACCGCGGCGAAGAACGCGCCCGGCGCGTGCCGCGTGCGAATCCGTTCGTTGACGCGGCGGCCCGCGTACGCCACCAGCACCAGCCCGAGCAGCCCCGCGAACGCCATGTTCACGCCCGAGAGCCCGTAGCCGACCGCGTTCCGGGGGACCGCGAGGTTCAGCCCGGACAGCGCGAACGGGAACGCCAGCACGTACGTCGCGGCCGCGACGCCGAACAGCCGCCGGTGGCCCGCGAGCGCCGCGAGCACGTACCCGAACCCCGCGAGCAGCGCGTACCCGAGCACGTTCGCCGCGAGGTGCGCGGCGTCGAAGTGGACGAAGTGCGCCGCGTACGCCGTCGCCACCGTCGGGTCGCGGTACGCGAACGCCAGCGACTCCCGGACCCCAGCGGGCAGCGCGAACACCGCGAGCGCGACAGCGGGCACGACCGCGAGCGCGAGACAGTCCCGTAGCAGGACTGCCTCGCGAAGCGCCGCCCGGAACGAGTCGCCGTCGGCCGAGCCGCTCATGTGTCGCCCTGCTCCCGCGGCCGGCAAAAGCCTGCCCGCCGGTCGACTACCACGGTCGCCTCCGCGCGAGCAGCAGCGACGCCGCGACGAGCGCGAGCAGCGCCACCAGCCCGAGCAGTTCGCGCAGCCCGAACCCGGCCGGCTCCCGCACCGGCTCGTCGCTCCCGTTCTCGGGCGACTGCGCCGTCGCCGCGTCGGTCTCGTTTTCGGCCTCGACGACGAGCGTGCCGGCGTCGACGCCGCCCACTGCGACGGCGTACTCGCCGGGGTCGTCGCGCTCGACCGGCACACTAACGTTCGCCGTGTCGCCGGCCGCCACGTCGACCACTCGCTGTGCGACCACGCTCCCGTCGACGGTCACAGAGACGGTCTGCTCGCCCGCCGCAGTCCCCGCGTTCGTGACGTTCGCGGTCACGCTGGCGGACTCGCCGGGTGCGACCGTCGTCTGCCCGAGGCGCGCGTCGGCGACCCGGACGCGCGCCCGGTCGGCCGCCACCACGAACGTCGAGAACCCGGGCGTCTCCGCCGCGAAGCGCACGCGCCCGTCGCGCTCGCCCGTCCGCTCGACGTCGAGCCGCGAGAGCTCGCCGCCGTCCTCCCGGTAGACCGCGAGGTCCGCGGGCGCGACGCCGCGCGCCTCGAAGAACCCGCGCGGGACGCTGAACCGCAGCGTCGCACGCTCGACCGCGCCCGTCTCGACGGTCACGCGCACCGCGCCCAGCGCCTCCGCGCCTCGCTCCGCGACCCGCGACCGCGCGCCTTCGGTCCCGCTCGCGTCGACCGCCAGCGACACCGACCCGCCCGCGCTCGTCACGGCGACCTCGTCGAGCGTGAGGTCGCCCGCCGCGCCGGCGAGCGCGAGCCGCGACGCGTCGAACGTCGTCGTCTCCCCCGCGCTCGCGCCCAGCACGGTGAACCGCCGCGAGGTCTCGGTCGGCGCGCGCGTCTGCACCGTCGACCCCGAGAACGAGAGTGCGTCCCCCTGCGCGGCGACGTCCTCGGGGTCGGCCGCCCGAGCGTGCACGGTGATTTCGTCGAGGAGCCCGTCGGCCGTCTCCCCCGTTGTGTCCACGCGCAGCCCCACGGCGATGCTCTCGTTCGGCGCGAGCGTCACGTTCGTCGCCTCGGACTCGATGGGTTCGCCGCCCGCGTAGAACGTCACCGCCTCCGACTCGTGCGTGAGCCAGACGTGCGCGTACTGCGAGCCGTTGTACCGCACCCGAAACACGTCCGCGATGCCCGTCACCGCGTCGTCGTTCACGCCCTCCGCCTCTGGGTTCGCCGCCGAGAGGTCCACGACGAGCTCGCCGTCCTCGAGGTCGGCGTAGTCGCTGCTCGGCGCGAGTTCCACGTCCTCGCCGATGTCGTCAGTCGGGCCGGAGAACAGTGGCGCCGCTCCCGACGGGAACGCGAGCGCTCCCGCGAGGGCGAGCGCGGTTCCGATGGCGAGGGAGCGTCTCATCTGGTCATCTATCCGTTGGAGACCCACCGGCGGAGTCGAACCGCCGTGCTCCGAGTGGGTCGTCAGTCGCTGTTGGTGGCGACCGCGGTAATCGTAAGGGAGATCTCGTATTCGTCCGCTTTGACCGGGACGCCGTGGGTGTCGATTTCGAGACCGCAGAGCAGTGGCCCCCCGCCGACGGCGAGCGGGGTGGACGGACTGGTCTCCGTGAGACGGTCCCCCGTTTCGACGTCGTATATCGCGACCGATGGGACTCCCTCGGTCGTCTGCTGGGTGGCGTACACTTCCACGGGCTGGGTTCCTTGGTTCGTCACGCTGAACAGGCCGGGCTCGTCGTGGGCCGCGTCGCCACTGAACCGGTAGACGGAATCAGTCCCGACCCCCTCGGGGTCCGTGCCGCCATAGTCTTCTTCGTCCGGAGCAGGAATGTCGAACGCGACCGTGTCGCCGTCCTTGTACGACCGACGCCCCTCCCCGATTTCCGAGAGCCGAAGGAACGCCCCGTTGTCGTCGGCAACGTCAACGTTGACGGTTCGTGTCGCGCTGACGCTGGTGAACGCACCCAACCCCATGGTGAACGCGCTACTCACCGTGAGGCTGCCGAGGCCGGCGATGAGGGTGCGTCGTCTCATTATCTATTAATTGGTCTCAGAGCGTATCCGGGACTGCGGTCGCATCAGCTGTGATTTTCATGCTGATTTCTTGATCAACACTGGAGTCACCGGTATTGACGTAGAGGCCGAAGTCGAACGCTTGACCCGAATCAAGTAGGAATTCTTGCTTACCGTCGTTACCACCACCATACGCGGAATACGGTGGTTCAGAGTACAGACCGGTTAGGCTAATTTGATCGTCCTCGACTCCGGCAGCGATACTGGATGTGTTTTCGTAGTCGCCGTTCGGCCGGTTAGACGCCTGTGGGTCAACCCCAAACCCGTCAGAGGTTGTACGATCACTCTCGTCAATACTGTCAGGCTCGACGTAGACGAGAACAGGTTGTGTTCCCTGATTCCGCACCTTGACTATGTCATTAATTTGGGTGGTACCGTCCTGATTCACACCCGTACCATCGACATCAGCATCGCCGTCCAAATTAAACGACACTGCCCCGCTGTCGGCGTTGCTTACGTACGCGCTGTTCGTAGCGCCACTTGTTTCGAATGCAAGGAAAGCGTCATTATCGGCCGCCGTATTGACCGAAACAGTACGGTCTGCCTGCACACTCGTAAACGCGCCCGTACCGATTCCAGCTGCCCCGGCGGCAGCGAGCGATCCTAGCCCAGCGATGAACTTGCGACGTTGCATTTTCGAGTTACCTCGTTGTGCACTCCCGGGACCACCGCGGTCGCCGAGAGCGCTCACTTCCCCCAACGACCCTATGGTAAGTAGTATTGACACGACTGAGCGAGTTCAGCCCGAGTCTACCGTTCGACGAACGACCGTCTGGCCGACCCTGCAGCCCCACCGACCACCGACAACCCCGGTCTGAGCGACCGTCAGGCCGGACCTGAGCGGCCGAAAACCGGTTCGTCTCGGACAACTATACACGAACTAATGTGCGTAATTTGGGCTGTCGAACCTCGTAAACCCAGAGAACGGGCTTCCTTCGGTTGTTCTCGTCAGCAACTCGTACGTTAATTATCGCCAACACTTATGAGGGCGTAGTCGGTAACCTCCGCTCGTCGTGTCATCAGCGTCACAGCACCGGGGGCCAGGGGAGCCCGCCGACACGGGGGAGAGCGAACCGAGCGACGAGCTATCGGTCGACGCGCCGACGGAGGACGAGCTGTTCGACGTGCTCTCGAACCGGCGGCGGCGGTACGCCGTGCACGCGCTGGAGGCCACGGACAGCGCCGCCGAAATCGGGGACGTGGCCGAACAGGTCGCCGCGTGGGAGTACGGCGTCGACGTCGAGCAGGTGTCCTACGAGGAGCGCAAACGCGTCTACACCGCGCTCCAGCAGTCCCACCTGCCGATGATGGACGACGCCGGCGTCGTCGACTTCGACAAGAACCGCGGCACCGTCGAGCCGACCGACGCCCTCGACGACGTCGAAGTCTACATGGACGTCGTGCAGGGCAACGAGATCCCGTGGAGCGTCTACTACCTCGGGCTCTCCGGGGTCGCGGCGGCCTGATGGCGGCGGTCTGGACCGGCGCGTGGCCGTTCGCGCTCCTGCCGGACGTCGCGTGGGGGGCGGCGGTCACGGCGATGTTCTCCGTCTCGGCGGTCGTCCACACGTACTACGCGCGGGGGAGGCGCATCGGGGAGACCGACGAACCACCGGAGCTCGGGGGCTGATGAACTGGTCACGAGCCGTCAGCATCGCACTCGCGCTCGCCGCCGTGAGCCTGCTCGCCACCGGAACGCTCGGGTTCACGAGCGTCAGCGCCGAGCGCGGCGTCTCCGTGAACGTCGTCGACACCGACGAGGCGTACGTGGGCGTGACGGCCTGCGAGCCGACCAACGGGAACGGGAGCGACGCCAACGCGAGCAGTAACAACGGCCAGGGGAACGCAGACGTCTACGTCACGGTGACGAACCGGTACTCGGAGCCGTTGACCGTCGAAGGAATCTCCGCGAACACGCACGACGCGGCACCGACGGACCGCAACAGCATCGGCTCTGGTGACCGAGAGACGTACGCGCTGCACGTCGACACGACCGAGGTGACCGTCGACGTGGACGGCGACGGGTTCGACGCGACCGTCACCGCTGACGTCAAGCAGCGCCACCGCAGCGAATGCAATCCCGGAGAAGGAACCAGTAATCCCGGGAACAACGACTGAGGTCGCTTTCGCGTCGCGGCACCGGCCCGCACCCGGCAAATGATTTTATCACGGCTCGCGCTGAACACTCACGCATGAGCGAAGAACCTCCTAGTGTTGGTCTCGGCACGGCCGTCTACGACGACGACGGCGAGAAACTCGGTACGGTTCGCGGCTTCGACGACGACGGCTTCTACGTGACGACCCGCGAGGGCGTCGAAGCGCTCTCCGTCGAGCACGAGCGCGCCGGCCACGAGTTCGGCGAGGCCGAGCTCATGTGGCGGTGCTCGGAGTGCGGCGAGCTCGGCGACCTCCAGGAGGCGTTCCCCGAGGAGTGCCCGAACTGCGGCGTCGAGAAGGAGGCGCTGTACTACTGGACCGAGGACTGACGCGTAGCTGTCGCTGAGCGCCGCGAAAAACGTAGAATTGGGGGAACGTTAGAACGGGGCCTGCGGGCCTTCGTCGTCCTCGGGCTCGTCGCCGCCGTCCTCGCCGGGGAACGACGGGCTCATGCCGCTGTCCTGCCCGCCGCCCATGCCGGTGTCGGCGTTGACGGCGTCGACTTCGGGGATCTCCTTGGTCATCCGGGACTTGATCGCCTGAATCGTCATCGGGGAGATGCCACAGCCCGAACACGCGCCGCCGAGCTGGAGGTCGACGACGCCCTCCTCGCGGTCGATGTTCTGGATGGCCGCCGTGCCGCCGTGCATCTGAATCTGCGGGAAGTTCCGACGGAGGAAGTTGTTGACGCGCTCCTCCAGGTCGTCGCCGCCCTGACTCTCGGTGCTCATGGGAACCCGTTGGTGCTCGCGCGGCTTAGCTCCTGTGGTGCAAGATGTTCGCTCCGCCGTTCACTCGCCGACGTCGAACTGCGCCCGCAGCTCCGCGCGGAGCTCCTCGAGGTAGCGGTCGAGGACGTGCTGGGTCTTCTCGTCGGTCGCGACCACGCCGTCGAGCTTGTCGAGCGGGTCGTCGGGGAGCTCGACGGTGAACTCGCCGTCGCCCTCGTAGTGGGGCTCGCTCTCGGCGAGAATCGTCTGGTCGATGCCGTGGACCAGGTCCGAGTCGAAGGACTCGTTCATCGTCTCGAAGGCGCTCTTGTACGCGGTCTGGAGCTTCGGGAAGTAGTCGACGTACTTCTGCTCCTCGAACTCCTCGGGCGTCAGGTCGCTCATTACCGCTACGTTGCCGAGTCTGATTGAAGTGCCCGTCGGTAGGCACGAGCCAGCCGCGCAGTCACCGAGGCGGTTCTATATCGCAGCATAGAATTTATTCGGGGTCGATAGAGGTGATTCTCCCGTCTGTCGGGGGCCGCGACCGGTTGCGAGACAGTTGGCTCGGCGGCGACTCGATAGAGCGGGCGTCGCCCGGATGATGGGCTCCCGCACGCGTGCACGCGAGAGCGTCAGTCGCTCGGTAGCGCGCTGTTCGATGTAACGACGCGGGGGGTTACGAGGCTACAATCTGTTTGGCACGATACGACAGAAACAGCTCACCGAGTGGTTGCTTGGCACAGGCGGTTTCGCCAGCCCGGGCTGTCGTTGGCTGGCGGAACTCACTCCAAAGCTTCGGGGGTACGATTTCGGGTCGAAGCACCTCGTCACTCTCGCGGTCGCTGCCCCTGTCACATGCTCCCAAAAGTCTCCTCCTCTCGAACCCTTCCTCGCGCCTCGACCGCGGATACTGTGGGTTTGCTCTCGGTTCAGCCCGATTTCCTCCTCCATGCCAGTAATCGAACTCCGGTTAAACCACATACTGCGATACAGAACGACCTTCGCCGACTGCTAGCGGGCGTCGCTACTCCCGTCACCCGAGGTTTAAGCGTGCGTCGCGCCCCACTCCACGCATGGTCATCTACGAGGCGGACGTGCCGGGCGTCGGGAAGCGCTACGAGGTCGAGACGGGCGGGGGCGAGCGCGCCGTCGTCATCGTCCACCACGACGGCAAGCGCGAGCTGTTCCGGCGTAGCGACGCGGACGCGGACGCCGAGAAGCTCTTCGAGTTCACGAGCGAGCAGGCCCGACAGGTCGCCACGTCGCTGGAGGGGACGGACTTCCAGCCGCTGGACCTCGAGGACGTCGACGTGCCGCTCGGCGGCGCCGTCATCGAGTGGACCGAGGTCCCCGAGGAGTCGCCGGTGGTCGGCGAGACGCTGGGCGACGTCCACATCGGCAAGGAGACCGGGGTGACCGTCGCCGCCATCCAGCGCGGCGACGAGACCATCGGGAGCCCGGGCGCGGACACCGTCCTCGAAGCCGGCGACATCCTCGTCGCTATCGGCTCCCGGTCCGACCAGGACGCCCTGGAAGCCCTCCTCGAGGGCGGAGACGGGGAGGCCGACTGATTCGATGGCGGAGGCGCTCCTCCTCGAACTCGGCGTCGCGCTCTCGGTGCTGGCGGTCGCCGGCTCGGTCGCGCGGTACTTCGACCAGCCGGTCATCCCCGCGTACATCGCCGCCGGCATCCTCGTCGGCCCGCACGCGCCGACGAGCGTCGCGACGATCTCCCTGCAGCTGGTCTCGGAGAGCGCGGTCGTCGAGACGGCCGCCGAGGTCGGCATCGTCCTGCTGTTGTTCTTCCTCGGGCTGGAGTTCGACGTCGGCACGCTCGTGCGGAACCGGCGGCGGCTGTCCGCGGTCGGCGGCATCGACCTCGCGGTGAACGCGGCCGTCGGCGTCGCGCTCGGGGTGGCGTTCGGGTTCGGGCCGATCGGCGTCCTGCTTGTCACGGGCGTCGTCTACATCTCCTCGAGCGCCATCGTCACGAAGGCGCTGACGGACGCGGGATGGCTCGCGAACCCGGAGAGCGAGGTGATTCTCGGCACGCTCGTCGTGGAGGACCTCGTCATCGCCGTCTACCTCGCGGTCGTCGCGGCGGTCGTCGGCGGCGGCGGGACCGTCGGGAGCGCGCTCACGACCGTCGTCCAGTCGTTCGTCTTCCTCACGGCGCTGGCGGGCGCCGCCCACTTCGGCACCGAGTACGTCGACCGCGTGTTCGGCACGGAGGCGGACGAACTGTTCGTGCTCCGGGTCGTCGGCACGACCGTGCTCGTCGGCGGCGCGGCGCTGTCGGTCGGCGCGAGCGAGGCGGTCGCGGCGTTCTTCGTCGGCACCGCGTTCCACGGCACCGACCTCGTCCACCGCGTCGAGAGCCTCGTCGTCCCGGTCCGGGACGTGTTCGCGGCGCTGTTCTTCTTCGCGGTCGGCCTCGGCACCGACCTGCTCGTGGTCGCGGACGTCTGGCTGCTGCTCGCCGTCGCCGTGGTCGCGACGACCGCCGCGAAGCTCGCGAGCGGGTACGCCAGCGGCCGCGTCTACGGGCTGGACGAGCGCCGGTCGGCCCGCGTCGGCCTCGGCTTGGTCGCGCGCGGGGAGTTCTCGCTCATCGTCGCGACGCTCGCCGCGACGTCCGCGAACCCCACGATTCGCACCGTCGTGCCGGCGTTCGCCGTCGGCTACGTCATCGCGATGAGCTTCGTCGGGTCGCTGTCCGTCCAGTACGGCGCGACGCTCTCCGAGTCGTTCAAGAACTGGCGGCGGGGCCGGGAGTCCCTCTGAGGGTCAGGCGGAGAGCTGTGCGGCGAGCACGTCGCTGACCTCCTCGAGGAACTCCTGCTCGCGGCCGCGGGGGACGGTCGCGCCCGCGGCGACCGTGTGGCCGCCGCCGTCGCCGCCGACCGCCTGCGAGGCCTCGCTCATCACCGCCGAGAGGTCGAGGCCGCGGTCCACGAGCCGCGAGGTGCCGCGCGCGGACACCTTCGTCTCCTCGTCGTTCTTGTAGCCGAACCCGACGATGGGGCGGTCGCTCTCGGTGGCGTCGCTGCCGAGCGCCATCCCCGCGACGATGCCGACGATGGTCTCCCGGATGCGGTCCTCGGCGTGGAACCACTGGAGGTCGTCCTCGACAGTGACGCCCTCGCGCTCCACCCACGACAGGCCCTCCGAGAGGTTCCGGCGGTGCTCGCGCAGGAGCTCGCGGGCCGCTTCGAGGGGCTCGCCGCGCTCGCCGAGGCAAACCGCGAGCCCGACGTCCGCGCGCTCGTACCGGGCGGTCGCGTTCAGCAGCGTGGAGAACTCGCTGGCGTCCCGGAGCTCCGTGCCGGGTTCCTCGTCGGCGAGCGTGTACGTCGTGCCGACGAGCTTCGTCACGTCGTCGCCGGAGACGCCGTTCCTGACGGCGCGCTGGACGAGCGCGCTGACGACCGTCTGGCGCTCGTCGTGGGAGAGGTCCGCCCACGTCCGCCAGTCGCCGCCGTCGTGCAGTTCGAGGTCGAGGCCGTCGAGGAAGCGCACGGCGCCGTTCTCGTCGTTCGTGATGCCGGGGACGTACACCTCGCTGGCGTACTCCAGCAGTTTGGGGAGCGGGCGGGTCTGCGTGCCGTACAGCGCGAGGTCCTTCGCGGTGTCCAGGACGCCGGCTTCCACGCCCTCCTCGGCGATTCTCGTGTTCGCGCCGACGAGTTCGCCGTCGACGGTCTGCCGGTCGCCGACCGCCCCGACGACGGCGAGCGCGGCGAGGTCGGTCGCGTCCCCGCCGAGCAGCGCGCGAGCGAGCACGTACGCCGCGCCCGCCCCCGACAGTTCCGTCCCGCCGTCGACGCCCTCCAGGAGCGGGTTCAGGTGGAACCGGGTGTCCGCGTCCGCGGGCTGGTGGTGGTCCGCGATGACGGGCGTGAACTCGCCCGCGTCCTCGTGGTCGGTTATCGCGTCGAGCTGGCCGCTCCCGAAGTCCGTGAACAGCACCGTGTCGTGGTCGTGGGCCGCGATGCTCGAGATCTCCTCGTCGTCGAGCTGCTTCGAGAAGACGACGTCGTGCGGAACGCCGGCGCGTTCGAGCGCGGTCGCGGCGATGCCCGCGCTCGTCAGGCCGTCGGCGTCGATGTGGGACGCGAGCAGCACGCGTCGGGCGTCGCGGAGCGCGTCCGCGCACGCCGCCGCCCGCGCCTCGAGTTCCGGGACCGGAGCGTTCATCGGGCGCAGGTAGCGCGCCGTCGCGTATAAACTACCGGCTCCTCAGAGCTCCTCGCGGACCGCGCGCGCCAGCTGCTCGAAGTCCGCGTCCGCGGGCACGACGTCGACTTCGACGCCCCGCGATTCGGCAGTTTCGCGGGTCGGCGGGCCGATGCAGCCGACGACGGCGTCGTTCAGCCCGGCGAGCGCGGCCGCCCGAACCCCTCGCGTTTCGGCCTCGTCGAGCCAGTTCTCGACGGTCAGCGACGAGGAGAACAGCGCGGCGTCGAGGTCGCCGTCCGCGGCCAGCTCGACGGAGTCGCCGGCCTCGGCGGGCACCACGAGCTCGTAGAGAACCGTCTCGTGGACGTACGCGCCGGCGTCGTTCAGCCCGTCCGTCAGCACCGCGGAGCCGTGGTCCGAGCGCGCGACCTCCACGCGCGCCCCGTCCACGTCGCCCGCGAGCGCGGCGACGAGCCCGCTGCTCGTGTACTCCTCGGGCACGAGGTCGACCGTCCAGCCGGCCGCGCGGCAGGCGTCGGCGGTCGCCTCGCCGATGGCGCAGAGCGTCGCGTCGCCCGGCGTCCAGCCCGCCTCGCTGGCGAGTTCGACGCCGGTCTTGCTCGTCAGAATCGCGTAGTCGGCGCCCGTCTTTGGAATCTCGCCGGTCGGTTCGACGGCGAGCATCGGGTCCGGGACCGGCTCCGCGTCCAGTGATTCGAGGAGGTCGGTCGCGTCCTCGAGGCGGTCGTCCGCCGGCCGGAACACCGCTACCCTCGGCGCGGTCATCGCGTCGCCTCCCGCACGCCCGCGACGCCGCCGATGACGGTGACGGCGGGCGGCTCGATGCCGACCTCGTCGCGCGCGTCGACGATGGTGTCGAGGGTGCCCGTGGCGACCTGCTGGCCGGGCCGCGTCCCTTCTCGACGAGCGCGACCGGCGTCTCCGGGTCCATCCCCGCCTCTCGGAGCGCGCGCGTGTAGTCGGGGAGCTTGCCGACGCCCATCAGCACGACGATGGTGCCGCCGGTGTCCGCGAGCGCCTGCCAGTCCACCGCGGACTCGTCCTTCGTGGGGTCCTCGTGGCCCGTGACGAACGAGACCGAGGAGGCGTGGTCGCGGTGCGTGACCGGGATGTCCGCGGCCGCGGGCGCGGCGACCGCCGACGAGATGCCGGGCACGACCTCGAAGGGGACGTCGTGGTCGGCGAGGTAGACCATCTCCTCGCCGCCGCGCCCGAACACGAACGGGTCACCGCCCTTCAGGCGGACCACGTCCTCGCCCTCGCGGGCGAGTTCGACCATGCGCGCGTTGATGTCGGACTGCGGCGTGCGCTCGCCGCCCGCGCGCTTCCCGACGTCCTCGCGCTTCTCCTCCGGAATCTCCGAGAGAATCTCGGGGCCGGGGAGCTTGTCGTGGAGCACCACGTCCGCGTCCTCCAGCAGGCGCGCGGCCTTCACGGTCAACAGCTCGGGGGTCGCCG
>NZ_WPCF01000087.1 GCF_009741975.1 Halobacterium sp. CBA1126 | reverse complement strand
CGTTCGACGTCGCGCTCGCGAGCAGGCAGCCGCTGACCGCCGAGAAGGCGACGGAGGTGGGCGACGCGTAGGTCGCGGCCGACGGTCCCCCGGTCCGCGCGGTCGACGTGTCGGAGGCCGGTCACGCATCGAACCTCGACGAGCCGGAGCGCTCCACCGCCGAACTGTGGGCGTTCCTCTGCGACGGCTGCGACTGACGGGAGCGAGCGGCGCGTGCCGGCATTTGATACGGCCGGCCGCCGAACGACCGGTATGCGCAGCGAGGACGAGATTCGCGAGCAGTACGAGTTCCTCGTCGAACAGCTCGAGTCCGAGGAGATGAACCACGAGGGCGTCCGGGAGATGTTCACGCACTACCGGCGCGCGCTCGGCTGGGCGTTGGAAGAAGAGCACATGTAGCGGCAGCAGTTTCGGACGGGGATACATTTATTATCGTCGCCCGTTTTGCATCAGGTGACGCTTCGCTTTGGAGGGCCGAAGCGTCAGCGGGGACCAATTCAGGGCGGCTGCGGGGCCGGCTTTTCCGGCCCCGCATCCTTTTCCGTTGCACTGCGCTCGAAAGCGGCGGCGCCGCGAACTCGTTCGCCGAATCGCCGCCGAGACTGTCGGTAGTTTAACGGGGTGTACTTCGTAGGTAGCCACGTGACAGAGTACACGGGTACGGCGTCGCTGACGCCGCTGCAGTCTGGCATCCCGGTGGACGAGACGCTGGCGGTCGTCGCGGCGGCGATGCTCGTCGGCGTCGGCATCTGGTACGTCGGGGCGCAGCTCGAAGCACGCTTCCGGGCGGTGAACGCCAGGCTCGCGCGTTCTATCTTGCTGCTGCTCCTCGCTGGCGTCGTCGGGGTCGTCCTCGTGCAGCAGTGGGGAGCGACCGGCGCGTTAGTCTCGATGACGGGCGTGCTGGAGGTCGGCGTGAACGCGGCGCTTCGCGTCCTCGTCACCGTCTTCACCTTCGCGGCCGCCCACGCGCTCACGCAAGTCGTCAGGCGCGTCCTTCTCGGCAGCGGCCGCTCGAACGGTCGTGCAACGAGCGAGCACCAACGCCGAATCTTCTTCTACATCAGTCAGGTCGTCGTCTACGTCGCGGCGGCCGTCGCGACGCTCGGCCTCTGGGGCATCCGAATCAGCGACCTCCTCCTGGGCGCGGGCGTCCTCGGCATCATCCTCGGGTTGGCGTTCCAGAGCACGCTCGGTTCGATTCTCGCCGGCTTCGTCCTCATGCTCTCGCGCCCCTTCGAAATCGGGGACTGGGTCCGCATCGGCGACCACGAGGGGTTCATCACCGAGATCTCTATCAACCACGTCAGGCTCCGGAACCTCGACGGCGAACACGTCGTCCTGCCGAACGAAGCGGTCAGCAACCGCACGATAATCAACCGCAGCGACGAGGGGAAACTCCGCCACACCGTCGAGGTCGGCGTCGACTACGCCGTCGACCCCGAGCGCGCCGAAGCCATCGCGCGTGAGGCGATCAGCGACCTCGACGAGATCATGAGCCAGCCCGCCCCGCAGGTACTGCCGGTGCGCTTCGGTGACTCCGCGGTCGTCCTCGAAGCCCGCGTCTGGATCGACGACCCGACGCCGCAGCGGAAGTGGCGCGCCGCCCAGTCGGTCATCTACGCCGTCAAAACCGCCTTCGAGCGGGAGGACGTGAAGATTCCGTTCCCCCAGCGCGAACTCACTGGGCGCCACGAGGACGACGGCTTCCGCGTGGTCGACAGCTCCCGGGCGCCGACGGACGGGAGCAGTCCGAGGAGACGCCGCGCTAGCGTCGACTCGGCAGAACCAGTCTCGTCGCGACGGCCGGTAGAAGCCAGAGAACAGAGTGGCGTCGTCGCGCCGCGCTACCAGAGGAACATCGGCCAGACGAACTTGAACAGCAGCCAGATGAACACCGTCAGCACCGCGGTCATCAGGAAGTTGAGGACGACGCCCGCGCGCATCATGTCCCGCTGTTCGAGGTAGCCGGAGCCGAACACGATGGCGTTCGGCGGCGTCGCGACCGGGAGCGCGAACGCGAAGCTCGCGGCGATGGCGCCGCTGACAGAGAGGAAGATGGCCGCGGACTCCTCGGCGAGGCCGAGCGTCCCGGCGAGGACGCCGCCGATGGAGACGAGCACGGGCACGATGATGGTGGCCGTGGCGGTGTTCGAGGTCATCTCCGTGAGGAAGATGACCAGCAGGACGACGGCCGCGACGATGGCGACGATGGGGAGCCCGGTGAGCGAGCCGAAGATGGACTCGGCGATCCAGCGCGTTGCGCCGCTGCTCGCGAACCCGGACGCCAGCGAGAGGCCGCCGCCGAACAGGAGGATGGTCCCCCAGTCGATGTCGACGAGGTCCTCCCACTCGGCGGTGTCCGCGAGCACGAGCGCGGGGATGGCGTAGAGGCCGACCATCACGTAGTAGAGCAGCCCCTGGTAGCCGCCCTCGGTGCCGAACAGCGTCGGGCCGCTGCCGCCGAACAGCGTGGTGTGGAGGAGGTTCGCGGTGTCGGTGCCGAGGCCGACGGTCTCGAACAGCCACCAGACGGGGCCGCCGAGACCGCCGAGCACCCACAGCCCGGCCGTCGCGGTGAAGATGTACGCGACGCGGCGGCCGCGCGTGCCGAGGTCGCCCTCCTCGCGGAGGTAGCGGCGCGCCTCCTCGCGGGCGTCGCTGACGTCGTCGACTTCCGGCGGGAACAGCCAGTACGTCAGGACGTACCAGACGAGCGGGAGGGTGACGACGACGATGGGGATGCCGATGAGCAGCCAGTCGGCGAACCCGATCTCGTAGCCGAGCTGGTCGTTGAGGACGCCGGCGACGACGGCGTTCGGCGGCGTCCCGATGAGCGTGCCGACGCCGCCGACGCTGGCGGCGTAGGCGGTCCCGAGCAGGGTCGCGACCTGGATGTTCGTCGTCGGGTCGCCGTCGCCGACCTCGGAGAGCTCCTCGCGGCCGACGACCTGCGCGAGCACGCCGACCGCGATGGGCGTCATCATCGCGCTGGTGGCGGTGTTCGACACCCACATCGAGAGGACCGCGGTCGCGAGCATCACCGCGAGGATGAGCCTGCGGGGGCTCGACCCCATGCGCGCCATGATGTACAGCGCGATGCGGCGGTCGATGTCGTACTTCTGGAGGGCGTTCGCGAGCATGAACCCCGCGACGAAGAGGAAGATGAGGTGGTCGGCGAACGGCGAGAGCGCGGCGTCGAGCGTGTCGAAGACGCCGAGCCCGGTGAGCAGGACGGGGATCGAGAGCGCGGTGACCGCCAGCGGGAGCGCGCCGGACACCCAGAGCACGGCGGCGAACGCCATGGTGGCGATGGCGTACTTCCCTTCGAGTCCGAGGTCGGCGGGGGTCGGTGCGAGCGCGATGGCCGCGGTGAGCGCGAGCGCGAACGCGAACACCGCGAGCCGGCCGCGAGTCGAGCGCACGTCGAGCTGTATCATTGATACAGCGGCAGTCGCTACTGCTATCTTTAATGATTAACGGATTCACTCTCGGGGCGGCGGCTCAGAAGTGCTCGACGATTGCCGCGACCTGCTCGTCGTCGAGCTCGGTCTCGTAGAGCGCGAAGAGGTCGCGCAGGCGGTCCCCGGAGAGCCCGCGGTGGCCGCCCTCCAGCATCGAGACGTGGGCCTGCCGGAGGTCCGGGACCTCGCGCTCGACGTCGCGCTGGCTGAAGCCGGCGGCGACCCGGAGGAGCCGCCACGCTGTCGGCGAGACGTCCGCGAGGTCGTGGGCGTCCGCGCCGGCCATGTGGCCGTGTCGCGGGGCGGCCGGCATAAAACTCGCGGGACGGCGGGCGGCGACTGCGAGTCAGCGTATCCGACATGTCACCTCGATACAGGCCGGGGCGTTCCCGCCGCTCGGCACGCTAATCCCCTACGCTTATGCTTTCCGAGACGAAAGACGTAACGAGAGTAGGACATATGTATGACCTGACAGGGTTCCAGCGCGACCTCCTCTACGTCGTCGCCGGACTAGACGAGCCACACGGCCTCGCCATCAAGGAAGAACTCGAGGAGTACTACGAGTCGGAGATCCACCACGGCCGCCTCTACCCCAACCTCGACACCCTCGTCGACAAGGGCCTCGTCGACAAGGGCCAGCTCGACCAGCGCACCAACTACTACACCCTCACCCGCCGCGGCCGACGCGAGATCGCCGCGCGCCGCGAGTGGGAACAGCAGTACGTCGACCTCGAGTAGCCGTGGTCTCCTCGCGGACCGCCACCGCCGCCGTCGGCGTGCTCGCGAGTCTCGCGGTCAGCGTCGCGGCGTGGGTGCTCTTCGACGTCGCCGTCTTCTTCCTCGCCGTGCCGCTCGTCCCGCTGCTGTTCCGGCGGCAGACCGAGGAACCCCCGGTGTACGAGTGCCCGGACTGCGGGTTCCGCACCCGCGACCCGGAGTTCGCGTACTGTCCCCGCGACGGCAGCCAGCTCGAAGAGCAGTAACTCACTCCTCGCCGGACTCGTCGCCGAACGCCGAGACCTCCGTCTGTTCGCCGTCGTCACCGGTCACGACGTCGCCGCCGAGCGCCGCCGGCGAAATCCGCTCGCCCGCGAGCAGCTCCGGGAGCACGAGCCGCGCGAAGTGGACGACGAACACGAGCACGAGCGGCCCGAGGAAGAGGCCGTACCACCCCCACAGCAGCGGCCCGAAGACGTACGACAGAATCACCAGCCCGAGGTGGATGTCCCGGCCGGAGACGTACGGCCGCAACAGCAGGTCCGGCACGAAGTCCACGACCACTGCCGCGACCGCGACGAACACCGCGACGAACCCGTAGCCGGAGCCGCTCCGGAACGCGGCGACCGCGAGCCACCCCGCCAGCGGAATCCACACGAGCTTGATGCCGACGACGGGGACGAGGCTGGCGACGCCCGTCACCAGCCCGAACAACACCGGGTAGGGGATGGCGACGCCGGCGGGCGCGAACGCGTCCAGCGTCGCGTACGACACCGCCGCGATGACGCCGGTGGCGAACGCGAAGACGATGTTCCCGAAGAACACCGTCGAGAGGTCGCGGTCGACCGCCCGCGCGTACGCCTCCGCGACGCCGTCGCCGTCCGTGAAGCGGCGCCGGAACCAGCCGCCGAGGCGGTGGTCGTCCCGGAGCAGGTAGAACGCGACGACCACGACCGCGAACAGGTGGACGAACAGCGTCGCGAGGAAGCCGAGGTACCCCAGGGCGTTGCTCGCGGACGCCGCGAGCGCGTCCTGCACGGACGGCTGGTTCAGGAACGCCTGCGGGTCCTGGACGACCGAGGAGACGTCGAGGTACGGTTCGAGCAGCGTGCCGATCTGCCCGAGGTCGACGTTCTGGGCGTCCACGAACCGGTCGAGCTCCTGGAGGCCGACGGCGGTGGTGTACGCGACCACCAGCATCGCGGGGAGCGCGAGCGTCACGAGCGCGACCACCGCGCGGACCGTCGGCTGGCGCACCCAGCGTTCGAGGCGGCGGTACACCGGCCGGGTGGCGTAGTAGACGAACACGCCGAGCACCACCGTCCCGAGGAACGAGTAGACGGTGAACGCGAGCACGCCGCTGAGCACGGCGGCGACGACCCACCACGCGAGCCGGCCGCGGTCGACGTCCATACCGTACAACTCCGACGCGCCGACGCAAAAAGATTCGCCGCCCCGCGGGAGCCCGCAGGTTTTTACCGGCCCGCGAGGAACGCCAGAGAGTGCCCGGATTCATCGACCTGCTGGCCGACGTCCCCGTGGACAGCCGCGTCGTCCGGCTCGCGCTGTCGGTCGCGCTCGGGCTGTTCATCGGGCTCGAGCGCGAGTGGTCCCAGAAGGCCGCCGGCATCCGCACGTTCGCGCTCGTCAGCGTGCTCGCGACCATCTTCACGGAGGTCGACACGGCCCGCTGCGCGGACGCCGCGGGCGTCTGCCCGCCGTACCTCTCCGTGGTGGGCGCGGCGTTCGTCATCGTCGTCGCGGGCGTGCTGATGGTCTCGGGGATGCGCGACGAGGACGAGGGCCTCCACCTGACGACGGCGGTGAGCCTGATGGTGGCGTACGGCGTCGGCGTGCTCGTCGCCGTCGACGCGGTGCTCCCGGCGACCGTCGTCGCCGTCACGAGCTCCGTGCTGCTGGTGTTCAAGCGCGAGCTCCACGGGTTCGCGTGGGGGCTCTCCCGGGAGGAGCTGCGCTCGACGTTCGAGTTCGCGATTCTGGCGTTCGTCGTCTACCCCCTGCTCCCCCAGGGGACGGTCGGGCTCGGGACGGGGCGGTACGCCGTCGAAGTCGAACCGCGCGTCGTCTGGCTGATGGTGGTGTTCGTCGCGGGCATCGGCATCGTGAACTACGTCGTCGTGAAGACGTACGGCGGCCGCGGCATCGCCGTCACGGGATTCTTCGGCGGGCTGGCGTCCTCGACGGCGGTCGTCGGGACGATGCTCGACCACGTCAGCCAGCGCGCGGAGGCGACGTCGTACGCGGTCGCGGGCGTCCTGCTGGCGAACGCCGCGATGGCGCTCCGGAACCTCCTCATCGTCGTCGTGTTCACGCTCTCGACGGGCGTGCTCGCCTCCGCGACGGTGCCGCTGCTCGTCATCGTGCTCGGCTGCGTCGGCGTCGCCGCGGCGACCGCGGACTGGTCGACGCGCGTCGAGATGGACCTCGAGAGCCCGTTCTCGATGCGGAATGCGCTCGCGTTCGGCGCGATGTTCCTCGTCGTCGTGGTCGCGGGCGGGCTCGCGCAGACCCAGTTCGGCTCGGCCGGCCTCTACGCGACCGCTATTCTCTCCGGGCTGGTGTCGAGCGCGGGCGCGACCACCTCGGCCATCGTGCTCTACCGCACCGGCGCGATTTCGGGGACCGCCGCCACTGTCGCCGTGCTGCTGGCCACCGCTTCGTCCATCGGCGTGAAGGTCGCGCTGACGGCGACCAGCGACAACCGGTCGTTCGCGTACCGCGTCGCGGGGTACAGCGCGGTCCTGCTGGTCGCGGGCGGCCTCACGGCCGCCGCGGTCGCCCTCTAGCGGTAGGTTTTGCTGGAACCGTAACGAATCGCTTTTGTCCGCAGCCCGGCCACTACGTACCATGGACAGGGAGACCGCCGAGCCGAGCGTCCGGAGCCTACCCGGCGAGAAGGCCCGGCAGTGGGTCGATTACCACCACGAGCACGCCGCCCCCAGCACGTACGTCTACGAGTTCGTCTGGGACATCACCGAGGACGCCGCCGGCCCGTTCTGCCGCGACGTCGACGGCAACGTCCTCATGGACTTCACGAGCCACGTCGCGGCCGCGCCGTTCGGCTACAACAACCCGAAGATCATGGACCGCCTCGAGGAGTTCGACGTCGTCGACCCCTCGAAGATCGCGGGCCAGGACTTCTACGCGAGCGGCGGCTGGCCGCCCGAGGACGCCGACGTTCCGACGTCGACGCAGCTGCTCCACCGGCTCACGGACATCACCGAGGAGTACGGCCTCGACACGGTCTTCCTCTCGAACACGGGCGCCGAGGCGGTGGAGAACGCCATCAAGATCTGTTACGCGAACGGCGGCCACCGCGCGTTCACGTTCGACGGCGCGTTCCACGGGCGCACGCTCGGCGCGCTCTCGCTGAACCGCTCGAAGGCCGTCCACCGCACGGGCTATCCCGAAATCGGCGGCGTCGTCTCCGCGCCGTACTGCTCCTGCGAGGGCGACTGCGAGTGCGGCTGGAAGACCGACGGCCCCGGCGGGAACGTCGTCGCGGACAAACTCCATCCCAAGCGCGGCGTCATCGACCCCGACGAGGTGGCCTACCTCATCCTCGAACCGCAGCAGGGCGAGGGCGGCTACCGCGTGCCCAGCGAGGAGTTCGCGGACGACATCGCCGCGATTCAGGAGACCCACGACATCCCCGTGGTCGCCGACGAGATTCAGTCCGGGCTCGGCCGCACGGGCGAGCTCTGGGGCGTCGACCACACCAGCATCGACCCGGACGTCATCACCTCGGCGAAGGGGCTGCGGGTCGGCGCCACCATCGCGGACGAGGACCTCTTCCCGGACGAGACGGGCCGGCTCTCCTCGACGTGGGGCGCGGGCGACCTGCTCGCGGCCGCACAGGGCGTCGCCACCATCGACGCCGTCACCAGCGACGGCGTCCTCGACAACGTCACCGACCGCGGCCGGCAGGTGAAAGAGATTCTCGCCGACGACGCGCCCCCGTTCGTCGCGGACGTGCGCGGGAACGGCCTGATGCTCGGCGTCGAGTTCGACACCAAGGACCGCCGCGAAGCCGCCGTGAAGGCCTGCCTCGAGCGCGGCCTGCTGTTGCTCGGCTGCGGGTACAAGACGCTGCGCATCCTCCCGCCGCTGGACGTCACCGAGCGCGAGATCGACGTCGCGATGGGCGTCTTCCTCGACGCCCTCGACGACCCGAAGGTCGCGAAGGCCGGGCCCTCGACGGGCCACAGCGACGACGTCCAGTAGCTACTCCTCGACGACGATCTCGCCGGTCATCCCCTGCGCCTGGTGTGGCGTGCAGACGTACTCGTAGGTGCCCGGGACCTCGAACGTGTACTCGAAGGAGAACCCGCGGTCCTCGATGGTGTCGTGGCCGCCCCAGTCGGCGTCGGACGGCTGGCTCGTGACGGCGACGTTGTGCGTCGCGGACAGCCAGACGAAGCGCACGGTCGTCCCCGGCGCTATCGTGAGCTGTTCGGGGTCGAAGACGTAGTTCCCGTCGGGGCCGACTTCGACGACTTCCGTCCCCTCGGGGGCGTCCAGCGCGTCGACCTCGTCGTCGCCGCCGCCACCGCCGCCAAGGCAGCCGGCCACGGCGGCGGTCGCACCGATGCCCGCGGTCGCGCGCAGTACGTCGCGTCGCGTTCGGTCTCGCATACTAGGGGGTCCGTGCGTCCGGGATTTAACACGCCCGCATTCCGTCCGCGGGCCGCGTCAGAACTGGTAGCGCCGGTCGTCGTCGGGCTGCTGGAACTGGTCGCCGCCGGTCATCTCGTCGAAGCTCATCCCCGAGAGGTACTCGTCGTAGGTGACGTCGTACGTCGACCGCAGGTGGAAGTCCAGGCGGCCGGACTCGGTCGTCGACTGGAACAGCAGGTGAATCGCGCGCCGCAGCAGCTCGTCGGTGTCGGCGTCGAGGGCGGCGCCGAGCATCGCCAGCTCCTGTCGGCTCTCGCGGTCGAGGAACGCGTAGTCGTCGAGGTCGTCGTACGCCAGTTCCACGTCGGTTTCGAGGTCGTCGAGGCTCATACCCGAGGCGTGTGCTGGCGCCGGCATACGCCTTTTCGTTGTCCGCGGCGTCGCCACCGAACCAGCACCCCTAAGCGCGGGACCGCACAACTGCCGGCCATGACCGAGGCCGAGGGGGAGTACGCGCTCCCCGGCGACGTCGACGCCGTCCGGGACGCGCTCGTCGACTGGTACGAGGACGGCCACCGCGACTTCCCGTGGCGGCGGACCGACGACCCGTACGCGATTCTCGTCTCGGAGGTGATGAGCCAGCAGACCCAGCTCTCCCGCGTCGAGGACGCCTACCACGCGTTCCTCGACCGGTGGCCGACGACCGCCGACCTTGCGGCCGCCGACCGCGCGGACGTCGTCGGGTTCTGGTCGGCGAACAGCCTCGGGTACAACAACCGCGCGAAGTACCTCCACGAGGCCGCCCGGCAGGTCGAGAACGAGTACGGCGGCCAGTTCCCGCGGACGCCCGACGAACTGGAGGAGCTGATGGGCGTCGGGCCGTACACCGCCAACGCGGTCGCGTCGTTCGCGTTCAACAACGGCGACGCGGTCGTGGACACGAACGTCAAGCGCGTGCTCTACCGCGCGTTCGACGTCCCCGACGACGACGCGGCCTTCGAGGCAGCCGCGAACGAACTCATGCCCGACGGCGAGTCCGAGGTGTGGAACAACGCCATCATGGAGCTCGGCGGGGTGGCCTGCGGGAAGTCCCCGAGCTGCGACGACGCCGGGTGTCCGTGGCGGGAGTGGTGTGCGGCGTACGCCTCCGGGGACTTCGCTGCGCCGGACGTCCCCGAGCAGTCGACGTTCGAGGGGAGCCGCCGGCAGAAGCGCGGGCGGGCGGTCGGCGCGCTCCGCGAACACGGCGAGCTCGAGCTCGACGAGCTCGGGCCGCGAGTCCGCGTGGACTACGGCGGCGACACCGGCCGCGAGTGGCTCCGCGGCCTCCTCTCGGACCTCGCCGACGACGGCCTCGTCGAACTCGAGGACCGCGGCGACGAGACGGTCGCGCGCCTCGCGAACTGAAACCGGGTTCCGCGAGGGGAACGCATAACCGCGGGCCGGGTGTACGCCTCGTTCGATGCGTAGCCTCCTCGTCTCGCTGCTGCTGGTCGTCGCCGGCACCGCCGTCATCTGGAAGGGCAGCGGCTTCTTCGAGCGGTCCGCCGAGCGCCTCAGCAAGTACTACGGCCTCCCGGTCGCGGTCCACGGCGCCATCGTCGTCGCGGTCGGGTCGAGCTTCCCGGAGGTCAGCTCCATCGTCATCAGCACGGTCGTCCACGGCGAGTTCTCGCTCGGCGTCGGCGCCGTCGTCGGCAGCGCCATCTTCAACCTCCTCGTGATTCCCGCGCTGTCGGCGTTCTCCAGCGAGGAGCTGTCGACTACGCGGGACATCGTCCACAAGGACGCGCAGTTCTACGTCATCTCCATCCTCGTGCTGTTCCTCGTGTTCGCGCTCGGCGCGACCTACGTCCCCGGCGGGACGAACCGCGAGGCGATTCTGACGCCGACGCTCGCCGTCGTGCCGCTGGCGACGTACGGCCTCTACGTCTTCCTCCACCAGCAGGACGCCACCGAGCACGTCCCCGAGCCGGCGCCGAACGTCCGGCCGCGCCGCGAGTGG
>NZ_WPCF01000033.1 GCF_009741975.1 Halobacterium sp. CBA1126 | reverse complement strand
CAGCGCCGCGAGCGCGTCGTGGACGGGGACGAGCGCTACGAGCTGACGGTGTCGAACGGCTCGACGATGTGGCTGTACGACGGCGACGCCGGCCGCGCGAAGCGCATCCCGCTCTCGCAGACGCCGGACGGCGAGGCCACCCGGGGCGACCGCGTCGAGCGGCTGTTCGCCGCGCTGGACGTGACCCGGGCCGACGATACCGCGAGCGCGTCCGGCCCCGAACTCGCGCCGCTGCCCGTCGTCCCGGGGACCGTCGGCGGCCCGGACGCGCCCGCGAACCGCTCGCTCGGCGTCGAGTACGACGGCACCGCGACGGTCGGCGACCGGGAGGCGTACGTCCTCCGCGTCACGCCCGAGGCCGAGAACGCGGCCTACGAGCAGACGCTGCTGGTGGACACCCGGCACTTCTTCGTGCTCGAACAGCGCACCGAGTGGGTCGACGACGGGACGCCGGTCTCCGTGCGCACGACGTACACGAACGTCACCTTCGACCCCGGACTGGACGACGAGGCGTTCGCGTTCGACCCGCCGGCGGACGCGACCGTCGAGCACGTCGACCCGCCGACGCAGACGGCCTACGGGACCGCGGCGAAGCTCCGCGCGGCGACGGACGTCTCGGTGCCGTCGCCCGAGCTGCCGGCGTCGTTCCGGCCGACGTACGCCTCCGAGACGACCGGCGAGGTCCACGGCGTCGGCCTCCGGTACGTCAACGAGACGGGCCGCGTCACGGTCGCGAAGTACAACCGGACGTTCCCCGCGGACGGCGACCGCACGGTCTCGGTGGGCGGCCACGAGGCGGCGGTGACGTACGGGCCGACGGCGTCGGTGTCGTGGAACTGCGACCGGTACCGGTACACGGTGCGCGGGCAGAACGTCCCGGCGTCGGTGCTCGTGGAGGTCGCCCGCAGCGTCGCCTGCGAGCCGTCGGCGGCGTGACGTTTTAGTCAACCGGCTGCGAACCGCCGCGAGTGCACCGAGCCCTCCTCGCAGCCGCCCTCGTGGCGGTCGTGGTCGCCGGGAGCGGCGCGGCCGCGGACGCCGACGCCAGCGTGGTCGCCCGCTACCCCGCGGAGAACGGCACGATGACCGAGACGACCGTTGTGAGCGCCGACGACGTCGCGTCGGCCGAACCGACGACGACGCGGAACGGCGGCGCCGGCGTCGCCGTCACGCTGACCGACGCGGGCGCGCAGTCGTTCACCGACGCGCTCGTCGACGCCGGCTTCACGACCGAGGGCGCCGCCCGGAGCTGTTCGACCGACGGCGCCGAGCGCAACGACGAGGGGTACTGCCTGCTGACCGTCCTCGACGGCGAAGTGGTCTACGCGGCGGGCCTGACCGAGCCGCTGGCGGAGACCATCGAGAGCGGGGAGTTCGCCGAGGACCCGCGGCTGCTGCTCGCGACCGCGACCGAGGCGGACGCGAACCGGCTCGCGCGGGCGTTCGGCGCGGACGTCCCCACGACGACGGAAGCCGCGAACGCGACGACCGAACGGCCGGCCACCGAGAGCACGAGTCCGGTCCCCGGGTTCGGCGTCCCGACGGCGGTGCTCGCGGCCGCACTCGCCGCCGGCGCCGGGCTCGCGCGTCGGTGACCGCCCCCGCAAACGCTTTTCCGGACGCCGTCCGAGGGTACTGGTATGTACGCCCGCGACGCGAAGAAACACGAGGAGGTGTGGTTGCTCGACCGCCTCGACGAGTTCGGGTTCGAGGACCCGGCGTTCCGCTCGCGGGATTACGTGCTCGCCGTCGACGGGGACACCAACGAGCGCGCGGGGTTCGCGCGGCTTCGCGTCCACGCGGGCGACGACGACCCGGTCTGCGAGTTCACGAACATCGGCGTGCTGTCGGACTGGCGCGGCCGCGGCGTCGGCGCCCACCTCCTCGAACACCTCGTAGAGGACGCCCGCGAGCAGGGCTTCGACGCGGCGTACGCGCTCACGGACGAGCCCGACTACCTCGCGCAGTTCGGCTTCGAGCGCGTGCCCGCCGACGCCCTCCCCGAGCCGCTCCCGGACCGCCTCGAGGCGACCCGGGAGTACCAGCCAGACGCGGTGCCCGTGCGGCTGGCGTTCGCGGACTTCGAGATTCCCCAGCGGCTCCGCGAGCGGTTCGCCGCCGACGAGGCCGACGACGACGGGGACGACGAGAGCGAGGAGGCCGCCGAGGACTTCGGCATCGACCCGGACTCCGCGACGTACAAGTACGACACGGGCGGGTGACCGGCGTCGGGGAGCGCACGAACTAAGGCGCAGTCCGCCGTCCGTCCACCCATGTTCGACGATGAGGACCTCGCGGCGATTCGCGAGTCCCACGAGGAGTGGGAATCGGAGACGCTGTCGCCCACCCTCGACCGCTTCGGGGAACGCAGAGAGGAGTTCCGGACGGACACCGGCGGCCAGTCCGTCGACCCCATCTACACGCCCGAGGACGTCGCCGACCTCGACTACGAGGACGACCTCGGGTTCCCCGGCGAGGAGCCGTACACGCGCGGCGTCTACCCGACGATGTACCGCGGGCGGCTGTGGACGATGCGCCAGTACGCGGGGTTCGGGACGCCCGAGGAGACCAACGAGCGCTTCCACTACCTCCTCGACGAGGGCCAGACCGGGCTGTCGATGGCGTTCGACCTGCCGACCCAGATGGGCTACGACTCGGACGCGACGATGGCGCAGGGCGAGGTCGGGAAGTCCGGGGTCGCCATCGACACGCTCGCGGACTTCGAGGAGGTCTTCGACGGCATCCCGCTGGACGAGGTGTCGACGTCGATGACCATCAACGCGCCCGCGAGCGTCCTGCTCGCGATGTACATCGCGGTCGGCGACCAGCAGGGCGTCCCCAGAGAAGAGCTCCGGGGGACCATCCAGAACGACATCCTCAAGGAGTACATCGCGCGGAACACGTACATCTTCCCGCCGGAGCCGTCGATGCGAATCATCACGGACATCTTCGAGTTCTGCGCCGAGGAGACGCCGAAGTTCAACACCATCTCCATCTCCGGGTACCACATCCGGGAGGCGGGCGCGACCGCGGCACAGGAGGTCGCGTTCACGCTCGGGGACGGCATCGAGTACGTCGAGACGGCGCTGGACGCGGGGCTGGACGTCGACGAGTTCGCGCCCCAGCTCTCGTTTTTCTTCAACGCTCACAACAACATCTTCGAGGAGGTCGCGAAGTTCCGCGCCGCCCGCCGCATGTGGGCGAAGATCATGGAGGAGCGCTTCGACGCCGAGAACCCGAAGAGCAAGCAGCTGAAGTTCCACACGCAGACCGCGGGGTCGACGCTGACCGCCCAGCAGATCGACAACAACATCGTCCGCGTGGGGTATCAGGCGCTCGCCGCAGTTCTGGGCGGGACGCAGAGCCTCCACACGAACGGGAAAGACGAGGCGCTCTCGATTCCGACCGAGGAGTCCGTGCGCACCGCCCTGCGCACCCAGCAGATTCTCGCTCACGAGTCCGGCGCCGCGGACACCGTCGACCCGCTCGCGGGGAGCTACTACGTGGAGAGCCTCACCGACGAGGTCGAGGAAGAAGCGCGCGAGATTCTCGACGAGGTCGAGCAGCGCGGGGGGGATGCGGCAGGCCGTCGAGGACCAGTGGGTCCAGCGCCAGATTCAGGACGTGGCCTTCGAGCGCCAGCAGGAGATCGAGGAGGGAGAGCGTATCATCGTCGGCGTCAACGAGTTCGAGGTCGAGGACGACGAGCCGGAGGTCGACATCGAGGAGGTCACCGAGGAGGACGAGCGCCAGCAGGTCGAGGGCCTCGAAGCGGTCAAAGCCGACCGCGACGACGAGGCGGTCGAGGCCGCGCTCGCGGACCTGAAGGACGCCGCGGAGGGCGACGAGAACGTGATGCCGTACATCGTGGCCGCGGTGAAGGCGTACGCGAGCGTCGGCGAGATCTGCAACGCGCTCCGTGACGTGTTCGGCGAGCACCGGCCCGGCGCCGCGCTGTAGGGACGCGGCCAGCGTCGCCGCGACGCCCCGTCTTATGGGGCTCGCGCGTGGATTTGAACACATGTTCAACGACAGCGGGTGGACGGCCGACGACCTGCCACCGCAGGCCGGCCGGAACGTGGTCGTGACGGGCGCGAACAGCGGCATCGGCTTCGAGGCGGCGAAGGCGTTCGCGGCCGAGGGCGCCCACGTCGTGATGGCGTGCCGGAGCGTCGAGCGCGGCGAGGACGCGAAGGCAGCGATCGAGGCCGACTACCCGGGCGCGTCGCTGACCGTCCGCGAACTCGACCTCGCGGACCTCGACTCGGTGGCGGCGTTCGCCGACCGGTACGCGACCGAGTACGACGCCCTCCACGTCCTCTGCAACAACGCGGGCGTGATGGCGGTTCCGCGCTCGGAGACCGCCGACGGCTTCGAGACGCAGTTCGGCGTCAACCACCTCGGGCACTTCGCGCTCACCGGCCGCCTCCTCGACGTGCTGCGGCGGACGAGCGGCGAGACGCGCGTGGTCACGCAGTCCAGCATGGCCCACGAGAGCGGCGAAATCGACTTCGACGACCTCCAGCACGAGGACGACTACGACAAGTGGGCGGCCTACGGGCAGTCGAAGCTCGCGAACCTCCTGTTCGCGTACGAGCTCGACCGGCGGCTGCGCGCCGCCAACGCCGCGGTCGCGAGCGTCGCCTGCCACCCCGGGTTCGCCGCGACGAACCTCCAGTACCGCGGCCCCGAAGCCGAGGGGTCGCGGCTGCGCCTGCTCGCGATGAAGGCGCGAACGCCGTCGTCGCGCAGAGCGCGCGAGCGGGCGCGTGGCCGCTGCTGTACGCCGCCACGCACCCGTCAATCGACGGCGGCGAGTACGTCGGCCCCGGCGGGCTGCTGAACGCGCGCGGCCACCCCGAGGAGCAGTCGTCCAGCGAGCGCTCGTGGGACGAAGCGACCGCGCGCCGCCTCTGGTCGGTCTCCGAGGACCTCACCGGCGTCGCGTTCGACCTGCCCGCACCCGGCGACGACTGACGGACGCGCCGGAGCCTTGATAGTCGGGGCGTGGGGACTCCACAGCATGCACGTCGACCACATCGGCGTCGCGACAGCCGACGCCGACGCCCTCGCGAGCCTGTACGGGACGCTGTTCGACGCACCCGTCGCGCACGAAGAAGCGTTCGACGGCCTCCGGTTCGTCTTCCTCGAGCTCGACGGCGGCAGCTACTTCGAACTCCTCGAACCGGTCGACGACGACACCCAGATCGGCGGGTACCTCGACCGCGAGGGGCCGGGAATCCACCACGTCGCGCTCGCCACCGAGGACATCGACGCCGCGCTCGAGACGGCCCGGGGAGCGGGCGTCGAACTCATCGACGAGGAGCCCCGAGCAGGCGCGTGGGGCCACGACATCGCGTTCCTCCACCCGACCGACACCGGCGGCGCGCTCGTGGAGTTCGTCGAACACTAGTCGTCGAGAATCGCGCTGACGTGCGGCCCGATGGCGTCCGGCGGGTCCGCGGGGTCGAACCACCGCGACTCCAGAATCTCGTCGGACGGCGAGACCGCCCGGTCGTCGACGTCGCCCTCGAAGAACACCCACAGCCCGGTGACGCCGTCCCCGCCCTCCACGAGCGCGAACGACTGCCGGATGACGCGCGCGACGCCGGACAGCGTACACGTCGCGCCGACGTCCTCGTGGACGCGGAACTTCGCCGTGTCCGCGTGGGACTCCCCGCGCTCGGTCGACCCGCCGGGGAAGTCCCACGCGTCCGGCTGGTCGCCGTACCGGACGAGCAACACCGCCCCGTCGTGGCGGAGGACGACGCGGGCGCCGCCGAGCGACCCGGCCTCGGCGGCCTGCAGGCAGTCCGTGTAGACGGCGCGCGGGACCACCGTCTCCTCGTCCACGACGTCGAACGCCCCGTAGTCCCGTTCGAGGTCGGCGAGCCGTCGCCGGACCTGTTCCGAGCTACTCGGCGGCGACACGCGTCGACCAAAGGAATCCTCCGGTTTAGTTCGTTTGGCTCCGAGCGCGGCGTACGGGCCCTCAGCGCCGCGAGTCGCGCGGGTCGACGCCGCGCTACGGCGCCGGGCCGAAGCTCTCGACCTTCGCGGCGTCCGTGTCGAAGCCCGCGGCCCCGAGCGCGTCGACGGCGGCCTCGCAGAACTCCGCGAACCCGTAGACGAACGGGACGGCGTCCGTCGGCCCCGTCAGCGACCGGACCGCGCCGCCGACGCCGTCGACGACGAAGACGACGCTCGCGCCGGCGTTCGACAGCGCCGCGAGGCGGTTCTCGTGGACCGGTTCGTCGTCCTGGTAGACGACGGTGACGTCGGCGCCGGCGGCGAGCGCGCGCTCGCCGACCGCGACCGCGGGGCCGACGCCGGGGCCGCCCGCGAGCACGACCACGCTGTCCTCGCCCTCGTAGTAGTCGTCGCCGAACGGCCCGGAGACGACGACTTCGTCGCCCGGGTCACGGGACGCCAGCCACGGGCCGAGCGTCCCCTCGGGGTCGACCTCGACGGTGACCTCGAACGTCTCCGCGACGTCCGGCGAGGAGAGCGTGTAGAACCGCCCCTCGCGCTCGCCCTCGAACTCGGCGAAGACCTGTACGAACTGCCCGGGTTCGGCCGCGAACCCGTCGGGGCTCTCGAACACCACGGCGACGGTGTCCGTGCCGACGTCGCGGACTTCCCGCACGCGAACTGCTGTCTCGTCCATACCGCGGATTCGCGCCCGCGGCCCAAATGGATTCGCTTCCCGGCCCGCGACCGTGCGAGAGCTTGGCGCGGAAGTGGCAACTCCGGTATCGGAAGTTCCCGATAGACACGCGGGCGTAACGCGCGCGTGGAACGGCCGTCCATCACGACCCCCCAGACTATCATGGACGAATGCCCAATTATATCGCGGAGTCGGGGAGAATCGACTGTTTCGACGGGGCGTACGGCTTCAGAAGGCTTTTTGCAAGCGGCACGGCTACCCCCTGACACATGCACGACGACCTGAACTGGGCCATCGGCGGCGAAGCCGGCGATGGAATCGCGTCCACCGGGAAAATTTTCGCGCAGGCGCTGTCCCGCGCGGGTCGCCACGTCTTCACCTCGAAGGACTTCGCGTCCCGAATCCGCGGCGGCTACACCGCGTACAAGGTTCGCACGTCCGTCGACGAGGTGCAGAGCGTCGTCGACCGACTCGACGTCCTCATCGCGCTCACCGAGCGCACCGTCGACGAGAACATCGACGAGCTCCACGACGGCTCCGTCATCATCTTCGACGGCGACCGCACGGAGTTCTCCGACTTCGAGGCGCCCGAGGAGACGGTCGGCCTCGACGTCCCCCTGAAGTCGCTGGCGGAGGACGCCGGCGGCGCCATCATGCGCAACATCGTCGCGCTCGGCGCCGTCTGCGCGGTCACCGACTTCCCCATCGAGAACCTCGACGAGTCCCTCGAGAAGCGCTTCGGGAGCAAGGGCGAGAGCATCGTCGAGAACAACAAAGAGGCCGCCCGGCTCGGCTTCGAGTACGTCGAGGACGAGTACGCCGACGCGGAGGCCACCTACGAGCTGGAGACCACGGACAACGACTACGTCCTGCTGAACGGCGACGAAGCCATCGGCATGGGCGCCATCGCCGCCGGCTGCCGGTTCTACGCCGGCTACCCCATCACGCCCGCGACGGACGTCATGGAGTACCTCACCGGCCGCATCGAGCAGTTCGGCGGCCACGTCGTCCAGGCCGAGGACGAGCTCTCCGCCATCAACATGGCGCTGGGCGCCGCCCGCGCCGGCGCTCGCGCGATGACCGCGACCTCCGGCCCCGGCATCGACCTGATGAGCGAGACGTTCGGCCTCGTCGCCACCAGCGAGACGCCGCTGGTCATCACGAACGTCATGCGCTCCGGCCCCTCGACGGGGATGCCCACGAAGCAGGAGCAGGGCGACCTGAACATGATGCTGTACGGCGGCCACGGCGAAGTGCCGCGGTTCGTCGTCGCGCCCACCTCCGTCGCGGAGTGTTTCCACAAGACCGTCGAGGCGTTCAACCTCGCCGAGAAGTACCAGCTCCCCGTCTACCTCACGGCCGACCTCTCGCTGGCGGTCACCGAGCGCACCTACGAGCCCGACGAGTTCGACATGGACGAAGTCGAAATCGACCGCGGGAAGCTCGTCGACGAGGACGACATCTCCGCGTGGCAGAACGAGAAAGACCAGTTCAAGCCCCACGCCGTCACCGCCGACGGCGTCAGCCCGCGCGCCGTTCCCGGGACCAGCGGCGGCGTCCACATGTCCACCGGCCTCGAGCACGACGAGCTCGGGCGCCGCACCGAGGACACGGACGTCCGCGTCGAACAGGTCGACAAGCGGAACCGCAAAGTCGACACCGCCGAGGAGCGCGAGGACTTCGACTACCGCGAGTTCGGCGACGCCGACGCCGACAAGCTCGTCATCTCGTGGGGGTCCAACGAGGGCACCATCGTCGAAGCGCTCGACTACCTCGACGACCTCGACGTGCGCGTGCTCTCCGTCCCGTACATCTTCCCGCGTCCCGACCTCAGCGCCGACGTGCAGGCCGCCGAGGACGTGGTCGTCGTCGAAGCCAACGCCACCGGCCAGTTCGCGGACGTCGTCGAACACGACACCCTCGAGCGCGTCGACCGCATCAACAAGTACGACGGCGTCGACTTCAAGGCCGACGAACTCGCTAGTGAAATCAAGCAGACCCTGGAGGCCTAACTCATGAGCTCAGAGAACGTCCGATTCACCGACTTCAAGTCCGACAAACAGCCCACGTGGTGTCCGGGATGCGGCGACTTCGGCACCATGAACGGCATGATGAAAGCACTCGCCGAGACCGGCAACAGCCCCGACGACACGTTCGTCGTCGCCGGCATCGGCTGCTCCGGCAAGATCGGGACGTACATGCGGTCGTACGCCCTCCACGGCGTCCACGGCCGCGCGCTCCCGGTCGGCACCGGCGTCAAGCTCGCCAACCCCGACCTCGAAGTGATGGTCGCCGGCGGCGACGGCGACGGCTACTCCATCGGCGTCGGCCACTTCATCCACGCCGTCCGCCGGAACGTCGACATCACGTACGTCGTCATGGACAACCGCATCTACGGCCTCACCAAGGGGCAGGCGTCCCCGACCAGCCGCCCCGACTTCGAGACCTCCACCACCCCCGAGGGGCCGAAGCAGCCGCCCGTGAACCCGCTCGCGCTCGCGATGTCCGCCGGCGGCTCGTTCATCGCCCAGAGCTTCTCCTCCGACGCGATGCGCCACACGGAGATCGTCAAGGAAGCCATCGAACACGACGGGTTCAGCCTCGTCAACACGTTCAGCCCCTGCGTCACGTTCAACGACGTCGACACCTACGACTACTTCCGGGACAGCCTGGTGGACCTCTCCGAGGAAGACGACTACGACCGCCACGACTACGACCAGGCCAAGGACGCCATCCTCGACGCCGACAAGGAGTACATGGGCGTCCTCTACCAGGACGAGAACTCCACGCCGTACCACGAAGCCCACGGCGTCCACGACAACATGGCCGAGATCCCCGACGCGCCCCCGACGGCGCCACCGACCTCGTCCGGGAGTTCTATTAGTCCACTTTTTGCGCTGCGCTCGCGGCGCTGACGCGCCGCTTCGCTCGGCAAAAACGTGGTGAAAAAAGCGCCGTCGGACCCCCTACCGGGAGTCCTCGCGCCCGCGCTCACTCGCTGCGCTCGTTCCCGCGGTGAACCGCTCGCGCCTACGGTGCTCGCGGATGCTCTTCTCCCTCTTCGCCCGCACAGCACCGCCGCCGTGTTTATCGTCGGTGGTCGCGAGCGTACAGGCATGAGCGACGTTCCGCCGGAGCCGTTTCGGTACGAGGGGGAGGTGCCGCCCGGCGAGAAGCGCCACCTGCGCTACGAGATCGGAGAGACGTACCTCGGGGACCCCGTGGAGATGCCGGTGACGGTCGTGAACGGCGAGGCCGGCGGGCCGACGGTCTGTCTGGTCGCCGCCGTCCACGGGGACGAGCTGAACGGCGTGAAGGTCCTGCAGGAGGTCGCGGCCGAGTACGACCCCGGGGAACTCCACGGGACGCTCGTCTGCCTGCACGTCGTCAACGTCCCGGGCTACCTCGCCCAGCAGCGGGACATCCCCATCTACGACCAGGACCTCAACCGCTCGTTCCCGGGCCGGGAGCGCGCGAACACCGCCGAGCGGATGGCCCACGAGGTGTACCGGCGGTTCGTGAGCCAGTGCGACGCCGTCGTGGACTTCCACACGTCGACGCGGAACCGCACGACGATGTACCACGTGCGCGCGAACACCGCGAACGAGGACGTCGTCCGGCTCGCGGAGGCGTTCGGCGCGAACGTGATTCTCGCGGGGACGGGCGACGAGGGGTCGCTGCGCAGCACGGCGACCCGGGACGGCATTCCCACCATCACCGTGGAGATGGGGAAGGCCCACCGGTTCCAGCGCCCGCTCGTCGAGAAGGCGCTCGGCGGCGTCGAGAGCGTCCTCGCGGAGTACGGCGTACTCCCGGACGGCGACGTCGCGGCGCCGAACTGGCAGGAAGTGCTCGGCGGCAATCAGGAGAAGCGGTGGCTGCGCGCGGACACCGGCGGCCTCGTGGAGATGCAGTGGGGGCCGACGCCGCTCGTCCACGAGGGCGAGACCATCTGCACCATCAGCGACCACTTTAGCACCGAGGAACACGTCGTCGACGCGCCGTTCACGGGGATTCTCGTCGGAATTCTGGAGAACCCCGTGGCGGCGCCCGGCCACCCGCTCTGCCACCTCGCGCGCATCGACGCCGACACCCACGCCGAAATCGAGCGGGAGATCGACGCCGGGGAGTTCGACGGCTACCGGCTGCTCGGCCTGCGGTGGATGGGCGACGGCGAGGAAGCCGAGTGACCCAATTCCGCCCTCTCGCGGGCGTCAGGAACGTTCCCGCGTGTTTTTTACCTGCGACGCGAGTTACGTCGAGTAACAGTGACCGCGGACGCCGACGAGACTGGCCGCGAACCCGGGACCCGCCTCCGGCCCCGACGCCGCCAGCCGGGCGTCCGTTCGACCACTGCGGCCCGAGCGCCGCACCACACCGACCCCCTACGCCATGTCTGAGCACTACGACGTCGTCGTCGCCGGCGCCGGTCCGGCAGGAGCACAGTGCGCGCGAGACCTCGCCCAGCGGAACTACGACGTGCTCGTCCTCGAGGCCGAGCCCGAGGACGGGTTCCCGCGGCAGTCGAACAAGTCCACGGCGGGCACGTTCGCGTCGATGACGGGCGCGTTCGGGATTCCCGACGACGTCGTGATGCAGTACACCGACGAGGTCGTCCTCGAGTCCCCGAACGAGCACTTCGTCCAGAACCAGCCCGGCGCGGTCCTGGAGTTCGCGGAGTTCAAGCAGTGGCTCGTCGCGCGGGGCCGCGAGCACGGCGCGGAGTACCGCTTCGGCGCCCGCGCGAACAACCCCATCATGGAGGACGGGGAGATCGTCGGCGTGCAGTACGCCGGCGACGAGGAGGTGTACGCGGACATCGTCGTGGACGCGACGGGGCCGGCGGCGCCGCTCGCGAAGAAACTCGACGTCTGCGACCTCCAGCGCGACCACCAGGCGGTCGGTATCGAGTGGGAGATGGAGGGCGTCGACGTCGACCACCCGGACTTCGCGGACCTCCGGCACGCGATGATGCTGCGCCTCGACCACGACGTCGTCCCCGGCGGCTACTCGTGGATCTTCCACACGGGCGGCGACACGGCGAAGGTCGGCCTCTGTTACATCCAGAACCAGCGCTACCGGCAGTACGGGGACACCACGCGGAGCATCGACGAACACCTCGAGGCGTGGCTCGACGAGGACCCGCGCTTCGAGAACGCCGAGCGCATCGCGGACAAACAGCAGCACCGCGGCTCCGCGCACATCCAGATGCCCGACAGCTTCAGCACGGACAACTTCATGGCCATCGGCGACACCGTGCCGACCATCGACCCGCTGTGGGGGGAGGGCATCCACAAGGGCATGGAGTCCGCGCGCGCCGCCGCCATCACCGCCGACCGCTGCCTGATGGGAACCGAGACGGACACCTCGGCGGCCGCGATGTCGGTCTACGACGACCTCTGGCGGAGCCGGGTCGCCCCGGACATGCGCCGCCGGCTCGCGATGACCCAGCTCCTCTATCTCGCGCCGAACGACCGCTACGACCGCCTGATGGACGACCTCAACGCGATGGACGTGGAGACGCTCAGCGAGGCCAACGAGGGCGGGCTGCGCGGCCTCTCGAAGCTCGTCCACCTCGACGACCTGCCGCTGCTCGCGCGGTTCGCGAAGCAGCGCCTCGCCGAGCGATAGCCCGCGGGCGCCGCCGCCTCCCCAAGCACTAACCTCGCGGCGACCCTCGATTCGACTATGTCTCAGAACGAGCAGCGACGCGCACCGCTGGCGAACGGGATGCCGATGCTCGGGCTCGGCACGTGGCAGAACGAGGACCCCGACCAGTGCGCCGAGAGCGTCCGCACGGCCCTCGAAGCGGGCTACCGGCACGTCGACACCGCCCAGATTTACGGCAACGAGGAGGCCGTCGGCCGCGGCATCGCGGAGGCCGACGTCCCCCGCGAGGACGTCTTCCTCGCGACGAAGGTCTGGATCGACAACCTCGCCCACGACGACGTGATTTCGACGACCGAGGAGAGCCTCGAGAAGCTCGGCGTCGACTCCGTCGACCTCCTGTACGTCCACTGGCCGTCCCGTGCGTACGACGCCGAGGAGACGCTAGCGGCGTTCCAGCAGCTCCGCGAGGACGGGCTCACTGACCGCATCGGCGTGAGCAACTTCCAGCCGCGGCACCTCGACGAGGCGCGGGACGTGCTCGGCGAGGACCCGTTCGCGAACCAGGTGGAACTCCACCCGCTGCTCCCCCAAGACGACCTCCGCGAGTACGCCGACGGCCGGGACCTCGAACTCGTCGCGTACTCGCCGCTCGCGCGCGGCGACGTCTTCGACGTCCCCGAGATTCAGGCCGTCGCCGACAAGCACGGCGTCAGCGAGGCGCAGGTCAGCCTCGCGTGGATTCGCGAGAAGGGCGTCACCGCCATCCCGAAGGCCACCGGCGAGGACCACATCGCGGACAACCTCGCGAGCCTCGACGTCGACCTCGACGACGAGGACGTCGCGAAAATCGACTCCGTCGACGCCCGCGACCGGCAGGTCGACCCCCGCTTCGCGCCGTGGAACTGAACTGAGGGGCCGCCGCGCCAGCCGACTGTTCTTTCGTCGAAACCGCGAAGCCGGAAGGAGAAGCATCGGCGCGCGGAGCGCGCCGTTCACCGCGCGAGTGAGCGGAGCGAACGAGCGCGGCCTTTTTTAGCGTAGATTTTTTGGCCGAGTGGTTCGCCGGAGGCGAACCCGAGGCGAAAAAAGGTACGTTTACATGTACCCGAGGTCGCGCAGCCGCTCCATCAGGTCCTCCTTGTCCTGGGCGCGGCCGGCGCGCTCGGTGGTGTTCTCGAGGTCCTGGAGCCACGCGGGCTCCTCGGCGGCTTTGTCCGTCGAAACTTCAGAGCCGAGCGAGCGGAAGCCCTTGAAGTACTTGGGGGAGACGGGGATGTCCTCGTGGGTGAGGCCGTTCGGGAGGTCGTCGTAGTCCTGGGGGACGTAGCCGTCGTCGGGGTACTCCTCGACGGTCTCGGGGACGACGTAGAACCAGAAGGCGTCCCAGACGGCGGCCTCGTCGAACTGGAGGATGGGCTGGACGCGGTCGTGCGGGGGGTAGACGTCGGGGTCGTGGCGCGGGCTGAAGAACGTCTCGTCGGCGCGGGCTTCCTGTTCGTCCCAGCGGATGCCCGAGAGGATGCCGTCGACGTCGTGCTCCTCGAGGGCGTTGTTGAGCGCGACGGTCTTCAGGAGGTGGTTGCCGACGTAGGTGTCCAGCAGGAACGGGAACGAGTCCTCCTCGTACTCGAGGAGGTCGCGGACGTGGTGCTGGTTCTGTTCGTTGAGCGCGTCGATGGGGATGTCGTCGCCGGGTTCGAGGTCGTTGGCGTCGACGTAGTCGCCGACGTCCTCGTTGCGGGCGTAGACGACGTCGAGGTCCCACTCGTCGGCCCAGTGGTCGACGAAGTCGTGGAGCTCGTCGAAGTGCTGGAAGTGGTCGATGAAGATGGTCGGCGGGACTTCGAGGTCGAACTGCTCGGCGACCTCCTTCACGAAGTACAGCGTGAGCGTGGAGTCCTTCCCGCCGGTCCACATGATGGCGGGGTTCTCGTACTCTTCGAGCCCCTTCCGGGTGACTTCGATGGCCTTCTCGATTTTGTCTTCGAGCGTCGGGTAGTCCTCGGGGGACTCGCCTTCGCCGTCAGTGTAGTCGACGTCGAGGTAGTCGGGGAATTCCTCGCCCATACCGTCGGAATCAACGTTGTAACGTATAGGTTTGTGGTTCGCGAGTAGCGGTGTCGGGGGTCGAGGGTAGCGGCAGAACTTACGGGCCGGGGGTGGGCGCGGACTTCTGGAGCGCGGTCTCGGCGATGTTGCCGCCGTAGTCGGCGCTCCGGGACAGCGAGTCGACGACGAGGCCGAGGTGCTGGGCGCGGTGGGGGTCGAGGTCGTGGAGGAGGTCGTCGATGGCGCGGGTGTGTTCGTCGATGTCGCGGACGTCCGCGCGCGCTTCGTTGGCGAGCCGGGTGGCTTCGTCCGGGTCGTCGGTAAAGAGTGCCTCCATCGCGGTGCCGACGATGTCGGTGGCGTCGGCTTCGAGGTCCGCGAGCGCGTCGCCCACCTCCTCGGGGACGTCGGCGTCGAGGTCGCGGGCGACGTTCGCGATTTTCGCGGCGTGGTCGGCGACGCGCTCGAGCTGGCGGGCGCTGGAGTGGTAGTCGAAGGCCGTCTCGCGGCCGAGGCCGATCTCCTGGGCGACTTTCGGGGAGCGCAGGGCGCCCCGGAAAATGCGGGAGACGACGTACCAGAGGCGGTCGACGTCGTCGTCGCGCTCGATGACGTCCGTGGCGACGTCGAGGTCCCCCTCTCGGAGCGCGTCGACGGCGTCGCCGAGCATCGACGTGGCGATGAGGTGCATGCGCCGGACGGCGTTGTGGATGGACAGCTCCGAGGAGTCCAACAGGTCCTGGATGACGACGCGGTCGCCGGTCTCCTCGAGCACTTCGAGGCCGACGAGGCTCTGGGTGGCGTTGCGGATGACGCGGCGCTGGTCGGCGTTGATGCGGTCGGCTTCGAGCGCGAGCACGTCGAAGCCGCTGACGTACATCGTCATCACCGCGCGCATGAGCTCGTCGCCCTCCATGCCGGAGATGTCCAGCGTCCCCTCCTCGGTGTCCGTCGAGGAGAGGGGGGTCAACAGCAGCGACCCGCTGTCGGGGTGGAAGCCGACCTCGTCCCCGGCCTCGACGTCGTGCTCGCGCGCCCAGTCTTTCGGAATCGAGACCGTGAACGTCGACCCCCCGGTGACCTGGACCTTCCTGCGTTCCATGCCTCGGCGTTGCGAAGGCAACAATATAAATTCTTCCACCCATATATATCTCGCCCATCGAGCGACCGTGAGCCTCTAAACCAACGTATATAGCGTTAATAGGTCCTGATTGCCGATATTTCGATTCCCCGATTCGGCCTCGTATTACCCGTGAGAACGTCTACATAGGTATACCTATATAGATAACATAGTAGGATATTTATCTACATCTCCCTCACTACCAGGTGATGACTCGTAACGAGTCGGCTGTCAGTTCGCGACGCAAGTTCTTGACCGGCCTCGGCGCCGTCGGCGCCGCAGCGGTGGCCGGCTGTCAGAGCACCGGCGACAGTGGGGGGTCCGGTGGCCTCTCGGGCTCCATCGACATCGCGGGGAGTTCGACCGTCTTCCCGCTGGCGACGGCGATGTCCGAAGCGTTCCGCGGCGACGACGTCGGCGAAGCCCACCCCAACGTCGACTTCAACATCCAGTCGACCGGCTCCGGCGGCGGCTTCGCGAACCACTTCTGCCCGGGCAACACCGACTTCAACAACGCCTCCCGGCCCATCCGGGAGCAGGAGCGCCAGCAGTGCGCGAGCAACGACGTCGAACCCGTCGAACTGACCGTCGCGACGGACGCGGTGACGGTCATCGTCAACAACGACCTCGACATCGACTCCATCACCGTCGAGGAGCTGGCGACCATCTGGTCGGCCGAGTCCCAGCCCGAGCAGTGGAGCGACGTCAACTCCGACTGGCCGGACGAACCCCTCGAGCTGTACGGCCCCTCGGACGCCTCCGGCACCTACGACTACTTCATCGAGTCCGTCCTCCACAGCGGCGACGAGGAACTGAGCCACCGACAGGACTACTCCGGCACCGAGCAGGACCGGACCATCATCCAGGGCGTCGAGGGCTCCCAGTACGCCATGGGGTACATGGGGTACGCGTACTACTCCACGAACCAGGACCGCGTGAAGGCCCTCGCCATCCAGGACGGCGACGGCGAGCCCGTCGAGCCGAGCCTCGAGACCGCTCGCTCCGGCGAGTACACGCCGCTGTCGCGGCCGCTGTTCACCTACCCCGCGAAGTCCTCGCTGGCCGAGGAGCACATCGCGGAGTTCGCGCGCTTCTGGCTCGAGAACGCGACCAGCGAGCAGCTCGTCGCCGAGGACGTCGGCTACGTCCCGCTCAGCGAGGAGGTCCAGCAGGAACAGCTCGACGCCCTCGAGACGGCCATCGAGGAAGCGCAGAGTTAACCGCCCACGCGGCCGAACAAAGAGCTTATAGGTTCAGCATGACCGGAACAAATCAATGAGCGGCGACAGCCTGGCGGACGACCTCACTCGTCGGACCCAGAACGCGCCACCGGAGTTGCTCTCCCGGACGTTCTTCTTCGTGTGTGCCGCGCTCTCGATAGCGACGACCATCGGTCTCATCCTCCTCCTGACGACGGAGGCCGCGAAGTTCTTCACGTTCTCGGCGCCGCTGGTCGGCGTGGAGGGGGAGACCGCGACCGTCGTCGAGTTCCTCACAGGTACCGAGTGGCAACCGACCGGCGGCGAGTTCGGCGTGCTCGCGCTCGTGACGGCGACGCTGATGGTGATGATCGGCTCGTCGCTCATCGCGTTGCCGCTCGGGGTCGGCACCGCCATCTACCTCAGCGAGTACGCCAGCCCGCGCGTGCGTTCGCTTCTCAAGCCCGGGCTGGAGATTCTGGCGGGCATCCCGACGGTCGTCTACGGGTTCTTCGCCATCATCTACATCACCCCGATGCTCCGGCCGTTCATCCCCGGCCTCGGGACGTTCAACATGCTGTCGGCGTGCATCGTCGTCGGCATCATGATCATCCCGATGGTCGCGTCCATCAGCGAGGACGCGATGTCCGCGGTCCCCGAGTCGCTCCGGCAGGCCGGCTACGGGATGGGCGCGACGAAGTTCGAGGTGTCGACGGACATCGTCGTCCCGTCGGCGCTCTCGGGCATCTTCTCGTCGTTCATCCTCGCGCTCTCGCGGGCCATCGGCGAGACGATGGCGGTCACCATCGCGGCCGGGTCGACCGCGCAGTTCCTCAACCCCCTGAACCCCGCCACGTACACGGAGCGCGCGCTCCCGATGACCGCGGCGATGATCAAGCTCATCGGCGGGGACGTCACGGGCGGCGGGCTCGCGTACCGGAGCGTGTTCGCCATCGGCATCACCCTCTTCGTCATCACGCTCGCCATGAACGTCATCAGCGACTACGTCGCGCAGCGATACCAGGAGGAGTACTGAGATGGCGACGAACAACGAAATCGAGGGGTTCGGGCGCGTCAGCCGGACGATCGGCACGGTGTTCCGCTACCTGCTGCTGGCGGCGACGCTGGTCGGCCTCGTCTTCGTCACGATACTGCTGGTCTACGTCGCCAAAGACGCCGTCCAGCCGCTGACCGCCGACCCCGCCTGGCACCTGACGTTCTTCCTGACGCTCGTGGTACCGACGCTGGCGGCGGGCGCGTACGCCTACCGGGAGAGCGTCGAGGCGCTCCGCACGGGCGTGTTCTCGGTCGGCTTCGTCGTCGTCGCGTTGATGTTCAGCGGCGGCGCGGCGATGATCTTCGTGGACATCGTCGAGCCGCTGACGTGGCTGGCGTTCCTGCTCGCGCTCGCGGTCCCCACCGCGGTCACCGCGGCGGTCGTCAGCTACGACCACCGCGTCCCGTTCGCCGCGCAGTTCCTCGCGACGGTCGCGGCGTTCTACCTCTCGCTGTTCGGGATTCCCGGCCCGCTCGGCTCGCTCGCCGGCGTCCCGACGCTCGTCCCGAGCCTCTTCGACTTCGTCGCGGGCCTGCCGCTCGCGCCCGCGCCGTGGCTGATGATGGCGGGGACGCTCGGCCCGCCCGTGGCGTACGTCGGCAGCCAGTACGTCGCCGGCGACCGCGACCGACGCGCGCACGTCCTGACCGGGGCCGCCGTCCTCGCGCTCGTGCTCGCGGGCGGCGCGCTCGGCCCGTTCGCGGGCGTCGACCCCGTACCCGGCGTCGTCGTCGCGGCCATCGGGCTCGCGCCGCCGCTCGTCTACACCGCCGGCACCGCCGCGAACCGCCCGACAGAGCGAACCGGGCTGGTCGTCCCGGCGACCATCGTCGTCGGGTCGCTGGTCGGCGCCGCGGCCACCGACGCCCTCGGGTTCGCCGGCCCGCAGTCGTGGGTCGACTGGGCGTTCCTCACGGGGTCGCACAGCAGCACCGCCGCGGAGGCCGGCTTCTACCCCGCCATCGGCGGCTCGATCCTGCTGATGCTGACCGTCGCCGTGCTCGCGTTCCCCGTGGGCATCGGCGCCGCCGTCTACCTCGAGGAGTACGCCCCCGACAACCGCTTCACGCGCATCATCGACGTCAACATCTCGAACCTCGCGGGCGTGCCGTCGGTCGTCTACGGGCTGCTCGGCCTCGGGCTGTTCGTCACGTACCTGAACCAGCCCCCGGGGACGGTGCTGCTCGGCGGCGCGACCCTCGGCCTGCTCATCCTCCCCATCGTCATCATCTCCGCGCGTGAGGCCGTCCGCGCGGTGCCCGAGGACATGCGCGCGGCCTCCTACGGGATGGGCGCGACGAAGTGGCAGACCGTCAAGAACGTCGTGCTGCCGCGGTCGTTCTCCGGCATCCTCACCGGGACGATTCTCGCGCTCGGCCGCGCCATCGGCGAGACCGCGCCGCTCATCATGATCGGCGCGCCGAACGTCAAGTACTCGCTGCCGGCGGGGCTCTCGGAGGCCGCGTCCGCGATGCCGCTGCAGGTGTACGCGTGGTCGAGCCTCTACGCCAGCGACGGGTTCTACGAGCAGGCAGTGCCGGCGGGCGTCGTGGTGCTCGTCGCCATCCTGCTGGCGATGAACTCCATCGCCATCGTCCTGCGGAACAAGTACCAGTCCACGGAGTAACCATGAGTGACAACACACCACAGACCGACGAACCGGCCGGCGGGGAGACCGCCGACCCGACGAACGACGACATGCTCGTGGAGACCGACGTCGCCGCGGCGACGTCCGGCTCGACGGCGGGCGCGACCCCCGACCCGGTCATCCGGTCGCGGGACCTCGACGTGTTCTACGGCGAGGAACAGGCCCTCGACAGCATCGACATCGACATCCCGGAGAACCGCGTCACCGCCATCATCGGCCCCTCCGGCTGCGGGAAGTCGACGTTCCTGCGCTGCATCAACCGGATGAACGACCGCATCGACGCCTGCCGCGTCACCGGCGAGCTCTCCCTGCGCGGGAAGAACGTCTACGACGACGACGTCGACCCGGTGGCGCTGCGCCGCCGCGTCGGGATGGTCTTCCAGGAGCCGAACCCGTTCCCGAAGAGCATCTACGACAACGTCGCGTACGGCCTCGAGATCCAGAACATCGAGGGCGACCACGACGAGATCGTCGAGCAGTCCCTGAAGCGGGCGGCGCTCTGGGACGAGGTCAGCCACCAGCTCGACAGCTCCGGGCTGGAGCTCTCGGGCGGCCAGCAGCAGCGGCTCTGCATCGCCCGCGCCATCGCGCCCGACCCCGAGGTCCTGCTGATGGACGAGCCGGCGTCGGCGCTTGACCCGGTGGCGACGAGCCAGGTCGAGGACCTCATCGAGGAGCTCGCGGAGGACTACACGGTCGTCATCGTGACGCACAACATGCAGCAGGCCGCCCGCATCTCCGACAAGACCGCGGTCTTCCTCACGGGCGGCGAGCTCGTCGAGTTCGGGGACACCGACCAGATCTTCGAGAACCCCGAGCACCAGCGGGTCGAAGATTACATTACGGGCAAGTTCGGGTAACAACCATGCCACGCGAGAGCTACCAAGAGAAACTCGACGCGCTCCGCAGCGACGTCCTCTACATGAGCGAGATGGTCGTCGACCGCCTGCGGCTGGCGCTGGAAGCGATGGAACAGAAAGACGAGGAGACCGCCAAGCGGGTCATCGAGGGCGACGACGAGGTCAACGAGCTCTACCTCGACCTCGAGGAGGACTGCATCGACCTGCTCGCGCTCCAGCAGCCCGTCGCCGGCGACCTCCGGCTCATCGCGTCGTCGTTCAAGATCACGACGGACCTCGAGCGCATCGGCGACCTCGCGACGAACCTCGCGGAGTACACCCTCGACGCGGACCGCGACATGTTCCCCGAGGTCGACATCCAGGCCATCGGCCGGACCACCATCGAGATGGTCGAGGACGCGATGGACGCGTACGCCGAGGAGGACGTCGACGCCTGCTACGAGCTCGCCGAGCGCGACGACGAACTCGACGAGGCCTGCCGCCGCGCCTCCGAGACGGTGATGCGGGACCTCATCGAGACGGAGATCGACACCGAGTCCAGCGAGGAGGACGTCGAGGCGCTGATGAACGACGTCTCCCGGATGCTGCTGACGGTCCGGGACCTCGAGCGCGTCGGCGACCACGCCGTCAACGTCGCCGCGCGCACCCTCTACATGGTCGAGAAGGACGACGAGCTCATCTACTGAGCCGGCGACCCAACGCTTTTGCGAGTGCTCCGGGTACAGCGACGCATGGACACCTCCCCGGAGTTCGACGCGTACGTCGGCAGCGACGGGGTGGCACTCGACGCGCGGGACGTCGCGTTGCTGCGCGCCATCGACGACGAGGGGTCGCTGAGCAGCGCGGCGGCGTCGCTCGGCCGGTCGTACGCGCACGCCCAGCGCCGCGTCGTCGAACTGGAGGACGCGTTCGGCTCGCTCGTCGACCGCCAGCGCGGCGGCTCCGGCGGCGGCGGCAGCGAGCTCACGGACACCGCGACGGAGCTGCTGGCGACGTTCGAGCGCGTGCAGACGAGCTTCGAGGGCGTCACCGAAGTCGCGGAGACGGTCCTCTCGGGGACGGTCGTGGACCGCGACGGGGAACTCGCGACCGTCGAGACGGCCGCGGGCCGCGTGCGCGCGCTCGTCCCCGAGGGCGACGCCGACGTCCAGCTGACGCTGCGCGCGGACGCGGTCACGCTCACGGACCCCGCGGACGCGCCGACGGCCGACCACACGAGCGCCCGCAACCGCTTCTCGGGCACCGTCGAGGGCGTCGAGACCGGCGAGCGCGTCGCCCGGGTCGCGGTCGACGTCGGCGCCGACGACCCCGTGCTCGCGCTCGTCACCGAGGACTCCCGCGCCCGCCTCGACCTCGAACCCGGCCGCGAGGTCGTCGTCTCCTTCAAGGCCACCGCGACCCGCGGCGTCCCCGTCGAATCGCCGTAGCTGGCGCTACCGGACGTCGAAAAACGCGAAGGAAGAGCGCCTCAGAACGGGGATTCGACGCCGTCGTCGACGCTCGCCGCGCCGGCGTCCTCGTCGACGTCCGCGTCGTCGGCGTTCAGTTCGTCCGCGAGCTCGCCGCGCTCCTCGAGCTCCGCGAGGATGTCGCTGCCGCCCACGAACTCGCCGTTCACGAACGTCTGCGGGATCGTCTCCCAGCCGCTGCGCTCCTCGAGCGCGACGCGGAACTCGTCGAGGCTCTGGAGCGCGTCCACCGTGTGGACGTCCGGCCGGTACTGCGAGACGAGGTTCACCGCGCGCTTCGAGAACCCGCACTGGGGCATCCGCTCGTCGCCCTTCATGAAGAGGACGACCTCGTTGTTCTCGATCGCCTGCTCGACGACGTCGTCGACTGCGTCCTGCTCCATCGAGGAGTCCATCGGGTCGAAGGCCATACGCGCTCTAGGTGGAGCACGGAGAAAGGGTTTGGGTCGCGTGGTCGACCGCAGGGAGACCACGGAACGTGCGAGCGGCGACCAGCAGGAGCCGTGAGCCGCGTGCCCGGCCGGTGGGAGACCACGGAACGTGTGAGCGGTGACCGAAGGAAACCGTGAGCGCCGCTGGCCGACCGACCAACCGCGCGATTCGGTGAGCGGCCGTCCCGTCAGTCGTCGTTGCCGACACGGATAACCTGGAACAGCGACTCGAGGGGGACGTCGTCGACGTCCGCGATGCCCTGTTTGTCCACGAGGACGCCGCAGGCGACGGGTTTGCCGTCGGCCTCGCGGATGGCGTCGACGGTCTCCGAGATAGTGGTGCCGGAAGTGATGGTGTCGTCGACGACGAAGCACTCGCGGTCGGCGACGCTCGCGAAGTTCCGGCTGAAGCTCCCGCCGAGGTCGTCGATGTCGCCTTCCTCCCACTGGTGCTTGCGGGGCGTGTAGGTCGCGAGGTCGGTCTTCAGCTCGTTCGAGACCGCGGTCGCGAGCGGGACGCCGGCCTTCTCGACGCCGACGATGAGGTCGACGTCGTGGCTGTGTTCGCGGAGCGCGTCCGCGAGCGCCATGCCGACGGCGTTGAGGCGCGCGCCGGCCTCGCCGACGTTGCTCCAGTCGACGTGGACGTCCTGCGGGCCGCCTGCGGGTTCGTCCTCGACGGGGGCCGCGGTGCCGGCGCGCTCGACCAGCCAGCTCGCGGTCTCCCGGGAGACGTTCAGTTCGTCTGCGATTTCGCCGCGCGACAGCCCGCGGGCCGCCAGCTCCGAGGCGCTGTCGATGAGGTCGTCGACGTTCTTCATCTACTGTCGAATTGAACCGCCGTCTTGATGGTCGTTTCGTCGTCGACGAACGCTCGGTCGAACTCGTCGAGGTCGTAGACGCCGGTGACGAGGTCGTCGAACAGCCACTCCGGGAGCGACTGGAGGGTGTCGACGGCGGCCTCGAAGTGGTCGACGCCGGAGTTGACGCTGCCGACCAGCGCCTTGTTCTCGAGGACGAGCTCGCGGTGGAGGCGGCCGCCGTCGACCTCGAACGCCCACTCCTCGGGGACGCCGAGGAGCGCGCCGACGCCGTTGGGGGCGAGCGCGTCGACGGTCTCGAAGGCGTGTTTCGCGTAGCCGGTGGCCTCGTAGACGAAGTCCACCGGCTCGTGGGCGTCGGGAATCTCGGGGACGGGCGTCTCCCGGGAGTCGACGTACGTCGCGCCGAGCGCCTCCACGAGGTCGATGGTGGGGTCGGGGCGGTCGCGGCGCCCGAGGCAGTACGTCCGCTCGAAGCGGTCGTCGGCCTCGAGCATCGCGAGCGTGAGCAGGCCGAGCGAGCCGTTCCCGAGCACGAGCGCGGACTCGGGCTGCCAGTCGAACGCCGACCGCGCGGCGTACGCGTGCTCGAAGGCCTTCTCGGAGATGCTCGCGGGTTCGACGAGGAAGCCGCGGTCGGCGAGGGCGTCGGGAATCTCCACGAGGAACTCCGCGGGGCTGGTGAAGTACTCGGCCATGAAGCCGTGGGCGCCCTCGATGCCGCGCTCGTGGTACTGCCCGCCGGGCGCCATGTCGGGTTCGCCGCGCTCGAAGTAGTCGTTGGCGCCGTTCGGCCGCCGGCGGACCGTCGGGACGACGACGTCGCCGGCGTCGAGG
>NZ_WPCF01000042.1 GCF_009741975.1 Halobacterium sp. CBA1126 | reverse complement strand
CTCGTCTACGACGCCCTCGACGCGGGCATGATAATCAGCTACACCGTCAGCACGTTCGCGTGGATGGTGTTCCTGCTGACCGCGGGCATCGGCCTGCTCGTCGACATCCCCGTGACGATGCTGCTGTTCCACGCGGGCGGCATCGTCTCCTACGAGACCATGCGGCGGCGCTGGCGGGTCCCGGTCATCAGCGCGTTCGCGTTCGCCGCGCTCGTCACCCCGGACAGCCTCTACACGATGCTGCTCGTCGCGCTCCCCATCGCCGTCATGTACCTCTTGGGGCTCGGTATCCTCACCGTCGTGACCCTCGGCGGCCGCCGCGGCGGCGGGAGCGCGTCGACACGAACGGCTTAAGATATTCCCGCGGTATTCTCGCGGTATGCCCAAGTTACGACATGTCTAAAACATAATAGTAATAGTGACGGAACCAATAGTGTAGTGTGTATTGATGCCCCGAAAACAACTCCGTGGAGTCGCAACACCCGAAATTAGGAAAACCCCTACGCGACCTCACGATAGCCAATCGTCCCGCCCTCAAAACAAACGTATCACAATTCCACAACACCTAACGCGAGGTGTCCTCAGTGGTTCGTGACTGCCGAATCAGTATTGCCGTCCACGAAGAAACCCGCGACGACTGGAAAGACGCCGCTGAAGACGACCCCGAAATCGACTCGATGGCACAACTCATCCGCATCGCAGTTGCCCAATACCTCAACGACACCGACGACACCTCCAGCACTGGCGTCCCCGATGGTATCGAAGAACAACTCTCCGACCTCGCCGCACAACACCAAGACATCACACGTACCCTCAACGAACTCCGCGGACAATCCGACGACATCCACGAAGCCGTTACCTCAAGTGTCGACCCCGAAACCGAACAACTCGCCAACGACGTCTTCGACCTCCTCCCCAGCGAATCCGACGTCACCGGCACCCAAGTCGTCGCGAGCAGCGGCCCAGACCCCGGCACAATCGACTGGCTGAACGACCGACTACAAGCACCAACCTACCGAATTCGCGCCGCACTCGACTACCTCCAAGAGTCCACGTACGCCGTGCAACACGACGACGACCAATACTTCAAGGAGGTGTGACTGATGAGCGAATTCGTCACCGACCACTTCGACCGTTACCTACAGCGTGTCGCCGGCATGAAATCGGACGCGACGCATCAAACCAGAGAGAAGGGCCTCCGGCGCTTCAATATATGGCTCGAAGCAACCGGCCGCGACCCCCTCGAACTCTCCCCACTAGATATCGAGGACTTCCTCGTCGCCCTATCGAACGAGGACTACGCGCCGAACACGATTTCGAGCTACTTCACGTCCGTCCGACTGTTCTACAAGTTCCTCGACCGGGACGGCGTCATCGACGACAATCCGGCGGCTGACGTCGACCAGAGTAACCTCAAGGCCCTCACGAAGGGTACGAAGAAGCACCAGGAAACGGATATCGTGTACGTCACGAAGGACGAATTCGAGTCGATGGTCGAGAACGTCCCCAGTCCGAAACTCCGGAATCGACTCATCCTCCGCTTACTCTGGCAGACCGGCCTTCGACGCTCCGAGCTTGCATCCATACAACTCGACGACATCGACCGCGAGGAACGCAGTATCACCATTTACTCCACGAAAACCGACCACACTCGTACGGTCTACTATCAGGAGTCACTAGACTTCCTGCTCGACCAGTGGCTCGACAACGGCTACCGCGAGTCCTACCTTCCCGCCCCCGAAAGCCCGTACCTCTTCACGAGCGAGCGGTCGGAGCAAATCAGCGGTGAAACCATCGGGAAGGTAGTCTTGGAGGCTGCCGAGAGTGCGGGCTGTCAGGAGCAGATGTATCGGGACGCGTCTGGGAAGGCGAAGTGGCGAATTACTGCTCATGCGATTCGTCATGGGCACGCGGTGCAGGCGTTGAAATCAGGGATTGACATTCGCACCTTACAGAAACACTTGGGTCATCGCAACCTCGATACGACTGAGCGATACCTACGACTTCTCGACGACGACGTCAAAGAGGAATACCGAGGTTTCGAGACGTAATCGACTATCGGGGAATGACACTCTTCGGGACGCCAACCCTACCTATAGCGCCATGAAATCCTATTCGCTAGATGGAACTATCGTTGGAAATTCTGAAGAAATCCGGTACTATGGGATAATTCTCAATCGAGACGTTGAAGCACGGGTAGGAGTCTCTGCCGAATCTCCTCTGACCGTCTCCCTGTGCCAGCATCCTCTGGCCAGTCAGTTTCACTCCACGCGGCCTGGAAGGTTCCCGATGATAGGATGATTTGTCTTAGTTCCTCGTCTCGACTCCCATGCAGTTTTAGAATTTGCATGTTTTCCGCGGCGTTCTCGACAATATCTGCCCCCTTGAGGTTATTCCCGGGTTGGCCACCACTGAACTGCTGATTGGAGACATCTTCTGCCAGTTCATTCAGTGCAGTTGCCAGCGGTGAATCTCCTTCAAACGCTGATTCACCGTTAGGGGAGCCAAACTTAAACACGGTAACTGTATCCCAACGGTCATAGAAGTCTCTCATCATGTCCTGGGAGAAGGTGTTATAGAAGAAGTAGTCATCAGGAGTTATACTGGTGTCTGTCTTTTCTGCGATAAATTGAGGGACCCAGTGTTTAATCAGGTCTTCTAATGACTCAAATGCGAACATACCATTCCCGAAGTAGAGGACTCTTGGTAGGACTAATTCACGTTGGCTGATTTCTACTTCTTCGTCACCATCACGCACGACGATACTATTCTCGGTGTCAGAACCGTAGTAGAAGCTGCAGAATTCATATTCGCTATGTGTGTCGCTTAGATATCCCGTTCTTCCACGCTCTTGAAAGACGCGTGTTTCGCCGGTTTCATCCTCCTCTTCTTTCCGAGTTTGCCACTCCCCATCTATCGCCTCATAGACTTCCTCAACGGACGGAATCTCACCCGAGGGAAGGTCGAATCTTCCGAACTGGAAGCGTTCTGATTGTGACATGCTATACCGAGACAACAGCGTCTGACATTAAATGCTTTCCCACACCAAAGTGAAAGTAGACGAAAGCCCCTCAGAATGACCTTTTAAATTATTGTCAGACGGGCTCTAACGCCTTATTTCGGTTTCAACTATACCCTGTATTCACGGGCAATTATACGCTTATCACGTGGGGAAGAGAAGTTGGAGAGTACCTCCTACGTACTCATAGCATCTGAACTGGTCTGAGTCACCTGTATCTCTGGAATCAAATGTAGGCTCATTTGTCGTGAACTGAAACCCGTCCTAATTCCAGACCGACGTCGTATAGTTCGCTCTGTAAGTAATCCCTCCCCCAGTCCTCCCAGTGCTTCCCGATACGCCAGAAGGGACTATCGAGGTCGGCAGGAGTAATATCGGTCGGTTCGCAGACTTCCCACCAGAACTCTCGAATCGCCTCTTTATCCTCCTCGCTGAGGTCGTAATCGGTGCCACAGATTGCGTTCGTGACCTTCTGGATTTGCACGTCCACAGGGATATGTAGCATCTCCTCGCCCGCAAGAGGTCGAACTTCTCGATGGATGTTGCGGAGCCACAACGGTCGTATCTTGTCGCCGGCGAGATAGGGGAACTTCGAGTCGAAGAAACGAGTGTCGCCCGACGCCTCTTGGACGTACTCACCAATACGGTCCATGTTGTAATCGAATTGCCCGAAGAGGTGTATCGGGTCGCTATTGTGGTCGTGGTAGAGCGTTCGGGAGATTTCGTACCAGATTTTCGCGTCTCGCGTTCCCATCCGAGTGCCGACCTCCTCGAATAGGGCATCTAACTCCTCGAAGCTATGTTCTTCGACGACGGCCTCGGGTTCGAAAATCCAGTGTTCGTCATCCCAGAGGTTGTCGAAGTTGCCGTACAATACCTCCGCGTCCCGCTGGAAATTGAGTGCCGTGACGAGCGTGTGAAAGAGAGCTTTCTCTCGGTCGGTTTCAAAGTCTTCGAGAATGCGTTCCGTGAGTCCTTTGTGTTCCCTGAAGGGGGAGGCATCTCGGTCGTAGTCGTCGACGACTGATTCGACAGCAGTGCCAAGCTTTCGAATAGTCTGATTCTCGGTGGCCATAACAGACAGCCAGCATCTGGTTCCTCAATCCACTTATGTATAACCACAAAATTCTGTGTCTACAGGCTATCTTTACTGCTCTACAGACACATCTTCTCCGGCTCTTAGGCTGTCTACAGGTCAATCTACAGGGAGAAATGCGCCCTCGGATTGAGTGGATGACGCAGGCTGATGAGAGGGTCTTGGAATTTCTCTACGAGAAGGACATCGTTGCTTCCCCCAGCGTTATCGCAGCCAACATCGATTACACCAGCGAATACATTTCTCGACGCTGCCAGAAGCTCGCTGATGCGGAACTCCTCCAACCAGTGGACCCGACTAATTACCGTATCACTGAGTTGGGCGAACGCTATCTTGAAGGAGATATTGACCCATCGGAAGTTGAACCGGTAGACGGCGGCTAACCAGTTAGAGATTCAGTTCTTTTGCTCTAGGCCGACCGCTTCTGGATATTCACCGAGGGCTAGTAACTTCTCCCTGATTTCTTCGTTGGCGAGAGTGCAATTCCGCCTCACATCAAACTCCCTATTGGAGACATGGGGGCCGTCCTGAAGAAGGGTGATGGTCTGATTGATTTCCACTAAGAACCGCTGTGTCGGATGCTGTTCGACTCCATCTATCCATGATGTGTAGTATGTAACCAGCGTAAAACCGGAAGGCTGCTAGCGCTATCCCTCACAGAATCCGAAACACCCGTATTGGAGCCTTTCACTTCTTATCTGCCCCAGACTGGCGTGGAGTTAACCAACACTACTCAGGTATCTGACCTCCGTTGGTTAACTTCTGGTTGAGTAGCGTGTCGGCTATAGAACTGCACAGCGTATTGCTGTCGGGAGTCAGAACGTCCATGACCTAAACTACCAGGACATCGTTGGAGTCGATTATAGCCGTAATACGACCGGAACCTGTCGAAAGACGCCGTGAGTGACTTCTTCCAGAAACCCTCTACCTCCTTTTCAACTTCTTCAGTAGGTACACTAACTCACACGAAGAACAGTAGTGGTGGCAATCAACTCCTGTAATAAACGGGATAGGCATAATCACCTGACGGGGGTTATGTCACCGGGCGCGCTCTTGGGTTCATTATCTGTTATTACTGTAGTTTCTAGTGTAATCTTACGAGGGGAGTGGGGGGAGGGAGTGGTAGAAGTGTTTACTGTATATTATACTGTGTTATGTACTCTCGTTGCTGTTGTCGGATTTCCTCATCGGTCGGGAAATCGTCAGCATGCTTCTCGAAGAGAAGTTCCCACTCCGTACTTGACCCAGTGAATGGCTGCTGCTTCACCCAGACAAATCCAGTGTCGCCTCCTCGATTCTCTGGACCAGAAATGTACCCTGCTTCCCGAAGCAGCTTCAGAACTTCTCGGACTTGAGACGGCCCGACGGGGGTATCACTAATAACTTCGACGTCAGCCGCTATCTCTTTGGCAGAGAACTCCTCTGGGACAAGCTGAAGAACGCTTATAATGTCGATTACTGACTCCCGCTTGACGCCGTTCCGCATCGGTGAGGTCTGCTCGTCGTCAGTAGATTCCGATGATGTGTGGGATGGAGTTGAAGTGGGTTCTTCCTGCTGCTGCGTCATCTTACTGGTTAGCAATTATATCTCCGTGTTTGGTTTGAAGGTGGTCAAGCACCTGTTGTTCGGTATTTCCCCGATAGCGACAGAAGATACACTCGTACCGCTCTTCTATTGCTTCCTCGGGTGGAACATCTTCAAACTCGACGGTGACCGTTGCGGTCAAGCCTGCGTACTGCTCGCCGAGTAGGAATGTCCCGTTCTCGTAGATACGGCCCGTTTTCTCCACTACCATTACGTTCGGGTAGGTTATCCGGCATTAAGTAAATTATAAATCTTCAGTCACGTAGTCCTCTCATTACCAGTAATAGTAGCAGAAAAATCTTTGATGGAAGGCTAAAGATGCTCGTCTATGCCTGCTGATGTTGACCCAGATAACTTGGAGCCGCATCCCTATAACGAGTGGATATACCGGCAGGAGGATTTAGACGAGGCTACTCGTCGATTTGTCGCAGACATCGATGAGGGTGGGATTGAGCAGCCCCTCGTTGTGAATGAGGACTACGAGATTATTGATGGGGTCCGTCGATGGATGGCTGCTCGAAAGTTAGACTTGTCTCATGTTCCGGTGGAGGAACGCTCCTACGGTTCAAAAGAAGAGGAACGACTTGCGATTCTTCGCCATAACGATGACCGCCACGAGACCTCGCTCCAGAAGGTCCGTGAGGGGCTTATGTACGAGAAACTGGTCGCCCCTCAGATGCAAGACCGGATTGAAGCAGGAGATACTATAGACGATGACGACCCCCTGTTAGATTTAACAGAGGGTACCAACGCGACGACCCGTGAGATTGTTGCGGACCGTGTTGGCTGGTCTGGCACAACTTACTACAAAGCCCGATATCTGTGGCTCAGGTCTATCGCCAAAGACGACCCTAACGACCTTCCTGACTGGCTCACTGATGTCGTTGACCTCTCTGAATTACGTGATATTCCCGATGAAGTTAGTGCTAAAGCAACGAAGTTGGTTCAGCAGGTAGGGGAAGGATTGGCTGTTAATAGGGCCTATGACCGTTTGAAAGATGCAGAGGAGCTGCACGAATTGGAGTCAGCGATTGATTGGGACACAATCGATAGTTCGGGGGCACAACGACACTTGCAGGAGGTGGAAAGCAACTTCAAGAGTATTAAGCAAAATGTACCAGACTCGGGGGCGTGGAATAACGTACTCGGGCAGGCGGTCGAAGAATTTCGGAAGAGCGCTGGTAAGTCTCCCGACGAGAAGAGGCGATACATACTCTCCTACCTCCTGGAAAACGAAGATAAGATAGATATCTCGTCTGACGAAAGCGCCGAAGTTACTGGATTAGCTCACCGGCAGCCACCTGCGGACAAGCTACGTGAACTATACTGGGAGGAGGAACTGACGATTACAGATATTGCTATTCTACATGGCGTACATCCGGAATTAGTGAAATTCTGGATGCGAGAAGAAGAGGTCCCTCTTCGGAGGGAAGACCTCCCTAAGAGAGAGCGAGAACGGATTAGATAGGATGAGTCAGATAGTAGCCCTTCGGACCTCTATCAAAGAATTCCAGCAACTTCTACGGTGGAGTTCGCTCCAAAGATATCATCAATATCTATTGGTTCGCATCTCCTCTTCTGAACTCGATATTCTCGCAGCCGACAGGGATGGACAGATTGAGACGTACTGCACTTTCAACGAGTATTTTCTCGAACGGATTGACGTCGATGCGCAGGGGTCTGGACCAGTCTATGCGACTCTCCCAGTTGAAGAATTAACTAGTGTTCTCAATCAATTTCAAGCCACTCTTGATGACGTCAACCCAGCAATATCCGTCTATTTCACCGGGCCTGAGTTTGAGTCTGAAGCCACAGAGATACATCTCAGAAGGGGTGATATACAAGCAGGACGGGAGTTGCCTGAGCCGAGACAGTTGGACGGAAGACCCCCGACAATTCCGATAGACGTCGACGGTTTGAAGAACGAAACTGGGATTGATGACTTATCTGAATTAGCGGATAGAGACGATATCCCTCGGTCAATTATCGCCCGGTTCGTATCCGCAGATGAGGGTCGGACGATTATTCCCAGTACGGAGTCCGGATCTCCTCCCAAAATTGAGGGACGTGGTCATAATCCTCCTCAACCCCTGTCCCGTAATTGGAGGGATTCTTGGCTTGACCCGATGGAATTACCGAGTCTCTTCAATCGGAACAACATCCTAGAGCTTCCTCAAGACGAGCGTCACCGTCCAGCACCGATACGAATTGAGACAACTCTGAAGAGCCTGAGGAAATTCTACGATGTTGCATCAAGTCGTCGGCGGGAGCCGTTCAGAATTACCGTTGAAGATAGCTCGTGGGTTATCGATTATGGTGATGAAGATTCCATTTCGATAGAGGGGTCCCTAACTGCCGGTGTGACCTCCAATATTAGTGAGCGGATTTCGAACTGCTATGGGGATGAATTCAAGCATGTTGTGGAAAATCTTCCACGTGGTCGTAGGGGGGAGCAGGTAGAATTACAGACTGCACCCGGTGGTCCACTGGCATTCGTGTTACGTGACCGGTCATCTGGCGCTGTTCTTCGCCATGTTATCCAGTCACCGGGGACCTGACCACTTGCTTCGACAGATAGACGGCACAGACACGCGCTATACGGAGTGATTTTGTTCCATATACCGTGAATACTTGAGGGAATTATTAGCGGATTTACGAGGGTCTATGCGTCTCTGTGTTTCAGCTCTGTTCAGAGAATGCTTTGAGTAAGTACTCTCCACTCTCTGTCAGTTCGTAGATTTTCTTTCCGTCACGCTCTTCGACGACCTCAATCATTCCTTCTTCTCCGAGTTCTCCGAGGTGAGTATAGATGTAGCCGTGGGAGAGGTCGAGCTTTTCTGCGAGAGCATAGCCATGACTCGGCTCTTCGGAAAGATGCTGGAGAATATCGAGTTTCGTTTCGGAGATGAGCGCCATCTGTTCGACTTCTCTGACCGGTGGAACCGAAAGCGATAGAACTGGAATCCCTGACCGGTCAGCGAACCCAAACAAGTAATAATTTTGAGTTTTAAACTGGGGGTACACCGGAAATGTCGGTCCGACCACCCACGAAACCCGCCCATGCCGACACCACTGCATGGAGGCAGACTCAGTCATGACGCCCGAATTCGAAACTGCACTCTCCAACGACCTCGACGTCTCGCAACTCACGAGAGACGAATTACACCCCGACACAGAGGACATCGAGATACTAACAAATGATGACCAGACGATTTCCTTCACGCATCCACGCCATCTGGAAACAGTTGAGTCAGCATTCGACTTAGACCGGCAGCACGTCGATAGCTCGACACTCCGCACAATCCTCCGAGACGTTCCACTCGCGGACCACGCGATAGGTGTTGCAGCAACGACTGACGGAGTTGCAGGGATTCAATTACGGCTCCTCGCTGGCGCACTCAACGCCGCAACCGCCGACATGACCGACGACCTGAGGGTGGTATTCAGTACGCCGGACGGGAACTCTCCGACCGCGATTGGTGTCCAGCCCGTGAGTGAGGGGTTACGCGACCGATTCAACGCGGTACTGACTGATTCTCTCGGTGCGGATTCTGGTGTCGTGATTGTGCTTCCGCCGTTCCAGATTTCAGACGACGCTATTGTCGGTCGTGAGAAGTACGACGGCATCCCGGTTCTGGAAGTTGACTCCCAGTCTCCTGACGAGGAGAGAGGGGAATCGAGCGAGGGTGGTGAGCTGCCGACGTTGACGCTTTCACGAATTGCTGCGTGGGGTGGTGGGATTATCTCTGGGCTTGTGCTGGTCAATCTTCAGTCACCGGGAAATGAAGTCTTCCTGCTCATAGTCGCGATGGCTGTTAGTGCACCGAACACGCGGCCTTGGATTGAACGTGTTCTCGGCTATAAACTCAGCCGAGGGATGGTAACAGCCATCGTACTGCTTCTGTGGTGGGTTGCAGGTATGATGATAATTTGACTGCACGAAGGGTATCTTGATTGGTTTCGACTCTTTGAGGGCTAGTCGCGATGCTGGTGGGCGGAAATATCGCTTGTGTGTAATTGGTCGTGTTCGCCGTGAAATTGGCGTGTGACGCGCTAAGCGGCTAACTATTGACCGGGAAAGTGACAACAATTTGTAAAGTTTTACATCACTACGCCACATACGAATACGTGTAGGAGCGTGGGACACAGCCTTAGAAACGGCCGCCTGCTGGAACAGGCGACCCACGCTTCTCGGAGGAGAAGCAAATGTCACGTACTACCGCAACCCAGAAAGAAGTACCGCCCGCGGACAGTGGCGCACAACAAATTGGAGACCACGCAGTCATCCGGAAACGCGAACTGGTGCCGGGCAAACACCCCGACCCCCAGTTACGCCGCGAGGGACAAACCCAGTACCTCGAACAGTATTTCGAGTGCGTTCACTGCGGCATCGAGGTGCTGTCGAAGATGGACCTACCGGACGACTGCGACGGTGATGCGCGGTGAACGTCCTCGATGCGCAAATCGACTGGCGTGAAGACGTCGGAAATGACCCTCGGCTGGAAGTGCTCGTCGACGAGATTCCCGACCGGAGCGACCTTCGATTCGAGCAGGAGGGCAATCTGTGGGTTGGAGAGTACGAGGGGTACGTCGAGTATTTCGCGTGGAGTGGTGATGGGAACGACGGCGGCTTCTCGGGACGATGCTTCGAGGTGACGACTACCGACGACGAGACGGTGACTCTGAAAGGTCCCTGGAGTTCGCGTGCCGGCTGCGTGAACAAACAAGGACTCGGCCCAGTGGTTGATGTTCGATTAACGACCGACCGAGACGTCCTCGAACGTGGATACACCTTCAAGAGTGGTTCCCTTACGCTTCGAGCAGCGAAACGAGCGATTGACCTCGCTGCCGATGATGGCCACCTGGAGCGCGTCCTAAAATTCGACGACGAAGAGCCCTACTGGGTTCCCACCCGCGAGAACGGTGATAGCGACGGTGCTCGTGTCGATGTCGAGTACGAGCGGGGTGAGGCCTAATGGAGGTGGTCGAAGAAATCCTCGCTTCGGTAGGCGTCGAGGACGTCGAGGAGATGGCGGTTAACGAGAATTACACTATCGAGGTGGACGGGTACGAGGACTCGACGATTGAGAAAATCGCTGAAAACCAAGTCAGTGTCGCGCATCATTACGTACAGCGCGGCGACCTGATGTGTGACCCCGAAATCGTGTTCCGCGTTGAGGACGGCGACTGGACCCCTGTCGAATACACGCAGCACCCGCACACGCATCAGCACGACTCGACTGGATTGGACATCACTGATTTCGTTGACCGGTGGAGTGAGAATCTTCGAAAGCAGGGATTCGTCGCCGCAGCCGGCGATTCGACGGAAGCCGACTCATAGTGGACATTAGATTCGTTTCTGTAGTCGTCGTGTTCGGGGTATGTTTTTGAGGAGTGCTGGTGTTGGTGAGCGTATGCCGGAGTTTGCGTCACTTGAGTCCCAGGAGGTCCGCGAACACTGGGACCACGAAGCCCGTGACTTCACACCGTGGTTAGCCGACGAGATACGGTCTGAAGCCGTCTCTGAGTTGGAGGATGCACTTGGGCTTGACTTGGACGTCATCGAGGAGGAGAAGAGCGTTGGCCGGTATAATGTGGATATTTTGGCGGAGGTCGTCGACGCCAATCGGAATGTCGTTATCGAGAACCAGCTTGATGCGTCGAATCACGACCATCTGGGGAAATCAATCGCGTACGCTTCGGGGGGTTGACGCGGACATTATCGTGTGGATAGCGCCGCGATTTAATGACGAGCACCGGGATGCGATTCAGTGGTTGAACGCGAATAGCCGGGAGGGGGTGGACCTCTTCGCGATTCGGCTGGAAGTGTGGAAGATTGGTGATTCGGAGCCGGCTGTTCGCTTGAATCCGGTTGCGGAACCGAGCGAGTGGAAGGAGAAGGCGAAACGCTCGGAGGGTGAGCTGACGGAGACGAAGCAGTTACAGGAGGAGTTCTGGACGGAGTTCCGGGACCGTATCGAGGAGCGGGATACGCCGTTGAGTGCGCGGAAGCCGAAACCACAGCACTGGTTCAATAACCCGATAGGGAAAGCCGGATTCGCGTTGTCGTTCACGCTGAATTCGCGGGATAGTGAGTTACGAACGGGGCTCGTGATTCGTGATGATGCCGACGCTTACTGGCAGTTAGCGGAGGAACGCGAGGAGATTAACGAGGAGTTTGATGGTGAGTTAGTGTGGACTGAGCCAGAGGAGACGCGCGCCGGGAAGCAACGGAGTAAGATACTGGTTACACGGCGAGGCGATTTCACTGACGAAGACCAGTGGGACGATTACTTAGAGTGGATGTTAGAACACGGCGAACAATTCCATGACGTCTTCTACGACCGGATTCAGAGGTTATAGCCTCTGTCAGTGCCCATATTAACGTTCCTCGCTAACTGAGTCGACTGCGTCAAGGACCTCCTCATATAATTCTCTATCATACTGTTTCAAAATCTGGAGGTCCTCTTCAAATGAGCCAATCTGCTCTTCGATGTCGGACCTCATCTTATTCGGGTGATAGGTGAGGTTCTTATATTCAGACTTTACAGCTTCCCTCTGTTGTTCTGTGAGGATTCCACGTCGTTGGTCCATTTACACGCCAATAATACCTGACTTGCTAAAGAACTATTCGTCAAGCGGTATAAGGGCGTTAACCCGCCGCTCTTTATCGAGTACTTCCTGAACTGAAGGGGCTGGTTGGAATACAATCTCTCCGTCATCTACTGTTCTCTGAAGCAACCCCTGCTGCTCGTACCACGTAAGGACATCTGCTAACTGAATGGGTTTGCCAGTCGGCCGTTGATACACTACAGGAGAGACATCGTGAGCGTCACACCAATCTTGGGACACGGAGTACAGGTGCTCGTATAACTCTATTGCCGCATTTTCGTTGATATCTGTTAAGAGTCTCGCGTAGTCATCTTCTTTGCTCTCCGTCCAAACCTCAACTTCTACTACCGCCATACCACCAATTGTTGATACACTGATGTATTTCTTACCATATGTGGTTATGGTGCTCTCGATGGAACTAAGTGGCTGGTGTCTATACAGTTTGATAGATGGCGGACCTCTCCGATTTCATCGAAGATGGAGATACTGAGTCCGGCTCCCAAGACATGATAGAGGACTATCTGACCGGCCGTGAAATTGAGGAGACAGAGGAGAATAAACTCCGCAATCGATACATCCGGTATCTCATCGAAGAGCGCGGGTTCGATGAGAAGACACTCAAAACGGTTCCCGAATGGCGTGTACCTCCTCGTCCGTCTGCTTCACGGACGAGTAACGAGGCGAAGCGACCTGACTTCGTCTATTTTGATGGTCCTGACCATAACGAGAGTGAGGACCGTATCCACACGGTCGGTGAGACCAAGACTCGACATACCGAGGGAGACTCAGCCCACGAGGAGGCCGAGAGTCAGGTGAAGTGGTATCTGACAAACGAGTCTCAGGCTGAATACGGCGTCGCTGTGAGCGATTTAGAGGACCCATTCAAGGTCACGGTATTTGCCGATACAAAGGACCAAGCAGGACGAAAGAACGTAACAAAGGTCAACTTTGACCCTCCACTTCCTGGTGAGGAGTTAGATGTCGACGCAAGCACGCGCATTCGGGATTTAGAGCCATTTGACGAGAATCCCAAGCAGCTCACATCGGAAATCCGGGACTACGTCCACGCGCACGACGAGAGTGCAACGGACGACCTCACGATGGCGAAGCAGTGGGCGTACATGATTCTCACCAAACTCAAGGACGAAGAGAAACCTCTGGGAGAACGCCCTGCGTTGCATATTCGAGAGGGGGATGATGCAAACGCGGTTGCGAATCGGGTTGACCGTGTGTTCAAGCGGCAAGTTCTAGATAGTCATCCCGCAGTATTCGGTACTGCCCCCGACAAGGATGAGTGGGAGATTCAGTTTGACGATGAAACCAAGCGATTCATCGTCAGCAAGTTACAGGAGTACTCTCTCCAGAAGACTGACGCCCTGTTCATGCGGGAGGCGTTTGAGGTCTTCATTACAGACGCTGTTAAGGGAGACGAAGGCCAATTCTATACCCGTCGTAACCTTTGCGAGGGGATGGCTCGTGTTGCTTCCCCGAACCCCGGTGACAATATTGGTGACCTCGCTGCTGGGACTGGCGGACTTCTTGGTGCAGGTATCGAGGAGGTATCCAAGAAACTCCGGAAACAACTTATTGAACAGGGACAGGAAGACCGTCACGCACTGGAAGTCCGCCAATTTATCGAGAGCCACGTCTTCGGCGTCGACAAAGCTCACTTCGCGGTTGACCTGATGGAGGCTGAGTTAGAGGCGATGGCAGGGACAGCGCCGAATGTCTTCCGTAAAAACAGTATCAAGCATCATCGGTGGGACGACGACCCGCTCCCGAGTGGTAGATTCGATGTCCTGTTCGCGAACTTCCCTTACGGAAGCGGATTGAAGGAGACTGACCAGACTGACCTTCAGGAGTATGAACTTGGATACCAGTGGGAAAGCACTGACGGCGATGACGGCCCACGGGAACTGACCGACGTTTCTGGTATTGGCCCTTCGACGGCTGAAGACCTACAGGAAGCCGAGTACGAAGATATCGGGGACGTTTATGAAGCTGAGGCGGACGAACTCGCCGACATCCCCGGTATCGGCGGAAAAACCGCGGAGAAGATTCTCGACGACATCTCCAAAGAAGACGTCGAGGAACTTCGTGGTGAAGGTGAGGAAGAAGAGCAGGAACCGTTCGTTCAGACAGACCAAGTTCGTGATGAACAGGAGATTAGCATCCTGTTTCTGGAACTATACCACGAGATGCTGAGTGAAGGGGGACGAGCAGCGATTGTCTTCCCCGAGACACACTTGGTTACTGACGACTACGTCGCCTATTGGCTCCGTCGCAAATTCCGGGTGCACGCCGTCTGGGACCTGCCTGACCAGATGTTCCAGCCTCATACACACGCGAAAATGGTGGTTCTCTTCTTAGAAAAGCCACCTGCAGATGTCAACCCCCGTGAAGAGGACTATCCCATCTTTATGGGGACCATCGAGCAAGTGGGCCACAACCAGCGTGGGAACCCGCTTTACAAACGCGACGATGATGGGGATATTGTAAGGGATGAGGAGGGCCGGAAGGTTCGCAAGGACCACATCCCGGATATGGCGGAGGTCACGCTGGACTGGTTCATCAAAACGAAAGACTTCATCCGAAATGCTGAGCCTGACGGGTCCTACTTCGAGGACGGCAACGAGACACCTGACCTTGAAGGAACTGACCTCGAGGATGACCAAGTGACGGTCAGCTATAATGGTGAGATTGAGGATGACACTCTCGTTCCGCGTGCCTATCAACGCCAACCCATCGAACGTGCTCGGCAGTGGGCGGAGGAACACGACTGTGAACTCGTCCAACTAAGCGAATTGATGGAGGAGGGCGTCGTAGAGGCCTTCCGAGGACATGGCGGTGTGAAGAAGGAATGGTATAGCCCTGATAACGAAATCCCCTATATCAACACGAGCCGAGTCAGCAAGTTCGAGGTTTCTACCGTCGGAAATCACGTCAAGCGGGTTCCGAAGGAGGTCTACGAGAGTAGTAAGGAGAAACTGGAAATCCAGCCCGGCGATATCTTCATCGTGAAACGTGGGGAGAATTATATCGGGAACGTCGGAATCGTTCACCCAGCACACATTCCTTTGCTCTCCGCGGCGGAGAACGACATTCTCCGGGTGGATGAGGACAACGACTATAACCTGACTCCCGCGGTCCTCCTCTATCTACTCTCGCAGGACATCGTGACGGACCAGCTTCAGGCCAAGCATGAGTACGAGACGATTATCTGGAACGTCAGTGACCGGTATCAGGAGGTCTATCTTCCGATACCGCAGGACGAGGAATTCCGGAAAGAGCTTGATGAAGCTGTTCAAAAGCGTGCTGAAGGATTTGGGACCCTCGTGGAATCAATTGACTCAAAGATGGACCGCGTCCAGCAGAGAGAAGATGATGAAAAGCAGGAGATGAAGCCCGAGAACTAATTTTAACGTAGGCTTCACTCCGTTTGTTCGAAACCCCGGGAATACGGGGCTGGACGGTTTCGGGTTGCTTCTCTAAGAATTATCCGGGATGTGTGACAGAAGTTAGCCTGCCAATTTATTGGATATTGCATCGGAGGAGATTTCAACGGTGCTCCTACAGTATTCTCTCAAGAGCACTAATGACGATGCACCTGACCGAGAACTGGCGAGGACCACTGTTTGTGGCGTCGAATCTTATGTGCAGTTTATGTGGTGAGTGATTGTTATGCCCAAGATAAGCGTCGAGATTCCCGAGGAGCTGCTGGCGGACCTCGACGAGCACGTCGGCGACGACGGCAAGTACGTGAACCGCAGCGACGCCATCCGCGCGTCCGTCCGGAAGAACCTCGACATCCTCGACGAGATCGACGAGCGCCACGGGAGGCTCGACGATGCGGAGTGAGGACCGCCTCGTCGCCGGCCAGGTCGCGCTCGTCGGGCTGTTCGTCACCGCGCTCGTCACCGCCCAGCTCACGGCGTCGAAGCTACTGCTGTTCCAGATTCCGTTCTCGCTGCCGTTCACCGGGTCGGCGCTCGTCATGCCGGGCGCGGCGCTGGCGTACGCGCTGACGTTCTTCGCGTCGGACTGCTACTCCGAGCTGTACGGCAAGCGCGCCGCCCAGGTGCTCGTGAACGTCGGGTTCGCGATGACGCTCGTGATGCTCGCGCTCGTCTACACGACCATCGCGGCGCCCATCGCGCCGTTCTCCGGCGTCGGCCAGACCGAGTTCGCGCGCGTCCTCTGGTCGAGCTCGAACATCGTCGCGGGCAGCCTGCTGGCGTACGTCGTCAGCCAGCACTGGGACGTGCTCGCGTTCCACGCCATCCGCCGGCGCACCGACGGCGCGTACCTCTGGCTGCGCAACGTCGGCTCCACGGCCACCAGCCAGGTCATCGACACGGTCATCTTCGTCACCGTCGCGTTCTGGGCGGCGCCGCAGGTGCTCGGCGTCGGCCCCGTCTACGAACCGGCACAGATTCTCTCGCTCATCGTCGGCCAGTACGTCCTCAAGCTCGGCATCGCGGTCGCCGACACGCCGTTCGTCTACGGCGTCCGGCGGCTGCTCGCCGACCGCTAGTCGCGGCGCTCGGCGAACCCGAAGTTCGGCTTCACGTCCGTCACCTCGACCGCGACGGTCTCGCCCTCGTCGGCGTCCGCGACGAACAGCGTGTACCCGTCGACCTTCGCGACGCCGTCGCCCTCGTCGCCCTCGTTGACGATTTCGACTTCGAGCGTGTCGCCCTCCTCGACGGGGGCGTTCACGCGGTTCTTCGCGACCACGTACAGCTCCGAGGACGAATCCCGGGAGGCGTCCGGCGTGTACGTCCGCGTGAACGCGAACTCCTCGTCGACGTCCGCGAGGTAGTCCTCGAAGTCCTGCCCGTCGAAGACCTTCGCGACGAAGTGCCCGCCGTCGTTCAACAGCTCGCGGGCCGTGTCCAGCGCCATCCGCGCGAGGTGCACGGAGCGCGCGTGGTCGAGGTTGTACTCGCCGGTCATGTTCGGCGCCATGTCCGAGATGACGACGTCGACGCCGCCCGGCGCGGCGCGCTCGATGTCCTCGCGGGTGTCCGCTTCGGTCATGTCGCCCTTGATGGTCTGGACGCCCGCCTCGGCGTCCTCGAGGTCGTCGATTCGCTGGAAGTCGACGCCGACGACCTTCCCGCGCGCGCCGACCTCCTCGGCGGCGACCTGCAGCCACCCGCCGGGCGCCGCGCCGAGGTCGACGACCGTCGCGCCGCCGAACAGCACGTCGAACTCGTCGTCGATCTGCTGGAGCTTGTACGCCGCCCGCGTCCGGTAGCCCTCCTGCTTGGACTTGTTGTAGTAGTGGTCCTTGCCGTTCCCCATAGTCAGTTACCGGCCGTAGGGCGCCCGGACTGAAAACCACGTCGCTGTGGGGTGCTGGCCGCCGAACCGCGAAAATCCGCAGGAAGAGGGTTCGCAATCAGTCGGCGCGAGCGCTCAGTTCGCCGCGGCCGCCGTCGTCGAATCCAGCGTGACGGTCTCGCCGTCCGCGGTCACGGTCACCTCGGTGTCGAGGCTCGCGTCCGCGGGCACCGCGAACGTCAGTTCGCCGTCGGCGTTCGTCTCCCCGACGACCTCGCCGTCCACGGCGACCGTCGCGTCTCCGACGACGTCGCCCTCGCCGTCCGTCACGACGACGGTGGCGTTCTCGCCGGCCGCGAGCCCGCTCTCGAGGGTCACGCCGAGTTCGGCCTCGTCGCTGTCATCGTCCTCCTCGGACTCGCCGAGTTCGAACTCCAGTTCGGCTTCGCCCTCGCCGTACGCGCTTCCCTCCTCGGTCTCGGCTTCGAGTTCGAACTCCTCGGCGTCCGCGGGCACGCTCACGGTCGCGGTGCCGTTCGCGTCGGTCGTCACTTCGACGTCCTCGTTCACCGTGACCGTCGCGTTCTCCACGGGTTCGCCGTCCTGCGTGACGCGCACCGTGGCGTCCTCGCCGGCGGTCACGTCCCCGACGAAGTTAGCCTCGAGTTCGGCCTCGACGTCGCCCTCGACGTCCACGCGCTCGATGGGGACGTCGGTGCCGGACTCGCTGGCGACCGGCTTCAGGATGTACTTCCCGCTGTTGCCCGCCTCGAAGACGGTGATGTCGAAGACGAACTCGACGTCACTGCTCTGGTTCACGGTGAAGTCCTCGTTCAGGTGGAGCTTCTGACTCGGGAGCTTCACGTTCACCTGCTCGCCGGACTCCAGGGTCCCCTCGACCTCGCCGACGTGGACGAACACCTTCTCGTACTCGCCCGCGGGGACGCTCATGTTCCCGAGCTGGGTCGCGTTCGCGCCCTGCAGCTCGGTCAGGTCGACCGTGCGGTTGTCGACGTCGTGCTCGACCCACTCGGTCTCCCCGTCCTCGTCGTCGTCGGCTTCGAGTTCGTACTCGAGTTCGGCTTCGCTCTCGCCGAACTCGCTGTCCTCGTCGGTGCTCGCCGAGACGCTGAACCCGCCGTCGGCCGGCACGCTCACGGTCGCGGTGCCGTTCGCGTCCGTCCGCACGGACACGTCGGCGTCGTCGGCTTCCACGGTCACGTTCCCGGCCGGCTCGCCGTCGTGCGTGACGCGGACGGTCGCGTTCTCGCCCGCGGTCACGTTCCCGACGACGTCGAGTTCGAGGCCGCCCTCGCTCTCGGTCTCGACGTCCCAGTCGCCCGACGCGTTTGCGGCCGCGTCACCGGACTGCGCGAATCCGACGCTCGTCACGGTGACGTTCAGGTGCTCGAACTGCCCGATTGCGTTCCGTTCGTCGCTCACGTAGAACGACACGGTGCCGCTGTTCTCGCTGTCGCCTGTCTGTGCCCCGTTCGGGCCCGCGATGCCGCCGGCGCACCCGGCGAGCAGTACGAGCGCGGCCACGACGAGGCTGGCTGCGGTTCGTCTCATGCGTGTCCGACTCCACGACCGCGACCCACCTAAAAGGACCAAGCCCTGAACCCGGTCCGTTCCCGGATTAACGCCGATTAACTCGCGTTAACGGCGGCCGCCGCCCTCGGGACGCGCCGGCCACCCCTCGCCGCGAGCGCCGCTCGCCCCCTCGTCTCCACCCGCGCACAACCGACCCCGCCGCATTCCCGCGATTTACGCGCGCACGCGGAACGCGGGGCTTTTTAGGGCCCGATTGCGTAGCAGTCCACATATGTTCAAGGCGATTGTGAGCGCCGACACGCTCCGGGAAACGCTGGACTCCGTGAGCGTGCTGGTGGACGAATGCAAGATCCACCTCGACGAGGACGGACTCTCCATCCGCGCCGTCGACCCCGCGAACGTCGGCATGGTCGACCTCGACCTCGGCGCGGCCGCGTTCGAATCCTACGAAGCCGACGGCGGCATCATCGGCGTCAACCTCTCCCGGCTCGAGGACATCGCCGGGATGGCCGACGCCGACCAGCTCGTCCAGCTCGAGCTCGACGAGGAGACCCGCAAGCTCCACATCCAGATCGACGGCCTCGAGTACACGCTCGCGCTCATCGACCCCGACTCCATCCGGCAGGAACCCGACATCCCGGACCTCGACCTCTCCGCGAACGTCGTCATCGAGGGCGCCGACATCGACCGCTCCGTGCGCGCCGCCGACATGGTCTCCGACCACATCGCGCTCGGCGTCGACGCCGCCGACGAGCTGTTCTACGTCGACGCGGAGGGCGACACCGACGACGTCCATCTCGAACTCACCCGCGACGACCTCATCGACCTCGAAGCCGGCGACGCCCACAGCCTGTTCAGTCTCGACTACCTCAAGGACATGAACAAGGCCATCCCGAAGGACGCGGAGGTCGAACTCGAACTCGGCGACGAGTACCCCGTCAAGATCCACTTCGACATCGCCGAAGCCCAGGGCCACGTCACCTACATGCTCGCGCCGCGGATTCAGAGCGACTAACTCGCACTTTTTCCTGCGTTCGGCGCGCTTCGCGCGCCTCACTTGCAAAA
>NZ_WPCF01000035.1 GCF_009741975.1 Halobacterium sp. CBA1126 | reverse complement strand
CGGCGCGTGAACCACTCTGCAGCCGTTCTCTGCGTGGCCGACCGGACAGTCAGTCCTCGCTCTCGACGACGAGCACGCGGAGGTCGTTGACGTTCGTCCGGTCGCGCCCGTCCGAATCAGCGCGTCCCGCTCCGCGAGGAACGGCGTGACGTCGTTCTCGGCGAGCGCGGCGCGGGCCGCGTCGGCACCACCCGCCTCGACCGTGTCGGCGTCGACGACGGCGCCCGCCGCGTCCGTGGCGCCGTCGATGCCGTCGGTGTCGACGGCCGCCAGCGTCACGCCGTCCGCGTCGAGTTCGACGGCGGCGCTCGCGGCGAACTCCTGGTTCGGGCCGCCCTCGCCGTCGCCGCTGACGGTCACCGTCGTCTCGCCGCCCGAGAGGACGACCGCCGGCGCCGACAGCGGGTTCCCGGTCGCGAGCACCTCCTCGGCGACCGCGACGTGGGTCTTCGCGGCCTCGCGGGCCTCCCCGCGGACGCTCGAGGAGAGGAGCATCGTCTCGTACCCCCGCTCGGCTGCGGCCTCGCGGGCGGCGTCGAGCGCGGTGAACCCGTTCGCCAGGACGTGGTTGGTGACGCGGTCGAAGACCGGGTCGTCACGCGTCGGCGTCTCCACGACGGAAGCGTCGCCCGCCGTCGCTGCCGGCGCGTCGGAGCCGTCGACCGCTTCGGCGTTCCCGTCGGCGCCCCGGCGGAGTCGAACCGCCACGCGCTCGGGGACCGTCACGTCGTAGGCCTCGAGGACCGAGACGGCGTCCGCGAACGTCGACTCGTCCGGGGCGGTCGGCCCGCTCCCGATGACGCTCCGGTCGTCGCCGTTCACGTCGCTCAACAGCAGCCCCACCACCGTCGCGGGTGCGGCGGCGCGGGCGAGCTGGCCGCCCTTCAGCGCGGAGAGGTGCTTCCGGACGGCGTTTATCTCGTGGATGTCCGCGCCGCAGGCGAGCAGTTCGTCGGTCGTCGCCTGGAGGTCCGCGAGCGTGACGTCGCCGGCGGGCGCCGGGAGGAGTGCGCTCCCGCCGCCGGTTATCACCGCCAGCACGAGCGTGTCCGCCGTCGCGGACTCGGCGACGTCGAGGACGGCTCTGGCGCCCTCGACGCCGCGCTCGCTCGGCACCGGGTGGTCGCCCGGCAGGACCTCGACGCGCTCGGTCGAGGTCGGGTCGTCGGTGACGACGGCGCCGCGGTCGAGTCGGTCGCCGAGGACGTCCTCGAGGGCGGCAGCGACGTGCCCGGCGGCGTTCCCGCCACCGACGACGACGACCTCGTCGTACTCGGTCAGGTCGTACTCGGCGTCGAGGACGGAGAGCGCGTCTCCAGAACGAGTGACGGTCTCGCGGACGACCGACCGCGGGTGAGCGGCCCGGACGCCCGCTTCGACGCACGCGAGCGCGGTCTCCCGGCCGTCGGTGGTCGTCAGTTCCGACCGGTTCCGTATCATCGGGATGGTTCTGACGCGGGGCCACGCGGACAAGACGGTTCCGATTGGGGTGAGCGCGCCCGGCCGCTAGTCGCCGAAGGGGTTCTTCGACGACAGCGACCCCGCGACCCGGTACAGTCCGTCCCGGACGCCGTCCGGGAGGAACCGCGAGAGCACACCGAGCCGGCCCGCCGTCCCGACCGGGTACCGCGCCGCCGGGTCGGGGCTGACCGCCGCCTCCGTGACGACCTCGGCGACCGCCTCGGGCGGGACCGCGCCGACGCCGTTGACGGCGCTGGCGTCCTCGAAGAACGAGTACAGCGACTCGTAGGCGCCGCTGCGGTCCAGCCCCTGAATCTCTTCCTCGGCGCGGTCCTGGAACGACGTGTCCACGGGGCCGGGTTCGACGAGCGCGACGTCGACGTCGTAGGGCTCGACCTCCGCGCGGAGCGCGTCGCTCATCCCCTCGAGCGCGAACTTCGAGCCGTTGTACGCGCCCATCCCCGGGGTCGCCACGCGCCCGGCGACGCTGGAGACGTTGACGATGGTGCCGTCCTCGCGCTCGCGCATGTGCGGGAGCGCGGCGCGAATCAGGCGGTGCGGGCCGTAGACGTTCACGTCGAACTGCCGGTGAAGCTCCCGCGTGGGGACGTCCTCCAGCGGGCCGAGCTGGGCGTAGCCGGCGTTGTTCACCAGACAGTCCAGCCGCCCGTGCTCGTCGACGACGTCGTCGACGACGTTCCGGCACTGCGCGGGCTTCGTGACGTCGAGTTCCGCGGTCTCGCAGCCCGCCTCCGCGAGCGCCGCGAGGTCGTCGGTGTCCCGCGCGGTGGCGACGACCGTCCACTCCTCGTCGAGCAGCGACCGGGCGGTCGCCGCGCCGATGCCCGACGAACACCCCGTAACGAGTGCGACCTTCTCCATGCCGGAGTGGTCGTGGCCCCCGCAGTTAAAGGGTCGAGTCGTCCGGTCAGTCCAGCGACCGGGTCTCCGCGGTGAACGCGACGAACCGGCCGTCGACGCCGCGTTCGGTTACCTCGGTGACGAACGCGCTCTCGCCGAGTTCCGCCGCGAGCTCGTCGACGGCGGCCTCGCCGGTGTCGGGTTCGAGGGCGTACACCCACGTGCCCTCGCCGGCGGCCAGCGACGGCATCGAGTGCCCCCACGCCTCGATCGCCTCGGCGTCGATCTCGCCGCCCGCCGGCGGGCCGTACTGGCCGGTCACGAGCCCGCGGTCCGGGAGCCGCTCGAAGATGCGCGTGAACACGGGGTCGGCTTCCTCGAGGCGCTCGCGCTCGCCGAGGTGCGTGTCGATCCACACGGCGAGTTCGGAGCCCGCGAGGACCGCGTCGCCGCCGACCGCGTACTCGGTCGCCGTCTCGGCGGCTTCGGCGGTCGCGTACCCCTCGTACTCGCCGGTCACCTCGTGGTCCTCGGACGCCTCGAGGTCCGCGACGAGCGACTCGCGGTCGAAGTCCCCGAGCACGACGACGTTCGCCGACTGGACGAGCGCGCCGTCGGCGTCCTCGGGAGCGACGTCGAAGACCGACGTGCGACCGACGCCGACGACCTGGTCGAGGTTCACCTGCTGGTAGTCGAAGCGCGCGTTGCTCGACGGGAGCGTGCTGTACTCGGTGAGCCACGTGCGGAACTCGGCGACCTCGCTCCAGTCGACGGACGGGTCGCTGGTCGCCGTCGCGGTCGGCTCGGCGGTCGGGTCGGACTCGGCGTCGCCGCCCGTGCAGCCGGCGAGGCCGGCGAGCGCCAGCGCCCCGCGCTGGCGAGCACGGAACGGCGGGAGGGCCGTCGCTGCATACCCGGGTCGTGTCACTGGAGACTGATACGCCTCACGCGCGCTCGCTGGCCGCGAGAACCAGGTCGCCGGTCAGTCGCCCTTCAGGTCGTCGGCGTACTGGTCGGCGAGCCGCGTCGGCGCCGGGAGCTTGTACCCCGTGCAGGTCGCCTCGACGACGTCGACGGCGGTCTCGGCGCTCACGCGGTGGCCCGGGCTCACGACGAGGGGGTTGACGTGACGCTGCTCGGGGTTCGGGTACTGCCGGGACTGGTAGGCGTACCCGACGACGGTGCCGTCGGGCGCGTCCATCGAGTCGTCAGCCTCGATGGCGACCCGCGCGCCCTCCGGCAGCGGGTCGTCCAGCGACTCGCGGGGCCGCCCGCAGAGGAGGTTCTTCGCGACGCCGACGGCTGGCACGTCGAAGAGGACGCCGACGTGCGTCGCGATGCCGGCCTGCCGGAAGTGGATGCGCCCGCTCCCGTCGAGGACGAGCACGTCCGGCTCGACCGAGAGGGACTCGAGGGCGTCCACGATGGCGTCGCCCTCGCGGAACGCCAGCAACCCCGGGATGTACGGGAGTTCGAGTGCCGCGCGGCCCGCCGCGCGCTCGACGACGCGACCGTCCCGAATCGCGACCGCCGCGCTCACGGAGTAGTCGTCGCCGACGAACGCCTGGTCGACGCCCACGACCACGGGCGCGTCGCCGTCCGCGAGCGTCACCTGCTCGCCGACGCTCTCCGGCGCCGTCGGCGCGTCCGTCGGGGATTCCGCGAGTTCGAGGGCCGCGACGTCGAAGCCGAAGCCGTCATCGAAGGACGCGGCCGCCGCGATGTCGCGCTGGAGGGCCTCCATCTCCTCCCGGGTGCGGTCGGGGTCCGGGAGGAATCCGGGGCGGACGACCTCCATGTCAGGGACGCCGCCGGCCGGGGCCACCGGGACCGCCCGGGCCGCCGGGACCGCCGCCGAACTGGAGCTGGTTCGGCGCGCGCTCGCCCTCGCGCTTGAGCTTCAGGCCGTACAGCAGGCCGATGCCGAGCCCGGCGAGGTGCGCGAACTGCGCGACGCCGCCCGCGCCGATGCCGCCGCCGACCGTCGACACGAAGATGGAGTACCCCGCGAACAGCAGCGTCGCCAGCCACAGCGGCATCGGGATGACGAAGTAGAGGTAGATGCGGAGGTTCGGGTTCAGCACCGTGAGCACGCCCATCAGCGCCGCGATGGCACCGCTCGCGCCGAGCACCGCGGAGCCGTTCGGCGTGGCCCCGAGCTGCTGGCCGAGCACCTCCGGGTTCGCCACCAGCGTCGCGCCCACTTGGGCGAGCCCCGCGAGCGCGCCGGCGGCCACGAACAGCCCCACGAACTTCGCGGAGCCGATGCGCTTCTCCACGACGGGGCCGAAGAAGTACAGCACGATGCTGTTCAGCACGATGTGGCCGAAGCCGCCGTGGGAGAACACCGACGTCACCCACGTCCAAACATACTCGGGATGCGTCGTGTTCACCGTGAAGATGTCGAACCACTGTTGGGACTGGACGGGGATGTCGAGTAACTGTGGCGCGACCGCGTACTGCACCACGAACGTGAACCACATCAGCGCCAGCAGCGCGAACGAGACGTTCCCGCGGAAGTAGCCGAGCACGCCGCCCGGCCCCGTGTCCACGGGCACCTTCGCCGCGAGCCCGCCGCTGTCCCGGGTCTGGTTCACGCTGTCGTCGAACCCGCTGTCGAAGACGCCGCCCGGGTCGTTCCACTCGTCGAGGCCCGGACAGTCGTGGTTCTCCGGGAGCCTGTGTTTCGAGCAGAACGTCCCGCCGCAGAGCCGACACTGGTACGGCATCGACTCCTGCTCGCCACACCGGTCACACGTCGCCATTACCGGCGATTGGGTGGGCGCGTGGTTATCGTTTTGGGTCTCGTGTCTCCGTACGGCTCGTTTCGGGCGTCGCAGTGCGGATTGTTTGTCGGGTGACGGCTCCGGCACCTGCGACGGCTTCGTCGTCTGCGACGGTTCTGCTAGCTACGACACTTCGTTGTATGCGACACCTCGAAAGCCCCGGCGGGCTCGCTAGCCGAGGCGACGAAAGCACTGGACCGAACGAGCGAAGCGAGTGAGGGAAGCACGCAGCGAGCCGCAGGCAGCGAGCCCGCCGGGGCTTTCAATCCCACCCACTACCGGCTGTCCAACCGGCAACGGGTGGGACTGGAAGAGAGGAGACTCGCGTGGCGGCGAAGCCGCCACGGTATGAGGCGGTCGGCAGAGCCGGCCGCCCAGTAGACGAAGGCGCGCGACGCAAGCACCGCAGGCCGACCGAGGAGCGCAGCGAGCGCGAGGTCGACCGATGGGAGACCTCGGACCGCTCGAACGGGGAGCAAAGCGACCCGTGAGAGCCCCCCGAGTCTACAGTCTCGGGGCTTTCTACGTCTGCGTCGCAACTAACCCAGAGCCATCTAATATACGTTCGAGCGCGGGTGGAAGTAGCCGGGGGGCTTTTGCGGGAGCCGACGGTACGAGGCGTATGCGCGAGTTCGAGCGGAAGCAGCTCCTCGAGCGCGTCGACCGGGAGGCGGCGACGGTGGGGGCGTCCATCCCGGAGACGCTGGACGTACAGGGCGAGGAGCTGGAGCTACGGGAGTTCGTCTTCGAGGTGAAGGCCATCGACCGGGTGCCGGCCGACCGCCGCGAGGACGTCGAGGAGGCGAAGAAGCTGCTGCGGCGGGAGCGGATGGAACGCCGGGAGCGCCTCGAGGACGGCGACATCACGCGCGAGGAGGGCGAAGAGCTCGTGGACGCCATCGTGGGCATCGACCGGGCGTTGAACGCCCTCGAGTCGCTGGGGACGACGAGCCTGGAGGCGGAGATCGAGGCGAACGAGCGCGCTGACAAGAAGCGGTGGTTCTCGTTCCTGAAGGAGGCGCTGGGCCACGACGACGAGGAGGGGATTCGGCGATGAGCCGGAACAACGAGGTCGCGGGCGTGCTCGAGGAGTACGCGGACCTGCTGGAGGCGCAGGGCGTCGATTACAAGCCGAACACGTACCGGCGCGCGGCGTCGAACGTCCGGGACTACCCCGAGGCAGTCGAGGACCTCGCGGCGGAGGGCGCGGACGCCGTCCAGCGAATCGACGGGGTGGGGGAGGCCATCGCGTCGAAGGTCGTGGAGTACGTCGAGACCGGCGAAATCGAGGAGCTGGAGGCGGAACGCGAGAAGCTCCCCGTGGACATCGAGGAGTTGACCGCGGTGGAGGGCGTGGGGCCGAAGACCGTCAGGAAGCTCTACGACGCGCTCGGCGTGCAGACCCTAGACGACCTCGAAGCGGCCGCGGAGGGCGGCGAGATTCAGGACGTGGAGGGGTTCGGGCCGAAGACCGAGCAGAACATCCTCGACCACGTGGGGTTCGCGCGGCAGGCACAGGAGCGCGAACTGCTCGGGGACGGCCGGCCAATCGCGGAGGACGTGCGGGCGTTCCTCGCGGACCTCGACGAAGTCGACCGCGTGGAGGTCGCGGGGTCGACGCGGCGGTGGCGCGAGACCATTGGCGACGTGGACGTGCTCGTCGCCAGCGACGCCGGCGAGGCCGTCGGGGAGGCGCTGACGGCGTGGGACCGCGCGGACGAGACCCTCGATTTGGGGCCGACGAAGACGAGCGTGCGGGCGAACCGGCTCCGGGTGGACATCCGCGTGGTCGTCGACGAGGAGTTCGGGGCGGCGCTGCAGTACTTCACGGGCAGCAAGGACCACAACGTCACGGTGCGCAACCACGCCATCGACCAGGCGAAGAAGGTCAACGAGTACGGCGTCTTCGACGTCTCCGAGGTCGACGACCCGGACGCCGGCCAGCGCGTCGGCGAGCGCCTCGCCAGCGAGACCGAGGAGGACGTCTACGACGCGCTCGGCCTGCCGTGGATTCCGCCGGAGCTGCGCGAGGACCGCGGCGAGGTCGAGGCCGCGGCTGCGGGCGACCTCCCGGACCTCCTCGCGGACGACGACGTGCGCGGGGACCTGCACGCGCACACGGAGTGGTCTGACGGCGACCTCGCCGTCGAGGAGATGGTCGCGGGCGCGGCGGAGTTCGGCCACGACTACGTCGCCGTCACCGACCACGCCGAGGGCCCGGGCGTGTTCGGGGACAGCGGCCTCTCGGACGACGACCTCCGCGAGCAGGCCGAGGAAGTCGCGGCAGTCCGCGAGGACGCCGCAATCGACGTGTTCCACGGCGTCGAAGCGAACGTGGACGCCGACGGGAACGTCGGCGACGTGAGCGACGACGTGCTCGCGGACCTCGACGTCGTGGTCGCGAGCCCGCACAGCGGCCTCGGCGACGACGGCGGCGACCAGACCGAGCGCCTGATTGCGGCGGTCGAACACCCGCACGTCGACGTGCTCGGCCACCCGTCGGGCCGGCTCATCAACGACCGCCCGGCGATGGAGTTCGACCCCGGGGCGCTCGCCGAGGCGGCCGCCGACGCCGGCACCGCGCTCGAGGTGAACAGCAACCCCCACCGCCTCGACCTCTGGGGGAGCGTCGTCCAGACGGCCGTGGAGGCGGGCGCGACGGTCGCCGTGAACACGGACGCCCACTCCACGAGCGAGTACGCGAACGTCGAGTACGGCGTCCACACCGCCCGCCGCGGCTGGGCGGAAGCCGGCGACGTGCTGAACGCCCGCGACGCCGACGGGGTCCGCGAGTTCCTCGACTGATGCGCGTGCTGCTGGACGCGATGCTCGGGAGCCTCGCGACGCTGCTGCGGATGTGCGGCCACGACGCCGCGTACTGCCTCGACCGCGGCGTCGAGGACGACGACGCGGTCCGAGACCTCGCCGCCCGCGAGGACCGCGTGCTCGTCACGCGGGACCGCGAACTCGCCGAGCGAGCGCTGGAGAGCGTCCTCCTCGAGTCGAAGGACGTCGACGACCAGCTCCGCGAACTGGCCGACGCCGGCGTGGACCTGACGCCCGCGCCGGGCGAGCGCTGCGGGGCCTGCAACGGCGTCCTCGAGGAAGCGATCGGCGAGTTCCCGACCTACGTCCCGGACGACGCCGCGCCCGTCTGGCGCTGCGAGGACTGCGGGCAGTACTTCTGGGAGGGCAGCCACTGGGCGGGCGTCGAAGCGCGGCTCGAAGAACTGTAGCTACCGGTCGTTGCGCTCCCACCACTCGCAGGCCTCCATGTCGTCCATCTCCTCCTCGTAGAGCCCGCAGTACGGCTGCATGCCGTCGTCGCCGACGTACTCGAAGTGCGTGCAGTTCCCGCAGTACTTGTCCGGCGTCGGCCCGCCCGCCGAGGGCGGGGAGTCGCCGGCGTCGTCCAGCGGCGAGGAGATGTCGTCGGCCGCCGCGCCGCCGTCGGAGACCGACGGGGACCCGCGCGTCGACTGGGACGACGGCTTCGGCTCGGAGGCGTTCGCGCGAGTGCGCTCGTCGGGGTCCTCGACGCCGCCGAAGACGCCGACGCCGCCGAAGCTCCCGGACGCGAGCTTCTCGCGGGCGCTCTCGACGTCGTCCGCGGGCACTTCGACCGTGTGCGTCTCGCCGTCCTTCGTGACGGTGAGCGTCACCGTCCCGCCGGGGTCGTTGCGCGTCTTGAACGTCGCCACCGCGGTGAACAGACACCACATCGTCGTGATGATGCCCGCGGCGTAGACGAGGATGAACGCCAGCGTCCCCGTCGTCGGGACGCCGCCCGACCCGGGCACGTAGAGGTACGGGTACGTCGTGCGGAACAGCGTCACGCCGAGCACGGACAGCCCAGCGCCCACGGCGGCCGCCGCGCGCTGCAGGCGGTTCGCCGGGAGCACCGTGAAGATGCCGACGAGCACCGACGGGACGCCCAGCCCCGCGAGGATGACCGCGATCTCCCGGCTCTCGTACTGCCCGAAGCCGTTGTTGATGAGGAGCCCCGTCGCGCCGGCGAGAATCCCGACGACGACGAGCAGCGCGCCCGCGGCGAACAGGCCGGTGCCGAGGTAGACGCGCCGCTGGCTGGCCTCGCCCGCGCGCCGGTCGTAGGTCTCCCCGAGGCTGGTCATGCGTCCCCGTTAGACGCGGAGGGTAAAAACAGTACGTCAGACGTTCGACCGCGCCGCTGGCTCAGTCTCGGTTCCGCGACCGACCACGCTGCACGCATCGCTGCGCTCCGCGTTCGCATTAACGTGGCCTCCCGTCGGTCGGCCACGCTCCGAAAGGTTGAATCGGCGCCCCCTCGAATCGCGGCGTATGGCTGACGAGACCGACGAAGACGAGGAACCCGCCGTCGAACTCGGCGAGGGCGAGCCGGTCGAAGGCGCGCCGCTGGCGCGCGTGGCGTCCCGGCTGACGTGGGCCCAGCAGAAGAGCGAGGTCGCCAGGAAGGAGGGCGACGCGGTCGTGCGGACGCCCGACGGCCCGCAGAAGCTCGAGGCGCTGCTCGAGGACGTCGACGTGACGTACTTCGAGACGCGCCGCGAGTTCGAGGACGCCGTCCGGGAGGTCGCGGGTACCGGGCCCGTGCCGACCGAGTGACCGGCTCCGAGATTCTGGGAATCGCCGACGCCGCCTTTTAACCGTCCCGCGAAGCCGCGGGCATGACACTCAGGGGGACGTACGAGTCGCTGCTCTGGCGGTCGATCGCGCTGGTCGGCGCCGAGGGGTCGGTCGAACGGAAGATGCTGACCGCGGTCGGCCTGCAGTTCGCCGGCGCGGTCGCGATGGCCGCGTTCGCGCTGTTCGCGACCGGCGTCGTGCAGGTCGCTGGCGTCGCCGCGATGCTGGTGCTGTCCGTGGTCGCGTTCTACAACACGTACCTCGTCGCCGAACGGGACTTCGTGGAGCCGCTGGTCGCCCTCGACGCGGCCGCCTCCGAAATCGCCGCCGGGGAGTTCGAGGACGTCGCCGTGCCGGACAGCGACCGCCGCGACGAGATCGCGAACCTCGTGGCCTCCTTCGAGGAGATGCAGGGGAACCTCGCGGTGGCGTCCCGGCAGGCGGACGCGCTCGCCCGACAGGCGTTCGACGACCCCGCGCTCGACGAGGACGTGCCCGGCGAGTTCGGCGCGAGCATCGCGGCGATGGCCGACAGCCTCGAGTCACACACGGCGGAGCTGGAAGCCAAGCAGGCCGAGCTGCGGCGCCAGTCCGAGCAACTCGAACGGCTCGTCGACGCGCTGTCGGACGCGACCGACGCCGCCCGCCGCGGCGACCTCACGGCGGTCGTCGACCCCGACGACCTCGACGTGGCGGCCGAACACCGCGCGGTCGTCGAGGACTTCAACGACCTCCTGACGACGCTGGGGGACACCGTCGCGGACATCCAGTCGTTCTCCGAGGACGTCCTCGAGGTCGCCGCGGAGACCGAGGAACGCGTCGAGGAGGTCGCCGAGCACAGCACGGCGGTGAGCGCGAGCGTCGACGAGATCGCGGCGGGCGCGAACCAGCAGACGACGCAGCTGAACGACGTCGCCGGGGAGATGGACACGGTGTCGGCGACCGTCGAGGAAATCGCGGCGAGCGCGGACGACGTGGCGGAGACGGCGCAGGCGGCCGCGGACCGCGGCGAGGACGGGCGGGCGGAGGTCGAGGACACCATCGAGGCGCTGCGCGGCCTGCGCGAGCAGAGCCAGGCGGTCGCGGACACCGTCGAGGAGCTCGCGGCGGAGGTCGACCGCATCGACGGCATCACGGAGCTCATCGAGGACGTCGCGGAGGAGACGAACATGCTCGCGCTGAACGCGTCCATCGAGGCCGCGCGCACCGGCGAGGACGGCGACGGGTTCGCGGTCGTCGCCGACGAGGTGAAGAGCCTCGCGGCGGAGACCCGCGAGCAGGCCGCGGACATCTCCGAGCTCGTGGACAGCGTCACCCAGCGCGCCGAGGACGCCTCGACGGCCATCGCGGAGGTCGACGCGGAGGTCGAGCGCAAGATCGACCGCGCCGAGGGCGTGCTCCGGGACTTCGAGGCCATCGTCGACGAGGTGGCCGACGTCAACCACTCCGTGCAGGAGATTTCCGAGGCCACCGACCAGGGCGCGCAGGCGGTGACGGACGCGGTCGGGATGGTCGACGAGGTGGCGAGCGTCAGCGAGGAGACCGCGGCGGAGGCGGAGACGGTCGCGGACAGCGCCGCCGAGCAGACCGAGGCGACCGGCGAGGTCGCCGACCGGATGAGCGACCTCGCGGACCGCACTGCGGACCTCGTGGCGCTCCTCGACGAGTTCGACGTGCCGGAGGACGCGGGCGGGAACGCGGCCGTCGCGGCCGGCGACACGGGCGACGAGCGGGCGGGCGCGGCGGCGACCGACGGCGGGCGCACCGACTTCGAGTGGGGCGAGTAGCCGGCCGGCGGACTGCCGGCCCGCCGGGCTTTATTTTGGCGGCGCGCCGACTGTCGCGTATGCTGCCATTCGACCCCGCGGAAGTCGACCCCGAGGCGTACGGCGAGGAGCGCGCGGTGCTGGCGATGGACCACGAGGAGGCCGTCGAGCACGTCCGCGAGGCGTTCGCGGCGGCCGGGTTCGGGTTTCCCGCGGAGTTCTCGCCCTCGGAGCTACTCAACGAGAAGGTCGAGGCGGACCGCGACCCCTACTACGTGCTCGGCGCGTGCAACCCCGAGATGGCCGACCGCGCGCTCGACGCCAGCGGGAACCGAATCGGCGCGCTGTTCCCGTGCAACGTCGTCGTCTGGCAGGAAGAACCCGGGAAGCAGGTCGTCTACCACGTCTCCATCATGCGCATCGCGCGCCTGCTGGGGATGGCGCCCGACGACGAGACGTGGGACGAGATCGTCGCGGAGACCGGCGAGTACGTCGACGAGGCGTTCGCGAACCTCGAGACCGCCGATTAGAGCGCCAGCAGCGCGGCCGCCTCGCTCGCGGAGCCCGGCGCGAACGTCACGACGACGTACATCAGCGTGAACAGCGTGGCGTTGTAGAGACCGTGCGTGAGCGCGGGCACGGCGATGTTCCCGGTCTTCTCGTAGGTGTAGCCGAACAGGACGCTCGGCACGAACAGCACGCTGATGGAGACGACCACGGCCGTCGGGCCGCCGGAGAGCGCGAGGATGTGCGCGGGCGCGAACGCCAGCGACGCGATGAGGATGGCGGGCCACGCGTCGAAGCGCTCGCGGAGCCGTCCCTGAATCACGCCGCGGAAGAGGAGCTCCTCGCCCGGCCCGATGAGCAGCAACTGGAGGGGAATCAAAAACGGGATGATTTCCGGGTGTTCGAGCGCGGTGGTCGCGCCCGTGTTCGTCGCGGCCTCGGTGGACGTGAACGCGAGCAGCGCGCTGATGGCGTACAGCGCGGCGAACGCGGCGACGTACGCGCCGACGACGTACTTGAGGTCGCCGAGGTCGGGGACGGAGAACGGGACGTAGTCCCACGAGAGGCCGCGGCGCTTGACGTACAGCCACGCCGCGGCGGGGAACGCGATGCCCTGCAGGGAGACCATCGAGACGCCGAGGCTCGCCACGGCGCCGATCTGGTCGCCCGTGACGGTCGTGTACGCGGTCGCGACGAGGAGGCCCGCCGGAATGGCGAGCAGAAAGCCGAGCAGCGCGACGCCGAACGCGACGCCGACGGCCCGGAGCTTCGAGCCCTGCGGCGAGTCCGGCGGCGCCTCTGAGTCAGTGGAGACCGAATCCATGCCCCGTGGTTCGTCGCGCGCGGCGAAAAATCCGGGGGTTCACTCGTCGTCGTCCCGGCGCTCCTCGGCGAGTTCCGCCTCCAGTTCCTCGACGCGGCGCTCCAGCTCCTCGACGCGCCGGTCGTCGCCCCGGCCGAACGCCATCCGACCGAGGGAGACGACGACGAACCCGACGACGGCGAACACGACGAGTATCAGGAAGAGTACCGCGAGTTCCATGCCACCGGGCAGACCGCCGACGAATGCGGGGACCATGGCGGCACTGTTCGGCGGACGGCGACTTAAGCGGCCGGCCGGTCTGCGCGCTACGAGAACTCCGAGAGGTCGCTCTGGACGCCCGCGACCATGCTGGACTTCCGGCGGAGCGCGCCCAGCGAGACGGGGAGGTGGTCGACGACCTCGCGGACGGCGCCGTGGAACGACTCCGCCTCGCCGGGCTCGGAGTCGAAGGCGTCGCGGACGCTCTCGCGGACCTGCCAGACGCCGACGGGCGCCCAGTAGTCGTCGCTGACCTCGCGGAGCACGAGCGCCTTCGCCTGCCGGCCGATGCTGTCGAGGTGTTCGAGCACGCCGAGCCGGGACGCGTAGTACGCGCCAGCGGTCTCGTCGACGTACCCCGAGCGGCCCTCGTAGCCCTCGCTCGCCGAGGCCATCCAGATGTCGCCCGCGGGGTCGGGGTTCCAGATGCTGCCCGGCGCCTTCATCTCCACGAGCTCGTACTCCCACGAGCCGGGCGCCAGCACCACCCAGTAGCGGTTGCCCATGTACTCGTTGACGTGGACGGTCACTTGGTTCACGCTCGGGTTGTCACGGATCTTCCCGCGGAGGAACTGGCCGACCGTGTCGTCGACGGCCGTAATCGACCACCGCGTCGGGACGAGCCGGCGGTGTTCGGCCTGTCCGAGCGCGCCCACGGAGAGCACGCGGTTGATGTCGTAGAGTCGAAGCCGCGCCGGTAGAGGTACGTCATCGCCCCCTCCGCCGCCCAGTCGTCGTCCTCGAGGGTCTTCTCGACGTACCGCGGCACGTGGGGGTTCTCCGTGAGCGCCGCGGACTCGGCGCTGGCGTTCGGGCCGGATGGGGCGTTCGCCGCGGGGTTCGTGTACTCGCTGGCGTCGAAGTCCGGCGCGTCGGAGAGGCCGATTTCGACGTCCACCGGCCGGTCGGCCATCGCGACCTCGCGCTGCGTGCCGACGAAGCCGTCCCAGACGTCGTGGACGTCGACGTTCGCGGAGCGCCGCGAGTTCAGGAGGCCGGTCCGGTACTGGAGGACGTTGTCGATGTCCAGGCCCTGCTGGTACCACTCGCCGCTGGTCGCGTACTCCTCGGGGTCGGCGCCGCCCGCGACCGGCGAGAGGATGCCCGCGGAGACGTTCGGGTACGACGACCGCCCGACGAACACCGACGGCGCGGTCGCGCCGACGAGCGTGTCCCCCTGCACGGCGGACTCGAAGCCGGACTCGACGTCGTCGAGGTAGTCCAGCACCTCGTAGGACTTCTCCTCGGCGAGCTGGCGCCGCTGGACCTCCTCGTCGGGCTGGAGTCCCTCGATGTAGTCGTCGAGACGCACGTACAGTAGTTGCGCGGGCGTCCACTTACCCGCTTCGCCGCGAACCGTCCGACTCCGACGAAAGCGTCACTCCGGGGAAAACGAACGACCTCGCTCCTCAGTCAGAGTTAGTCGTACGTTCAATTCTTCGAATCGGAGTGGGGAGACCGACCGATCTACCGTCGAGTTCTCGACGGTCGCCAAAATCTATTTACGTCCTCGGTGTGTGGTAACGTGTAACATGAGCGTAGTGGAGGAGCTCCGGCGACGCGTCGAGGACGCACCGAACGAAGTCGAATGCGGCATCTGCGCGGCCCGCTACGACAGCCAGCGGCTGAACTGTCCGGCCTGCGGGAGCGGCGATTTCAGGGACGCCTGACGGCTAGTCCGCCTGCGCCTGCCACTCGCGGACGTTCTCCGCGCTCACGCCCGACACCGTCTCCGCGACCTCGTCGGCGTCCGCGCTCGCGAGGTCGCCGACGTCCTCGATGCCCGCTTCTTCGAGTTTCTCCGCGGTCGCGGGCCCGATGCCGTCCAGCGCCTCGACGCCCTGCTTGCGCTGGCGCTGCTGGTACTCCTCGTAGTTGCAGATGGGGCAGCCGAGCTCCCACGGCTCGTCGTCGCCGTCGTGGACGACGAGCTCGGGGAGGTCGTGCTCGTCGCAGTACGCGTCGGTGACCTCGATGTCGCCGCGGCGCGGCAGCGGGAGCGAGTAGTCGCAGTCCGGGTACCGCGTGCAGCCGACCAGCCGGCTGCCGGTCTGGAGCTGCTTGATGGCGAGTTCGCCGCCGTGCTCCTCGCCGCACTCCGGACACGCGCCGATGACGCGGTCCTCGCTCTCCTCGGCCTCCTCGGCGGCGCAGAGCGGGCAGCCGTGGACGAACGTGTCCCGGCCCGCGAGCATCTTCACCTCGTGGAGGCCGTGCTCCTCGCAGGTCTCCTCGAGGACGAGCGGCTCGCCCGTCGAGGGCAGCGGGAGCGTGAACCGGCACTCGGGGTAGCCGTCGCAGCCCACGAAGTACGACCCCGTCCGGGAGCGGCGGACGAGCAGCGTGTCCCCGCACTCGGGGCACTCGCCGAGCGTCTTGTCTGCCTTCAGCGAGTCCCGGAGGTGGTCGCCGATCTCCTCCCGGGACTCGGTGAGCTCGTCGAAGACGCGGTCCAGAATCTCGCGGGACTCCCGCGTGACCTCGTCGAGGCTCTTCTCGCCCTCCGCGATGGCGGTCATGTCGCCCTCCAGTTCGCTGGTCATCTGCTCGCTGACCACGAGGTCCGCGTACTCCTCGGCGGCCTCGACGACCGCCTTCGCCAGCGTCGTCGGGCGCGGCGGGTCGCCCTCGATGTAGCCGCGGTCGTAGAGCTTCTCGATGGTGTTGTGGCGCGTGGACTTCGTCCCGATGCCCATGTCCTCCATCGTCTCGATGAGCCGGCTCTGGCCGTACCGGCGGGGCGGCTGGGTCTCCTTGGCCTCCATCCGCGGGTCGGTGAGGTCGAGGCGGTCGCCCTCGTCGACGTCCGGCACGTAGTTCTCGCTCGTGTTGAAGTACGGGTAGACCGCGTGGTAGCCCTCCTCGACGAGGCGCTTCCCGTTGGCCTTCAGGGACTCGCCGTCGGCGTCCGCGACGACCCGCAGGTGCTCCCACACGGCGGGGTCGGCGACCGTCGCGAAGAACCGCCGCACCACGAGCTCGTAGATCTCCCACTCGTCCTCGGAGAGCTTGTTCCGGTCCGGGAAGTCCGGCGTCGGGTGAATCGGCGGGTGGTCGGTGGTCTCCTCGTCGCCCTCGGTCGGCGAGAGGTCGTCGGCTTCGAGCAGCATCTCGGCGTCGTCGCCGAAGACCGTCTGCTCGAACTCGCCGAGCAGGTCGCGCTCGTCGAGGTCCTCGGGGTAGACGGTGTTGTCCGTCCGCGGGTACGTGATGTACCCCGCGGTGTAGAGGTCCTCGGCGATGCTCATCGCGCGGCCCGCGGAGTACCCCAGCGAGCCCGCCGCGCGGATGAACTGCGTGGTGTTGAACGGCGCCGGCGGGTCGTCGCTGCGCGTCCGCCGCGAGACCGACTCGACGACGGCTGCACTGGCCTCCCGGAGCACCGAGAACGCGCGCTCGGCGGCGTCCTCGTCCCAGACGCGCTCCTGCTCGGTGCCGTCCTCGCCCTCGTAGAAGTACTGGGCCTCGAAGGTGGTGTCGTCCCTGGCGAGGTCCGCGAACAGCTCCCAGTAGTCGTCGGGCTCGAACGCCTCGATCTCCCGCTCCTTGTCCACGATGAGCTTCAGGGTCGGCGACTGCACGCGGCCCACGGAGATGAAGTCCTCGCCCATCTGCCGGGCGGACAGCGAGAGGAACCGCGTGAGCGCGGCGCCCCACACGAGGTCGATGATCTGGCGCGCCTCGCCGGCCGCCGCGAGGTCGAAGTCCACGTCGTCGGGGTCCGCGAACGCGGACTTCACCTCGTTGTCGGTGATCGAGGAGAAGCGCACGCGCTGGATGGGCGCCTCCTCGTTGACCTCGCGGACGAGCTCGTAGGCCTCCTTCCCGATGAGTTCGCCCTCGCGGTCGTAGTCCGTCGCGATGACGACGCTGTCGGCCTCGCGGGCGAGCCGCTGGAGCGCGTTCACGATGTCCTCCTGCGTGGGCTCCTTCACGACGTCGGCGTGGACGAGCTCCGCGGGCTCGACGTCCCGCCAGTCGCTGTACTCGGGCGGGAAGTCGACGCCGACGACGTGGCCGGAGAGGCCGATGCAGCGGCGGCCCCCCCACTCGTAGACGTTGACGCCCGCGGTCGTGTCGGTGGTCGCTCCCCCCTCCGAGAGGATGTCGGCGATGCGTCGCGCGGCGTTGTTCTTCTCTGTGACGATGAGTTCCACGGTGTACCTCCACCCGCCGGGGTGGTCTTGGAGACGGCTACGCCGCTACCGCGGGTAAAGATTTCGGGACCGAGAACCGCAAGCGGGCGGCGGGTCAAGGCGCGCTCGCGGCTGCGCACTCGCACGGCGCGCGAGCACGCGCAACGACTAACCGGCCGGCGGACCGAACGCCGACCGTGAACCGTCGAACGATCACGCAGTGGCTCGGCGCGGCGCTGGTCGCGTTCGTCGCGGCCGCCGTCTCCGTCGCGTTCCCGCCGGCGCCGCTGCTCGCCCTCCAGATGGCGCTGCTCGCGGTCGCCGGCGCCCTGTTCGTCGCGGGCGGCCTGACCGACCGCGTGCGCTGGTCGCTGCTCGCCGGCCTCGGGAACGTCGCGCTCGGCCTCTCGCTGGTCGTCTCCGGCGTCACGACGCTCGACGAGGGCGGGACCGCCGACTACGCGTACGCCGCGCTCGTCGCCGTCGGCGGCCTCACGCTCGCCGCCATCGGCGTCCTCTACGTCGTCGAACACGAGGCCTTCGACACCGCGCCGTAGCTACGCGCGGTAGAACATCCCCTTCGACGCGGGCCACCCCCGCCGCGGCCCGCAGTTCGCGGAACCGCTCGGGCGTCGGCAGTTCCTCGCGGAGTTCGTACGCCATACCGGCCGTCGCGCCAGACGGGTGAAAGTAGTATCGGTGCCGACAGCGCGCGTCGCTACTCCAGCTGCTCGCGCAGGAGTTCGTTCACCTGCCCGGGGTCGGCGCTCCCGCCGGTCTTCTGCATCACCTGCCCGACGAGGAAGTTCAGCGCGCCCCCCTCGCCGGCGTGGTAGTCCTCGACGGCGTCCGGGTTCTCCTCGATGGCCTCGGCGACGGCGGCCTCGACCTCGCCGCCCGTCGTCTTCCCGAGGTCCGCCGCCTCCACGACCTCGTCGGGCGCGCGGCCCTCGTCGAGCATCTCCCGGAGCACGACCTCCTCGGCGTTCTTCGCCGTGATCTCGTCCTCGGCGACGAGCTCCACGAGGCGTTCGACCTCGTCGATGCGGTCGGTGACGTCGTCGACGGCCATCCCGCGGTAGTTCAGTTCGCCGAGCACGTTGTCCGCCACCCACGTCGCCGCCAGCCCGGGGTCGTACTCCTCGGCGAGCTCCTCGAAGAGGTCCGCGACCGACTTCCGGGACGTGAGCTTCGACGCGGTCTCCGCGCCGAGGCCGTACTCCTCGCGGAACCGCTCGCGGCGCGCGTCCGGCAGCTCCGGAATCGGAATCTCCGCTTTCCAGTCCGAGACCTCCAGCGGCGGGATGTCGGCCTCCCGGAAGTAGCGGTAGTCCTTCTCCTCCTCCTTCGACCGCATCGACACCGTGATGCCCCGGGACTCGTCCCAGTGGCGGGTCTCCTGTTCGACCTCGCGGCCGCGCTGAATCTGGTTGCGCTGCCGGGTGATCTCGTAGGACAGCGCCTTCTCGGCGCCCTTGTGGCTGGAGATGTTCTTCACCTCGGTGCGGTTCGCGGCCTCGAGGGCCTCGTCGCCGATGCCGCCCTCGAGTTCGTCGGCGTCGACCATCGAGATGTTCGCGTCCACGCGCAGGCTGCCGTCCCGCTCCGCGTCGAAGATGCCCAGGTACTCGAGGACGTCCGTGAGCTTCGCGAGGAACGCCCGCGCCTCGTCGGCGCTCCGGAAGTCCGGCCGGGTGACGATCTCCATCAGCGGCGTGCCCGCGCGGTTGTAGTCCACGAGCGTGTAGTCGGCCGTGTCGATGCTGCCGCCGACGTGCTGCAGGCTCCCCGGGTCCTCCTCGAGGTGCGCGCGCTCGATGCCGATTTCGCGGCGCTCGTCCTCGACGGTGACCGCGAGCTCGCCGTCCTGACAGATGGGGGCGTCGTACTGCGTGATCTGGAACCCCTTCGGGAGGTCGGGGTAGAAGTAGTTCTTCCGGTGGAAGCGGGTGCGCTCGGGGATGTCCGCGTCGATGGCCTTCCCGAGTTTCACGGCGGCCTCGACGGCGCCCTCGTTCAGCACGGGGAGCGCGCCCGGCAGCCCGAGGCACACCGGACACGTGTGCGTGTTCGGCTCCGCGTCGCCCGTGTCGGTCGAACACCCACAGAAGATCTTGGTGTCCGTCTCCAGTTGCACGTGGACCTCCAGCCCGATGACCGCGGCGAGGTCCCGCGTGGCGGCCTGCGTACTCATTACGCCACGATTCGAGGGGCGCCCGCTTAGGGCTAACGAAGGGGCCACGGCCGCCGGCTCGCCGAGCGTCTGACGCGCGTCCGACCTATACTTATCCGTCTCGCGCCCCGTCGAAAGGGTATGACTGACGACACCGACGTCGACGAGCTCGAACAGCGGGTCGAAGAGCTGGAAGCGACCGTCCGCGGGCTCACCGAGGAGCTCGTCGACGCCAGCGAGCGCATCCGCACGCTCGAGGCGGAACTCGACCGCACGCCGAGCACGGAGGAGCTCCGCGAGTCCCGCGAGGGCGGCGTCATCGAGCCCGACGAGGACGGCGACAGCGAGGCAGGCGAAGCGACTAAACCCGTGGACGGCGACTCAGAGGACAACGAGGAGTCGGGCCTCGACGACATCATCGTCGCGTAGGCCGCTCCCCTCCCCAGCATGTACATCGACGAAATCGTCCTCCAGAACTTCAAGAGCTTCGCCGGGACGACGCGCATCCCGTTCTACGAGGACTTCACGACCATCAGCGGCCCGAACGGCTCCGGGAAGTCGAACATCATCGACGCGGTGCTGTTCGCGCTCGGGCTCGCGCGCACCTCTGGGATGCGCGCGGAGAAGCTCACGGACCTCATCTACAACCCCAGCCACGAGGGCGACGACGCGGCCGCCGGGCCGAAGGAGGCCAGCGTCGAGGTCGTGCTGAACAACGAGGACGGCACGCTCTCGCGGGCGCAGGTGGAGACCGCCGCCGGCTCCGAGAAGGTCGGCGACGTCGACGCCATCACGGTCAAGCGCCGCGTGAAGCGCACGGACGACAACTACTACTCGTACTACTACCTGAACGGGCGCTCGGTGAACCTCTCGGACATCCGCGACCTGCTCGCGCAGGCGGGCGTCGCCCCGGAGGGGTACAACGTCGTGATGCAGGGCGACGTCACCGGCATCATCAACATGACGCCGGGCGAGCGCCGCGAGATCGTCGACGAGATCGCGGGCGTCGCGGAGTTCGACGCGAAGAAGGAGGACGCCTACGAGGAGCTCGAGGTCGTCGAGGAGCGCATCAACGAGGCGGACCTCCGCATCGAGGAGAAGCGCGACCGCCTCGAGCAGCTCGAGGACGAGCGCGAGACCGCCCTCGAGTACCAGGGCCTCCGCGACGAGAAACAGGAGTACGAGAGCTACGCGAAGGCCGCCGAGCTCGAGGAGAAGCGCGAGGATCTCGAGGCGACCCGGTCGGACATCGCCGCCCGCGAAGAGGAACTCGAGGAGCTGCAGGAGGAGCTCGACGAGCGCCGCGGCACCGTGCTCCGCCTCGAGGAGGACCTCGAGGACCTGAACGCGGAGATCGAGCGGAAGGGCGAGGACGAGCAGCTGGAGATCAAACGCGAGATAGAGAAGGTCAAGGGCGACATCTCGCGGCTCGAGGACAAGGTCGAGGCGGCCGAGGAGCGCATCGAGGCCGCGGAGAACGAGCGCCGGCAGGCGTTCGTCGAGATCGACCGCAAGCAGGAGCAGATCGACGACCTCGAGGACGACATCAAGGACCTGAAAGTCGAGAAGGCCTCCGTGAAGGCGGACATCCAGAGCAAGGAGTCCGAACTGGCGGACGTCGAGGCCGAAATCGAGTCCGTGGACACGGCCTTCGACGAGCTGAAGGCCGAGCTCGCGGAGAAGAAAGAGCAGCTCGAGGACGCGAAGAGCGAGCGCAACGACCTCCAGCGCGAGCAGGACCGCCTGCTGGACGAGGCCAAGCGCCGCTCGGACGCCGTCGACGAGGCGAAGGCCGACCTCGAGGAGGCCCGCGAGCGCCTCCCCGAGCTGGACGCGACCCTCGAGGACTTAGAGGACGAGTTCGCGAAGGCGAAGCGGAACCGCGAGCAGATCGTGGAGGTCGTCGAGGACCTCAAACAGGAGAAGCGCGAGCGGCAGGACGACCTCGAGGAGGTCGAGGACGACCTCTCCGCGGCCCAGGAGGAGTACGCGCGCCTCGAGGCGCAGGCCGACCAGTCCGGGGACTCCTCGTACGGGAAGGCCGTCACGACGATTCTGAACAGCGACGTGGAGGGCGTCCACGGCACCGTCGGCCAGCTCGGCGGCGTCGGCGAGCAGTACGCGACCGCCTGCGAGACGGCCGCCGGGGGCCGGCTGGCGAACGTCGTGGTGGACGACGACGGCGTCGGCCAGCGCTGCATCGAGTACCTCAAGCAGCGCAACGCGGGCCGCGCGACGATGCTCCCCATCACGAAGATGCGCCACCGGTCGCTGCCGAGCACGCCGGACATGCCGGGCGTGGTGGACTTCGCGTACAACCTCGTGGACTTCGACGAGCAGTACGCGCCCGTGTTCTCGTACGTGCTCGGGGACACGCTCGTCGTGGAGAACATGGAGACCGCCCGCGACCTGATGGGCGACTACCGGCTCGTCACGCTCTCCGGGGAGCTCGTGGAGAAGTCCGGCGCGATGACCGGAGGGTCGCGGTCGGGCTCCCGGTACTCGTTCTCGAAGTCCGGGAAGGGGCAGCTCGAGCGCGTCGCCGAGCGCATCCAGCGGTTGGAGGACGAGCGCGCGGACATCCGCGAGGACGTCCGGGAGATCGACGACCGGCTGGAGGACGCCCGCGACCGCCGGCAGGACGCCAGCGAGCAGGTGCAGTCCCTCCAGAACGACATCGAGCAGACCGAGAGCGAGCGCGAGGACGCCGAGGAGCGCATCGACGAGCTGGAGGACCGCATCGAGGAGCTACAGGGCGAGCGCGAGGACGTCGACGAGCAGATGCAGGAGATCGAGGCCGACATCTCCGAGAAGCGAGAGGAGATCGCGGCCCTCGAAGCCGACATCGAGGAGCTGGAGAGCGAGCTCGCGGACTCGAAGATTCCCGAACTCACCGCGGAGAAGGAGGACATCGAGGCGGACATCGAGGAGCTGGAGGAGCGCGTCGACGACCTCGACGGCGAGCTGAACAGCCTCCAGCTGGAGAAGGAGTACGCGGAGGACGCCGTCGAGGACCTCCACGACGACATCGAGGACGCGCAGAACGAGAAGGCCGAACAGCAGGAGCGCATCGCGGACCTCGAGTCGGAGATCGAGGCCAAGCAGGAGACCCTCGCGGAGAAGGAGGAGGCCGTCGCGGAGCTCGAGGAGGAGCTCGCGGACCTGAAGAGCGACCGCGAGGACCTCAAAGCGGACCTGAAGGAGGCGAAGGCCGCCCGCGACGAGAAGGCCAACGAGGTCGAGAAGGTCGAGAACCGCCTCGAGAGCCTGCGGAAGGCCGAGGCGCGGCTCACCGAGGAGATCGAGGACCTCGAGGACGCGGTCGGCGACTACGACCCCGAGGAGATTCCGGACCTCGACGAGGTCGAGGAGAACGTCGCGCGCCTCGAGCGCCAGATGGAGGCCCTCGAGCCGGTGAACATGAAGGCTATCGAGGAGTACGACGACGTGGAGGCGGACCTCGACGACCTCGAGGACAAGCGCGCGACGCTCGTGGAGGAGCGGGACGGCATCCAGGAGCGCATCGACCAGTACGACCAGCAGAAGAAGTCGACGTTCATGGACGCCTTCGACGCCATCAACGAGCAGTTCCAGCGCATCTTCTCGCGGCTCTCCGCCGGGACCGGCGAGCTCGAACTGGAGAACCCCGAGGACCCCTTCGAGGGCGGGCTGACGATGAAGGCCCAGCCCGCGGACAAGCCCGTCCAGCGGCTGGACGCGATGAGCGGCGGGGAGAAGTCCCTGACCGCGCTGGCGTTCATCTTCGGCATCCAGCGGCACAACCCCGCGCCGTTCTACGCGCTCGACGAGGTGGACGCGTTCCTCGACGCGGTGAACGCCGACCGCGTCGGCGAGCTCGTCGACGAGCTCGCGGGGGACGCGCAGTTCGTCGTGGTCAGCCACCGGTCGGCGATGCTCGACCGCTCCGAGCGCGCCATCGGCGTGACGATGCAGGAGGACAACCGGAGCGTGGTGACCGGAATCGACCTCTCAGCGCAGGGGGCTACGGCCGATGACTAGCGAGGGCTCCGAGCCGGAGCCGACGGAGCCCTCGGAGACGTCGAGCGGCGAGCGCAGCGAGCCGCGAGACAGCGAGGGCAGCGCGGGCGAACACAGTGAGCCCGCGAATACGCGAGCGGGGAGCGACGCGACCCGCGAACTGTGACTCGCGCTCCGTTCAGCGTTCCACGTCGCTCGCAGTAACGAGACTTCTCGCTGTGCTCGGAGTCTCGCCGGGACTCGCGG
>NZ_WPCF01000030.1 GCF_009741975.1 Halobacterium sp. CBA1126 | reverse complement strand
CTACGCCGTTCGCATATTCCGAGGCGCTCATACTTCGCGCCTCGCTACGCTCACTCGTGGAGTGAACTGCTAGCGGCGTGACTTACGCTGGCCCGCACTACCTCTTCTTCGCGCTTCTAGTCCTCGACCGCGGCGGCCGCGTTGATGATGGTCTCCTCGCCGAACGCCGGCCCGACGAGCTGGAGGCCGACAGGCAGCCCCTCGCTCTCGCCCGCGGGCACGGAGATGGCGGGGAGGTTCGCGAGGTTCACGGGCGTCGTGTTCGCGTCCGCGAGGTACATCTTCAGGGGGTCGTCGAGGCTCTCCCCGAGCTCGGGCGGGAGAATCGGCATCGTCGGGGACGCGAGCACGTCGACGTCCGCGAACGCCTCGTCGAAGTCCCGTTTCACCCACGCGCGGGCCTCCTGGGCCTGCTTGTAGTACTTGTCGTGGTAGCCAGCCGAGAGCGCGTACGTCCCGAGGAGGATGCGGCGCTTGACCTCGTCGCCGAACCCCTCCGAGCGCGCCTCCGCGAACGACTCGTTCCAGTTGCCGTCGTAGCCCCCGGAGTTGCCGTACCGGACGCCGTCGAAGCGCGCGAGGTTCGAGGACGCCTCGCTCATCGCGATGACGTAGTACGCCGCGACGGCGTACTCGACCGAGGGGAGGCTGACCTCCTCGACGGTCGCGCCCTGCTCGCGGAGGTCGTCGAGCGCGTCCTCGAACGCCTCCACGACGCCGTCTTCGGCGCCCTCCACGAGCTCCGTGGGGACGCCGACCGTGAGGCCGTCGACGTCCCCGTCCGCGGCGCTCGCGAAGTCCGTGTCCGCGCCCTCCTCGCGCGTGGTGCCGTCGTTCTCGTCCGGGCCCGCGATAACGTCCAGCAGTTCCGCGGCTTCCTCGACGGTCGGCGCGATGGGGCCGATCTGTTCGAGGCTGTTCGCGTACGCGACCAGCCCGTACCGGGAGACCAGCCCGTACGTCGGCTTGATGCCGACGACGCCGCAGAACGCCGCGGGACACCGAATCGAGCCGCCGGTGTCCGTGCCGAGCGCGAGGTCCGCGTCGCCCGCCGCGACCGCCGCCGCGCTCCCGCCCGAGGAGCCGCCCGGGACGTGGTCCTCGTCGACGGGGTTCTTCGTCGCGCCGAAGTACGACGTCTCCGTGGTCGTCCCCATCCCGAACTCGTCCATGTTCGTCTTCCCGGGGATGGTCGCGCCGGCCGCCTTCAGGCGCTCGACGACCGTCGCGTCGTACGGCGGCACGTACTCCTCGAGCATCTTCGACCCGCAGGTTGTCCGCACGCCCTCGGTGGAGATGTTGTCCTTGACGGCGACGGTCCGCCCGGCGAGCGGCCCGTCCTCGCTGCCCTCGATTGCCTCGTCGGTGATGTACGCGTTCAGACTCATTACGACACCTTCGGGCCCTTGAAGCGGCCGTCCTCGCTGTCGTCGGCGTTCCGCAGCGCCTCCTCCTGCGTGAGGCTCTCCTCGACTTCGTCGCTGCGCATCACGTTCACGAGGTCGGGTTCGGCCTCGACCTCGGGCACCTCCTCGAGGGCCTCGAAGTGGTCGAGGATGTCGCCGAACTGGTCCGCGAACTGCGCGCGCTCCTCCTCGTCGAGGGCGACGCGCGCGAGGTCCGCGACGTGCTCGACCTCGTCGGCGTCCACAGAATCGCTCATGTCTCCGGAGTCGCGCGTGGCGTCGGTAAGCGTTTCGATGCCCCGCTCCGTGTTGGACGCTGCCACAGTCCTTTTGTGCGGTCGGCCCCACGTTCCACACGTATTCGACGCCTTTTGAACCACAGAACCGCCCCACCCCCATGAGTGACACCACGCGAATCCGCGAGGACGCCGACGAACGCGAGGACGAGTCCGCCGAGTCGGTCGACGAGGAACTCCGCTGCCCGGAGTGCGGCGGCCCCCTCGCCGTCGACGAGGAGCGCGGCGAGACCGTCTGCGAGGACTGCGGACTCGTCGTCGAGGAGGAGTCCATCGACCGCGGGCCGGAGTGGCGCGCGTTCGGCAGCGAGGAGAACGACCAGAAGTCCCGCGTCGGCGCGCCCACCACGAACCTCATGCACGACAAGGGGCTGTCGACGAACATCGGCTGGCAGGACAAGGACGCCTACGGGAACAGCCTCTCCAGCGGCCAGCGCCAGAAGATGCAGCGGCTGCGCAAGTGGAACGAGCGCTTCCGAACCCGGTCCTCGAAGGAGCGGAACCTGAAGCAGGCGCTCGGCGAGATCGAGCGGATGGCCTCCGCGCTCGGCCTCCCGAAGAACGTCCGGGAGACGGCCTCCGTCATCTACCGCCGCGCGCTCGACGAGGACCTGCTCCCGGGGCGCTCCATCGAGGGCGTCGCCACCAGCGCGCTGTACGCCGCCGCCCGGCAGGCGGGCGCCCCCCGGAGTCTCGACGAAGTAGCGAACGTCAGCCGCGTCGAACGCGACGAGATTGCGCGCACGTACCGCTACGTCGCCCGCGAGCTCGGCCTCGAAGTCGCCCCCACCGACCCCGCGAGCTACGTCCCGCGGTTCTGCTCGGAGCTGGGCCTCTCGGACGCGGTCGAACGCCGCGCCCGCGACCTCCTCGAGAGCGCCGAAGAGGCGGGCCTCTACTCCGGGAAGTCCCCGGTCGGCCTCGCCGCCGCCGCGGTGTACGCCGCCAGCCTCCTCGTCGACGAGCGCATCACGCAGAGCGAGGTCAGCGACGTCGCGAACGTCAGCGAGGTCACCATCCGCAACCGCTACCACGAGATTCTCGAGGCCGGCGGCGAGGCGAACGTCGAAGCGTGACCGACGCCGCCAGCGCTACTCCACGTCGTACCCCAGGTCCCGGACCGTCGACTTGATCTCCGCCGTCGATATCAGCGACTCGCCGTGTCGAACCTCCACGACGCCGGTCTCCGGGTCGAACGTCGCCAGCTGGACGCCCTCCCGATCGTGGAGCGCGTCCTCGATGGCCGCGCCGTCGGCGTCTCTGGACACCGTGAACTCCACGCGGCTATTCGACACGGGAGGTCACCCCGCGTCCGCTCGACGCCCGGCTGTCTGAGTGGTTGGACACACACGGACAGTCGGCGGCGAGGGGAATAGGCGTTCTGGCGGAGCAGTTACCGACTGGTGTCGGCGCCCGCCGCGAGACCCGAACCGATTTGGGCGGGTCGTCCTTCCTCGTCCCCATGGAGACGACCCGCCACTTCACGGCGACCGTCTACGTCGTCAACGACGGCGCCACCGCGCTCCACGAACACGACCGCCTCGGCCTCACGATTCCCCCGGGCGGCCACGTGGACCGCGACGAACTCCCGCACGAGGCCGGCAAACGCGAGGTCGAGGAGGAGACCGGCCTCGAACCCACGCTGCTCGGCGAGGCCCCGGAGGTCCCCGCGCCCGACGGGTTCGCGCTGCCGTCGCCGCGCTACCAGCTCTGCTACGACATCAACGTCCACGACGACGGCACGGTCGGCCACCAGCACATCGACCACGTCTACTTCGCGACCGTCCCCTCGCGGGACGTCGACCCCGCGGACGGCGAGGCGGCCGCCGAGGTATGGGAGTGGTACGACCCCGCCGCCCTCCGCGAGAGCGACCTCGACGCGGACACCGTCCAGATCGCGCTAGAGGCCATCGAGGCCGCCAGCGAGGCGTAATCAGTCCCGCCGGCTCGCTCGATCCGCGGACTCCCCTCGGTCGTCCACGCGGCTCTCCACGTACCTCGTGACGTGGTCGTCCATCCGGCGCTTGAACCCGGCCTGTCGCGCGAGCCGGTCGACCTCGCGGGCGACGAGGCTGCCGTACTGGACGGCCTTCTTCTCGCGGTCGCAGACCACGTCCGGGAGGCGCTCGCGGGCCGCCTCGCGGAGCGCGCGCTTGCGAACGTCCCCCGAGACGAGCCACGCTTCCGGGAGTTCGAGCGCCGCGCGCACCACGTCGTCGTGGAGCAGCGGCGTCACCGGGTCGACGCCCGCCGCGCGGACCGCGCGCACGTCCCGCTCCAGTTGGCCGGGCAGCGTCTCCAATACCTCGCGGCGCGCGCGCGAACCGTGTCGGCGTCCGTCCGCGGGTCCTCGGGCGCCGCGGCGACCTTCGCGTACCCGCCGAACAGCTCGTCGGCGCCCTGTCCGAGCGCGAGCCGCGAGAACCCGTCGCCGGCGACGCGGTCCGCGACGAGGTAGAGCGGGAGCGCGATCTGGACGGCCATCGCGTCCGTCCGGCCGATTGCGCGCGCCGCCTCGGGCACCGCGGCCTCGACGTCCGCCAGCGTCACCTCGTGGACGCGCAGGTCGTCGCTGCGACCCATCGCCGCGGCGGACTCGCGGGCGGCCTCGATGTCCGCGCAGTCCTCGTAGCCGACGACGTACAGCGGCGCGTCCAGTTCCGCGGCGACGAGCGCGGAGTCGACACCACCCGAGAACGCCACCGCGAGGTCGTCGTCCGGAACGTCCAACGCCGCGTCGAGCGCGCCGCGGACGCTCTCAACGGGATTGTCGTCGCTCGCGGGCGGGTCCGGGAGCCGCCACGCGCGCCGCGTCTCGCCGTCCTCGCGGACGTGGCCCGCGGGGAGCAGCGTCGGGTCCGCGAGGTCCCCGGGATTCCGGCTCCACGCGTCGCCGTCGTAGTAACAGAGGTCGCGCCCGAGCACGTCGCGGACGAGCCGGCCGTCCGGGAGTTCTCCCGCGAAGCCGTACGTGCCCGGGAGCGGGTCGCCGTCCGCGAGCGCCTTTTGCACTGTCGCCGCGAGCGCGTCGTCCATTCAGAAGAACTCCGCGAGGCGGTTCTTCACGCGGCGCTTCGCGCCGCCCGCGGCCTGCCGGAAGCTGATGTGCCACGGCGTGCGCTTGCCCTCCACGCTCGTCCGCCCGTCGCGGATGGCGTCGAGGATGGCGTCGAGCGAGCGCTCGTCGGCGCCCACGCGGGTCACCGCCTGCCCCACCATCTCCGCGATGTGGGCGTCGCTGCCCGCGGTCATCGGGCGGTTGTGAGTGCGCGCGAACCGCTCGGCCTTCCGGTTCGCGCGGCCGGTCAGCAGCCGCGAGTTGTACACCTCGATGGCGTCCGCGGACGCCAGCGTCGCCGCCGAGATGTTCGGCGCGACGCCGCTCCGCGAGGACTGGAACGGGTGGGGGACGACGGCGATGCCGCCGCGGTCCCGAATCTCGTCGAGCGTGTCCGCGAACGGCTCGCCCGACGGCACCGCCTCCTCGACGCCGATGGCGAGCACGTGGCCGTCGGCGCTGGTCACCTCCATCCCCGGGATGCCGACGAGGCCGTACTCCTCGGCGAGGTCGGCCGCCCGCAGACTCGCGTCGATCTCGTCGTGGTCGGTGACCGCGAGCGCGTCGAGCCCCACCGCCTGCGCCTGCTCTAAGAGCATCTCGACGGGGTCCCGGCCGTCGTAGGAGAGCTCGGAGTGCGAGTGGAGTTCGACGGAAAGCACGACTGTGGGTTACGCGGGGGTCGGCAAAAACGCCCCGGTCCGGAATCGGGGCTCCGCTTCGATAGGCACGTCCGTGCACATGGAAACGACTAAGCGCGCGTAGAAGAACCACGAAGGTGAATGCCACTCGCCGATTCGGACCGAGAGCTCGTCGAAGCTGAGCTCGGCCGGGAGGCCACGCGAGCGGAGGCCGCCCTCTTCGAGAACCTCTGGAGCGAGCACTGCGCGTACCGCTCCTCGCGCCCGCTGCTGTCCGCGTTCACCACCGACGGCGAGGACGTCGTCGTCGGGCCGGGCGACGACGCCGCCGTGGTGTCCGTGCCGGGGACGGACCAGCTGGTGACGTTCGGCGTGGAGAGCCACAACCACCCGTCATACGTCGACCCCTACGACGGCGCCGCGACGGGCGTCGGCGGCATCGTCCGGGACACGCTCTCGATGGGCGCGTACCCGGTCGCGCTCGCGGACTGCCTCTACTTCGGCGACTTCTCCCGGGACCACTCCCGGTACCTCCTCGACGGCGTCGTCGAGGGCATCAGCGACTACGGGAACGCCATCGGCGTCCCCACGGTCACGGGGAGCACGCAGTTCCACGACGGCTACGAGGGGAACCCGCTCGTGAACGTCGCGTGCGTCGGCCTCGTCACCGAGGACCGCCTCGTCACCGCCGCCGCCAAGGAACCCGGGAACAAGCTCGTGCTCGTCGGGAACGCGACCGGCCGGGACGGCCTCGGGGGCGCGAGCTTCGCGAGCGAGGACCTCGCGGAGGACGCCGAGACCGAGGACCGGCCCGCGGTGCAGGTCGGCGACCCGTACACGGAGAAGCTCCTCGTGGAGGCTAACGAGGCGCTCGTCGACGAGGACCTCCTGCAGGCCGCCCGCGACCTCGGCGCGGCGGGGCTGGGCGGCGCGTCCTCGGAGCTGGTCGCGCTGGGCGGCCTCGGCGCGCGCATCGACCTGAACGCGGTCCACCAGCGCGAGCCGGAGATGAACGCGCTCGAAATCCTGCTCGCCGAATCCCAGGAGCGCATGTGCTACGAGGTCCGCCCCGAGGACGTCGAGCGCGTGCGGGAGATCGCGGAGCGCTTCGACCTCGGCTGCTCGGTCATCGGCGAAGTGACCGAGGGCAACTACGTCTGCGAGTTCGACGGCGAGACGGTCGTGGACGCGCCCGCGGAGTTCCTCGCGGACGGCGCGCCGATGAACGACCTCGAGCGCGAGGAGCCCAGCGAGCCCGAGACGGACCTGCCGGACGTCGACGTCGAGGCGGCGTTCGACGCGGTGCTGTCGAGCCCGAACACGGCGAGCAAGCGCTGGGTGTACCGCCAGTACGACCACGAGGTCGGCAACCGCACGCTCCGGCGGCCCGGCGAGGACGCTGCCGCGCTGACGCTCCCGGACGCCGGCGGGGAGACCGCACTCGCGTTCGCCGCGGGCGCGAACCCGAACTGGACCGACGCCTCGCCGTACCGGGGCGCGTACGCGACCGCCGTGGAGAACGCGACGAACCTCGCGGCCGTCGGCGCCGAACCGCTCGCCGCGGTCGACTGCCTGAACGGCGGGAACCCCGAGAAGCCCGACGTCTACGGCGGGTTCGCGGCGGCCGTCGACGGCCTCGCGGACGGCTGCCGCGCCGTCGACGCGCCCGTGGTCGGCGGGAACGTCAGCCTCTACAACGACTCCGCCGCCGGCCCGGTGCCGCCGACGCCGACGCTCGCGATGCTCGGCGTCCGGCAGGGCTACGACGCGCCCGGGATGGCGGCCGCGGGCGACGGCGATCTCGTGCTCGTCGGCGGCAACGACGAGACGCTCGGCGGGAGCGAGTACCTCGCGCAGTTCGACGGCAGCGCGCCGTTCCCCGAGGTCGACGAGGCCGGGGTCGCGGCGGTGCGGACGGCCGCCGGGCACGACGCGACGCTCGCGGTCCACGACGTCAGCGACGGCGGGCTCGCCGTCACGCTCGCCGAGATGGTCGGCGAGGACGCCGGCGTCGACGCCGAGGTGCCCAGCGTCGCCGCGCTGTTCTCGGAAGCGCCGGGGCGCGCCGTCGTGGAGACGACCGACCCCGAGGCGCTCCGGGACGCGGTGGACGCGCCCGTCGTCGACCTCGGCGCGGCGACGGCGGACGGCGCGCTCTCGGTGGTCGTGGCTGGGGAGTCCGTGGAGTACGACTTCGAGGACGTGGTGGACGCGCGGCGCGTCCTCGAACGCGAACTCGACTAGAAGAACGCCGGGAGGAGGTACGCCACCGCGACGCCGACGAGCAACACGAGGAAGCCGACGCCGACTTCGCTCGTGGAGAACTCCTGCATCGGTGCGGTGACCCGGCCCGAGTCGTCGTTAGCGTGGTCGTCTGACATGCGCGGCGGTTGGACGCCGCCCTACTTGGCAGTACCGAACCCGCCCGGTCAGTCGCCGGCGTGGCGGACGATGTGGACGTCGTAGCGGTCGTCCGCGGAGACGTTCTGGCCGACCGACGCGATGCCACCGACCAGCCGGCCGGCGTTGTCGCTCCCGATGAACACCACGGTCGCGTCGTGCGCGACGGCGAGGTCGCGTACCTCCCGGCTCACCCGCCCGCGCGGCGCGTACTTGTCCACGGCCCGGAAGTCGAACTCCACGCCCGGGTCCACGCCGCGGACGCGCTCGGCGAGGTTCGCCGCTGCCCGTTCGACGCTGAACGACTCTTCGCTACCCACCCAGCCGTGCTCGCGCGCGGCGTCCGCGTTCTGGGGAATCGCGGTGACCGCGACGACCGCCTCCTCGGCCGCGTCGGCGAACGCGACCGCGCGACCGAGGGCCGCCCGCGAGAGCGGCGAGTCGTCGAACGCGACGACGTACGTCATGGGTAGCCGGTACTCGCGGCGCGCGTGTTAGCGCTGTCGACTACTCGGTCATCTCGTCGAGGCACTCCCGGACGAACTGGGTGAAGTTCCGGCCGACGCCGCTGTCCATCGCGAGGAAGACGACGTCCTCCCCGGGGAAGTGGAACTGCACGATGAGCCCCTCGTCGAGCATGTGGAGGCTCGCCTGCGGGTCGCCCATGGTGGCGTCCAGCTCGTCGACCGTCCGGTGGATGGTCCGCGAGGACTCGATGAACTGCTGGACGCGGTCCGCCGGGTACTGTTCTTTCAGGTCGTCCCGGAGGTACGCCAGTTCGACGTCGCCGTCCGAGTGGAAGCCGACGGCGCGGAGCCCGTCCCCCAGCCGGTCCCGACAGTACTCGGCGAGTCGGTGTGCTCGTTCCGCCATGTTCCGGCTCTCGGAGCGGTCGCTGGTAAAGCCACGGGCCGCCACGCCAGCCCGCCGGTTTCGCGGACGCGGCCGCGGGCGGGCGGACGTTCGGACCGCTTTTGTGCGGGTGGACCCAACGTCGCCGCATGACTCTGACCAAGCGCGTCATCCCGTGCGTCGACGTCGACCTCGACGACGACGGGAACGCCGCCGTCTACACGGGCGTGAACTTCGAGGACCTCGAGTACACGGGCGACCCCGTGGAGATGGCGAAGCGGTACAACGAGGCGGGCGCCGACGAGTTCGTCTTCCTCGACATCACCGCGAGCGCGGAGGGGCGCGCGACGATGCTGGAGACCGTCGAACGGGTCGCCGACGAGGTGTTCATCCCGCTCACGGTGGGCGGCGGCATCCGCGACACGGACGACGTGAAGGAGACGCTGCGCGCGGGCGCCGACAAGGTGTCTATCAACACGGGCGCGCTCGAACGCCCGGAACTGGTCACCGAGGGCGCGAAGGCGTTCGGCAGCCAGTGCATCGTCATCAGCGTGGACGCGCGGCGGCGCTTCGACGAGGAGGGCGAGCACTACGAGCGGGTCGACGGGGAGTCCTGCTGGTTCGAGGCGACCGTGAAGGGCGGCCGCGAGGGGACCGGCCGGGACGTCGTCGAGTGGGCGCGCGAGGCCGAACAGCGCGGCGCGGGCGAGCTGTTCGTGAACTCCATCGACGCCGACGGCACGAAGGACGGCTACGACCTGCCGCTGACGGGCGCGGTCTGCGACGCCGTCTCCACGCCGGTCATCGCGTCCTCGGGCTGTGGCTCCCCGCAGGACATGGTCGACGCCTTCGACGCGGGCGCGGACGCCGCGCTCGCCGCGTCCATCTTCCACTTCGGCGAGTACTCCATCGAGGAGACCAAGCAGTACCTCGACGACCACGGGGTCCCGGTCCGCCGCTGAGCCCCGCGGCGATGTTTTCCTGTTGACACTGCGAATGATTTATGATTCGGCACCAACATACCGAGAATTATGTCTCACTCTGGCGCACCCGGGTCGGGGGACCCGGGAACCGCGCGGTGTTCCGCCGACGGACCGCTCGACCCCGGACGCTCGGCAGTGACCGCGGTCGAGTGCGACTCCGCGCGGTTCGTCAACCTCGCGCACGCGAGCGACGGCATCCAGCCCACGTCGCTGGTGTTGACCGACAGCGACGCCGAGCCGACCCCGCTGTCGCCGACCGAGGTGCTGTCGATGCCGGAGTTACAGAACGCGGTCGCGTACTTCGGCGAGAACACTGACAGCGTCCGCGTCCGCACGCAGTCCGAACGGCGCGCCGCCCTCGAAGAACACGTCGACGCGCTGCACGAGCGAGCGCCGACCCCGGCCTTCGAGTTCGGCGGGCGCTCGTTCGAGCTGTCGGTCGTCGTCGGTTAGGCCGCCGCCTCGAAGGCGTCCGCGAAGCTCCGGAGCTCGTCGCCCATCCGTTCTGCCGCCGACTGCAGCGCGTCGAGGGGGTCGGTGCCGTCCTCGGTCTTGATGGTGAGCAGCGGCTCCGTCTGGCCGCCGGACTGCTCGGGGTTCATGTCGTACGAGGCCGCGGCCACGCCCTCGGTCTCGAGGAGCGCGCCCTTCAGCCCGTTCATGAACGTGTGGTCCTCCCCGGCGATCTCGATAGTGAGTTCCGCGTCGCCCTTCTCGATAACCCGCAGGTCCATGCTCGTGGCTTCGCTCGTGGCGCGTTTCAACGTTTCGAACCGTCGACCCGCGTGCGGACCGTTTATGGCGCCGGCGCCAGCCACGTAGCAGTATGAACGTCTCGCCGGTGGTCGTCGTCGCCGCGACCACGCTCGCCCTCCTCGCGCTGACCGTCGCGGTGCCGCGGTTCCGTCGGTTCTCCGCGGTCGCTCGCGTCGCCCCGGTCGCCGTGCTCGCCGGCATCGCCGCCGCAGCGGGCCTTCGAACCGTCGACGTCTGGACCGCCGCCGCGTACGCGGCCGTCGTCGCCTTCGTCGCCACGGGCGCCGCCGTGCTCTCCGTCGGCGAGGGCCGCGACGCCGTCCGCCGCGTCCGCAGCCGGCTGCTGTTCGGGGTGCCGTGGGGGACGCTGGTGGTCGTCGCCGGCGTCGCCGCGTTCTACCTCGTCGTCCAGTTCGGCGCCGCCGGCGCGCCGCTGGTCGTGCCGTTCGTGTCGTGGTCGTACTTCTACCCGCTGGGCGTGCTCACGTCCGCGTTCGCGCACGCCAGCCTCGGCCACGTCACCGGGAACCTCGTCGCGACGGTCGCGCTCGCGCCGCTCGCGGAGTACGCCGTCTCCCACTACCCGACCGGGCGCGGCGAGTCCTCGTTCGGGTCGCTGCGCACCAACCCCTACGTCCGCGCGTTCGTCGCGTTCCCCGCGGCCGTCTTCTTGGTCGGCCTGCTGACCGGCGTGTTCTCGTGGGGCGCGACCATCGGCTTCTCCGGGGTCGTCTACGCGTTCGCCGGGTTCGCGCTCGTGCGTTTCCCGCTGGCGACGGTGCTCGCGGTGTCGGTCCGCGAGGTGCTGTCGCTGCTGTGGACGGTCGTCCAGGACCCCATCACGTACGCCGCGGCGTCGCCGTCGTTCTCCGCGCCGTGGTGGGCGGGCATCTCCGTGCAGGGCCACCTGTTCGGCTTCCTCGTCGGCGCCGTGCTCGCCGCCGCGCTCGTCGTCCGCCGCGACGACCGCCCCTCCGCGGCCCGCATCTGGTTCGGCGCGGTCGTGCTCGCGGCGTCGATGTCGCTGTGGGCGGTGTGGTGGTACGGCACGGGCGACGAGTACGTGCTCTTCCGCGCGGTCGGTGTGCTGCTCGTCGCCGCGCTCGCGACCCTCCTGACGGCGGCCGTGCGCGCCGACACCCGGACGCTGTTCGGCGACGTCTCCGCGCGGAAGGTCGCGTTCCTCGCGTTGCTGTTGCCCGTCGCGACGATGTCGATGGTCGCCGTGCCGGTGAGCCTCACCACGGTCGGGGACGCCGACCTCCCGGGCGACCCCGTGGAGGTCCGCGGCTACGAGGTGACCTACGCCGAGGACGTCACCAACGAGCGCGTCGCGGGCGTGGACGTCCCGTACTTCTCGCAGGCGACGAACGTCTCCGCGAGCGGCGTCATCGTCGCCAACGAGCACCGCGAGCTGTGGACCGAGGAGGTGAGCGCGGGCAGACTGGCGTTCTACGGCGACCAGTCCGTCACGGTCGGCGGCGTCGGCTGGAAGGAGTCCGTCGGCGTCCACCGCCGCGGCTGGGTGCCCGCGGGCGCCAGCCCCGTCTACAACGTCTACGTGACGCCGCCCGAGGCCCAGACCCGGCACGTCTACAGCTCCGGGAACGCCACCGCGGACCCCGTGGTCGCCGGGCGCGAGGTGCGCGTCGCGGCGACCAGCGAGGGCTTCGACCTCGACGTCCTGCGCGACCAGACGGTCGTCGGCTCGACGGGGATTCCCGAGCGGAACGAGACCGCGACCGCGGGCGGGCTGACGTTCGTGCGCAACGAGAGCCGCGTGCTCGCCGAGTACGGGAACACGACCGTCGACGTCGCCAGCGAGGAGACCTACGAGTAGCTACCACTCGACGCGGAACACCTCGACGTCGAGGCGCTCGCGCTCGCTCGTGTGGAAGTCGAACTGTCGGTCGACGTCGAACTCGGCGGCGAACGCGTGCGTGACCTCGCCGCCTGCGTCCGCGACGAACGACTCCACGAACGACCGGCTGCCGGCGTTGTGAACCGAGTAGGAGACGCTCGCGACCTCGGCGGTCGCGGCGAGGAACGCGCGGTCGGCGTGCTCGCTGCCGCGCTGGGCGCCGAACGGCGGGTTCATCACGACCGTGTCGACCGCCGAGAGCGGCGGCCGCGTCGCGTCCGCGAGCAGCCAGTCGACGGCCACGTCGGGGTCGACGCGGGCTTCGTTCTCGCGTGCGACCGCGAGCGCGTCCGGGTCGCGTTCGAGCGCGAACACGCGCTCGGGCTCCCGGGTGGCGGCGCCGAGCGCGAGCATCCCGGTGCCGGTGCCGAGGTCGCGACCGCGCGGCCGGCGAGGTCGCCGTGGAGGTCCGCGAGGTGGAGGAGGTGGGCGGCGAGGTCCGCGGGCGTCGGGTACTGCTCGAGCGCGGCGCTCGGGTCGCGGAACCCCTCGACGGCCGCGAGGCGCTGCTCGAGCGCGCGCTTCATGCGCGGCCCGACGGCCGCGGGGGCGAAGAAAGCTCCGTCACGCGGGCGGTCAGTTCAGGGAGAGGCCGTCGACGTCGACCGCGAGCCGTCGCGGCGGGCGCGCTCGGCGACCGCGGAGAGCGCGGGGCGGACCTTCTCGGGGGCGGCGGCTTCGCGGACGTCGACGGTGAGGCGGTTCGCGCCGAGGAAGGAGGCGTTCTCGACGAGCTCGCGGAGGCGGTCGGCTTCGCGCTGGGTGGCCAGCGAGCAGTCCTCGTCGAAGGCGGCGTCGACGGCGACCTCGGCGGGGACGTACCCCTCGTCGGCGAGGTCGTCGGCGAGCGCGCGGAGGTCCTCGCGGGAGGCGTCGGCGATGGCGTCTGCGTCGACGGTCACGGGAGTGGAGTCGGTCGGTCGACAGCCCTCGACGGGGCCGGTTCGGCGTGACGTGCTCATCTTACTCCAGGATACATGGTGGAAATACAAAAAGGTTTGCTAATGCCCAGTAGTAATCTCCCGGCGGGCGTTCGACCCCGTCGTTATTTCCAGAAACAGCACGATTCGCCGGTATGGACGCCGGGACGACTGGGGCGGACGAGCCGATACGCGTCCTCCACGTCGACGACGACGAGTCGTTCGGGGAACTCGCCGGCACGTACCTCGAACGCGTCGACGACGCCATCGACGTCGCCACCGTCACCACCACGACCGCCGCCCTCGACCGACTCGACGACGCGGACTGCGTCGTCTCGGACTACGACATGCCCGCCCAGAACGGCATCGAGTTCCTCGAGACCGTCCGGGAGCGCTACCCCGACCTGCCGTTCGTCCTCTTCACGGGGAAAGGCTCCGAGGAGATCGCCAGCGAGGCCATCTCCGCGGGCGTCACCGACTATCTCCAGAAGGAAGCCGGCACCGAGCAGTACACCGTGCTCGCGAACCGCGTGCGCAACGCCGTCGAGCGCCGGCGCTCCGAGCGCGCGCTCGCCGAACGCAACCGCCGGCTCTCCACGCTCATCAGCAACCTCCCCGGGATGGTCTACCGCTGCCGGAACGAGCCCGAGTGGCCGATGGAGTTCGTCGGCGGCGAGTGCGAGCGACTCACGGGACACACCGCGGACGCGCTCGAAGCCGGCGACGTCGTCTGGGGCGACGACGTCATCCACCCCGAGGACAGCGGCGAGATGTGGCCGACCGTCCAGGCGGCCATCGACGGCGGCGAGCCGTTCGAGGTCACGTACCGCATCCGGACCCGCAACGGGAACACGAAACACGTCTGGGAGCGCGGCCGCGGCATCACCGATGCCGACGGCGATCTGCACGCAATCGAGGGGTTCATCACGGACGTCACCCAGCAGCGCGAGCGCCGGCGCCGCCTCGAGCGCGCCTCCGAGCGCTTCGAAGCGCTGTTCGAGCACTCCCCCGACATGGTGAACATCCACGACGCCGAGGGCACCATCGTCGACGCCAACCAGCGGTTCTGCGAGGAACTCGGCTACAGTCCGGAGGCGCTCGTCGGGAAGTCCGTCTGGGACGTCGACACCACCACCGACCGCGAGGCCGTGCTGGCGATGGAGGCCGGGATGGACCGCGGCGACCTCCGGCGCTTCGAGGCCGAGTTCGAGCGCGCGGACGGGTCGACGTTCCCCGTCGAAGTCCACCTCACCCAGCTCGAGGTCGGCGGCGAGCGCCAGTTCCTCGCCATCAGCCGCGACGTCTCCGCCCGCGAGGAGCGCGAGGCCGAGCTCCGGCGGCTGAAACGCCAGTACGAGACCGTCTTCGAGAACGCCCAGGACGGCCTCGTGCTCCTCGAAGTCCGCGAGGACGGCGACGACGTGGAGTTCGTCTACCGGCAGCTCAACCCCGCCCACGAGGCGATGAGCGGCCTCGACGCCGACGAGCTCCGGGGCCAGACGGAGGCCGAGGCGTTCGACGAGAGCCTGCGCGGGCAGACCGCCGCCTACCACCGCGAGTGCTACGAGCGCCGCGAGCCCGTCGAGTTCGAGGAGACGTTCGAGTTCCCCGCCGGCGACGTCGTCGTCTCCGGCACCATCTCGCCGGTCGTCGTCGACGGCGAGGTCACCCACCTCGTCGCCGTCACGCGGGACGTCACCGAGTTCAAGGAGCGCGAGCGCGCGCTCCGCCGCGAGCGCGACCGCCTCGACGAGTTCGCGGACATCCTCAGCCACGACCTCCGCAACCCCCTCAACGTCGCGACGGGGAACCTCGAGGTCGCCCGCGAGCACCGCGACAGCGACCGCCTCGAAGCCGTCGCGGACGCCCACGACCGGATGCGAACGCTCGTCGACGACGTGCTCACGCTCGCCCCGCAGGGCCGGACCGCCACCGACCTCGACAGTATCGCGCTCGACCCCGCCGCCGAGCGCGCGTGGGCGACCGTGGAGACCGAGGATGCGTCGCTCGTCGCCGAGTCGTCGCTGACGGTGCGCGCGGACGACGGCCGCCTCGGGCGGCTCCTCGAGAACCTCTTCAGGAACTCCGTGGAGCACGGCGGCAGTGACGCGACGGTCCGCGTCGGTGCGCTCGAGGACGCCGACGGGTTCTACGTCGCGGACGACGGCCCCGGGATTTCGGAGGGCGACCGCGAGCGCGTCTTCGAGTACGGCTACTCGACGGCCGCCGGCGGCACGGGCCTCGGGCTCAGCATCGTCGCGGAGCTCGCGGACGCCCACGGCTGGGATGTCGCAGTCACCGGGAGCGACGCGGGCGGGGCGCGATTCGACGTGAAGGGCGTCGAACTCGTAGAATAGCGGCTACCAGGTGCCGTGGAACGTGTCGAAGGAGAGTTCCTCGAGGGGCTTGTTGCCGACGGCGATCTCGTACTCGCCGGGCGTCAGCATCGGCTTGTGGAACTGCGGGCCGTCGTCGGTCGTGATGCGCGGACAGCCCGTGTTCACGAACGCGTCCATGTCGAAGTTCCGGAGGCGGTCCGGCGTCACCTCGTCCATCGTGATGAGGTAGGCGTTGTCGTTGTTCTCCACGATCTCGTTGGCTTGGTCCCAGCGACCCTGCCCGATCTTCGTGCAGAAGATGACGCCCCACTTCTCCGCGCTCATCGCCTTGTGGACGGTGGCGTACCGCTGCTTGAGGAACTTCTCGGTGTCCGCGACCGAGACGTTGTTGTTCACGGGGTCGGCGATGACGACCTTCTTCTCGGGGTGCTCCATCGCGAGGCCGAGCGGGTGGAACTTCCCGCCGCCGACGTACAGCACCTGGTCGGCGTCGATGTCGGCGCTCGCGTAGTTGCAGCCCAGCACCTGCCCCTCGTGGGTGAGGCGGTCGTCGCCCTTCCGCGTGTGGACGTCGAAGCCGCGCTCGGTCAGCCACTCCTTCATCTCCTCGAAGAGGTTCATGTGCTGGGCGGTCGTCACCAGCCCGACGTCCCCGACTTCGAGCTCGTCGAGGGACTGCTCCATGATGGGTTCGACGTCGACGTTCGAGAACAGCGGCACGTAGATGATCTTCTCGGACTCCTTCATCGGGGAGTGCCCGAAGTGGACGAAGACGTCCGTCCGCCGCATCATGTACGTGTCGAGGTCGCAGGCGCCGTAGCAGGGCTGTCCCGAGATCAGCACGCGCGTGTCGTCGGGCAGCAGCTCGCGGAGGTCGTCGGCGACCCCGGGCGCGCTTCGCTTCAGTCCCTCGGGGAACTGCAGGCCGACCTTCTCCGCGTCGCGCTCCTCGACCGCCTCCACGATGCGGTCGAGTTCGTAGTCCCACGTTCGGTCGTGCTTGAGGGAGAGCCCTGTGTTCCGGAGGTCTCCCGCCGAACGGGTCTCTTCGTGACTCATTACAGCGGCGTACGGCGTCACGCGGTTTAACGTCGGCGCTTCACCGGTCCGGCCGCGAGCCGCGAGACGGCCGAATCTTCTTGTTGTGGACTCTCATGGGGGCGTGCCGATGCCATCACAGTTTTATGTCGCACTCCGCTTTGCCCCGGGTATGTCAGGCGACAGCCTGGACGGTCAGAGAGTACCGCGCGACACTGGACACAGCTCTGCGACCCGCCGAGCGTTCCTCGGGGCAGCTGGCACCGCCGGCGCCAGCGCGCTCGCGGGCTGCACCGGAATGCTCGGTGGAAGCGGCGGACCGACGACGCTCCGCGTCACGGTCTGGAGCGGCAACTACGTCGAGCGCTTCGAGGAGGCCATCCGCCCCATCTTCGAGTCCCGGTTCGACGCCGAGCTCGAGCTGGTCTCCGGGTGGAACTCGCTGCTCGCGAAGATCAAGTCCGCGCCCGCTGACGACCCGCCGTTCGACGTGACGGTCGCGTGCGAGCCCATCTACTACAACGGCCGCACGCAGGGCCTCTTCGAGGAGCTCCGCTACGAGGACCACATCCCGAACATCGACAACGTCATCCAGCACTACAAGGACATCCGCCCGCACTCCCACGGCGCCCCCGTCGACGGCGCGCCGCTCAGCATCCTCTACGACACCGACCTCGAGGAGCCCGTGGAGACGTGGAGCGACTTCACCAGCTCCCAGGTCAAGCAGTCCGCCGGCGTCGGCGTCGACTCCGGGTTCTGGATCTACCCGCTGCTCGCGGCGGGCGTCGGCACGGACGCCGCGCCCGGCGCACAGGAGCTCTACGAGGAACAGCACCACGAGGCCCTCATGAACACCATCGAGGAGTGGCCCATCCAGGGGTGGGCGTCCTCCGGGACGGACGTCTGGCAGCAGTTCCAGAACGGCATCGTCGACGCCGCCCAGTGGTACTTCGACCAGGTCTACTACGACATGGAGGACCACCCGAACGTCGAGTTCGCGATGCCCGACAAGAACGCCGGCTGGATGAACAACTGGGCGGTCGTCCGCGGCACGGACAAGCGCCAGCTCGGCGAGGAGTTCATCAACATGCTCCTCGACCCCGAAGTCCAGAGCAAGTGGGCCGAGGACCACCCGCTGTTCTTCACCACGTCGGACATGTCCTACCCCGACGAGCTCACCCAGTACCTCCCGACCACGGCGGAGGAGGCCCAGCAGTGGTCCATCCCGCGGTGGGAGGAAGTCGCGCCCTACTCGGGGAAGTTCTCTGACAAGTTCAAGCAGATGAAGAACCAGTAAGGCGATGGCTTCTGTAACACTCGCTGACCTGACCAAAGAGTACGGTGACCTGACCGCCGTGGACGGCCTCGACCTCGACGTCGACGACGGAGAGCTGCTCTGTCTGCTCGGCCCGTCGGGCTGCGGGAAGTCCACGACCCTGCGGATGCTCGGGGGTCTCGAGACGCCGACCGACGGCGACGTCTACATCGGCGACGAGCGCGTCACCGACGAGCCGCCGTACGAGCGGGACACCTCGATGGTGTTCCAGTCGTGGGCGCTGTTCCCGCACAAGAGCGTCCTCGAGAACGTCGCGTTCGGCCTGAAGATGGACGGCGTCGACGAGGCCGAACGCAACGAGCGCGCCCGCGACGTCCTCGAAGTCGTCGAGATGAGCGAGTTCGTGGACGCCGACCCCGAGGACCTCTCCGGCGGCCAGAAGCAGCGCGTCGCGCTCGCGCGCTCGCTGGCCATCGAACCGGACGTCCTCCTGCTCGACGAGCCGCTGTCGAACCTCGACAAGCGGCTGCGCGAGCAGATGCAGCTCGAACTCCGCAACATCCACGACGAGGTGGAGACGACGTTCGTCCACGTCACCCACGACCAGAACGAGGCGTTCACGCTCGCGGACAGCATCGCCATCATGAACGACGGCGACGTCGAGCAGGTCGGCGAGCCCCGGGAAGTGTACGACGACCCCGTGAGCCTCTTCGTCGAGGAGTTCCTCGGGGACACGAACCTCGTGGACGCGCGCGTGCAGTCGCACATCGACGGCGGCGTCGTCGCCGCCACCGAGTTCGACGAGGAGATCGAGGTGCCGACGCCGGGCGGCCACGTCGAAGCGGGCGACCCGCTGACCATCTCGTTCCGCCCCGAGGAGCTCGACGTCTCCCGGGTCGCCGCCGACGGCGGCCAGTCCGCCGACCCGGCCGAAGCCGGGGACGTGACGACCGCCCTCGAGGGCACCGTCACGGACGTCCTCTACCGCGGGTCCTCCGTCCGGTTCTACGTCCAGATCGGGGAGACGAGCGTCTTCTTCGAGCAGAGCGTCGGGGACAAGACGGACTTCGAGGTCGACGACTCCGTCGTCGTCTCGTGGGACCCCGAAGACCTGCTCGTCTTCTCGGAGGGTGAACGCCTCGGGCGAGGTGGGACGTGATGGGCGCGCTGGCCGACGAGTCGATGTTCGCGTGGTTCGGCAAGCGCATCAAGAGCAAGGACTCCACGTCGGTGTTCCTGCTCGCGCCGCTCGCGGCCTTCGAGCTGGTGTTCTTCGTCGTGCCCTTCCTCATCCTCGTCCGGATGAGCCTCAACAGCCAGCCGGAGACGGGGTTCTACGAGACCGGCTGGACGCTCGCCGCGTACGGCGACATTCTCGGGTCGAACCTCTACCAGCAGATGATACTGTTCTCGTTCAAGCTCGGCGTCATCGCGACGGTCGTGGCGGTGGTGCTCGCGCTGTTCTACGCGTACGCCGCCTACCGCGCCGAGGGATTGACGAAGTCGATTCTGCTGTTCTCCATCATCCTCCCGCTGCTGACGACGCTGGTCGTGAAGACGTACGCGTGGCGGCCGCTGCTCGCGCCGAACGGCGTCCTCAACGACTTCCTGCTCTCGCTGGAGCTCATCGGGAGCCGCATCCAGTTCGCGCCGTCGCTGTTCGGCACCGTCGTCGGGCAGGTGTACATCGTCTTCCCGTACGCCGTCCTCGCCATCTACAGCGTGCTGTCGACGCTGGACTGGGACGTCGTCGAAGCCGCGCGGGACCTCGGCGCGTCCCGCCCGCGGTCGTTCTTCGAGGTCGTCCTCCCCGAAGTCCTCCCCGGGGTCGCCGTCGCGACCGTCGTCTCCTTCGCGTGGAGCGTCGGCGCGTACGCGGCCCCCTCGCAGCTCGGCACCGGCTCCCAGACCACGTTCGCCATGGAGATCGGGAACCTCATGCTCACGAACTTCAACTGGCCGGTCGGCGCCGCGTTCGCCATCCTGATGCTGGCCGCGATGCTGGCCGCGTCGCTCGCGGTGATTCGGCTGCTCACCGGCTCCATCGGAGGTGTCCAAGATGTCTGAGGCGGTCTCCCGCGAGCGCGTCGAGGACGCCCTGTTCCGCGCGGGCTACTGGCTCGTGCTCGCCGTCCTCATGCTGCCCATCGTCGTCGTCTTCGTGACGTCGTTCCAGCAGTCGTCGTACCTCACGTTCCCGCCGAGCGGCTACACGCTGGAGTGGTACGCGACGTTCTTCGGTAGCGAGGAGTGGCTCGGCGCCGTCCGCGACAGCCTCCTCATCGGCGTCGGCGCGTCGCTGCTCGCGACCGTCCTCGGCGTCACCGGGTCGCTGGCGGTCCAGCGCTCGGACTCGTGGGCGTCGCGGCTCCTCCCGCCCATCGTCCTGCTGCCGCTGCTCATCCCGCCGGTGGTGCTCGGGCTGACGCTGCTCATCTACTTCAACCGCATCGGGCTGACGAACAGCTACGTGAACATCGTCGTCGCGCACGCGCTGTGGGCGACGCCGCTCGTGTTCTTCATCATGCAGTCCGTGTTCGCGCGCTTCGACTGGAGCCTCCGGGACGCCGGCATGGACCTCGGCGCGCGGCCCGGCCGCGTCTTCTACCACGTCATCCTGCCGAACGTCCGCAGCGGCGTCATCATCTCGACGGTCGTGGCGTTCATCGTCAGCCTCCAGGAGTTCATCATGGCGCTGTTCCTGAAGTCCTTCGAGGTCCAGACCGTCCCCGTGCTCGCGTGGACGTCCCTGCAGTCTTCGCTCACGCCGATGGTCAGCGTCGTCTCCGCGTTCCTCGTGCTCGCGTCCATCGTGGGGGGTGCTGCTGTCGGCGGCGCTGATGAACCTCGAGTGGCTCGCCGAGCAGCTGTAGCCGCCCCCCGCTTCCGGCAGCTTCAAACCGCCCGAGCCCGAACCGCTCGGTATGAGCGTCGACTCCGACTCAGCGGCCGCGACGGACGCGCCGACGGCCGACGACATCGCGCGCCAGCTCGGCGAAGCAATCGAGGACTCCCCCGAGTACCAGCGCTACGAGGAGACGAAGGCCGCCGTCGAGGACGACGAGGAGGTCCAGGAGCTCATCGACGAGTTCGAGGACCTCCGGCAGGAGTTCATGCTCGCGCGCCAGACCGGCGACGCCACGCAGGAGGACGCCAAGAAGGTCGAACAGGCCCAGCAGCGCCTCCACGACCACCCCGTGATGGAAGAGCACCTCGACGCCCAGGACGAGCTGGAGGCGAAGTTCGAGTTCCTCAACGACCTCATCTCGGAGCCGCTGGACGTCGACTTCGTCGGCGAGTCCGGCGCGTGCTGTCAGGACTGATTCTCGGCGAACCCCGGAACGCTTAGGGGGCGACGCGAGTGACCCGGCAGTATGGTCCACTCCGACTGGGGCGACTGGCTGCCGACCGCCGTCGAGGACGCGTCCCCCGACGGCGTCGCGGTCTGGTATCTCGGCTGTAACGGCTTCGTACTCAAGGGCGAGGGCGGGACGACGCTGTTCGTCGACCCGTACTTCGGGACCGGCGACCCGCCGCGGACGGTCCGGATGATTCCGGTGCCGATGAACCCCCGGGACGTCACCGAGGCCGACGCCGTGCTCGCCACCCACGAGCACGTCGACCACGTCCACGGTCCGAGCCAGGCGCCGATTCTCGCGGAGACCGGCGCAGCGTTCTACGCGCCCGACGACTCGCTGTCGGTCGCTCGCGGCGAGGAGGCGTGGGACGACAACTACGCCGTCGACACCGACCAGTACAACGAGATTTCGGAGGGCGACACGTTCGCGGTCGGCGAGTTCACGGTCCACGTCGAACCCGCCCACGACCCGGACGCCACCCACCCCGTCTCGTACGTCATCGAGCACGACGCCGGGACAATCTTCCACGGCGGCGACACCAAGCCCAGCGAGGAGTTCGAGCGCATCGGGCGCGAGTACGACGTCGACCTCGGGATTCTGGCGTTCGGGACGGTCGGGAACATCCCGGACAAGGAGACCGGCGAGCCGAAGCGCACGCGCTGGTACAACGACGAGAACCAGATCGTCGAGGCCGCCAGCGACCTCCGCCTCGACCGCCTGCTGCCCTCCCACTGGGACATGTGGAAGGGCCTGACGGCGGACCCGAAGGTCCTCCACCACCACGCCCGGAGCTTCGCCGCCCCGCGGGACCTCGAGCTCGCGGAAATCGGCGACCGCGTGGACGTGACAGGCGAGTAACTGGCACGGCGAGTCGGCGGGTAATTTAAGTCCTCGTCCGCGTAGGTGGTGGTATGCACGACCAACCCGCGGGTGGTTCCGATGAGTGACGAGACCGTCGTCGAGACCGGCGGCGTCACGGTCAGCAAGTTCTTCAACGCGGAGGACTTCCCCGTCCCGGCGGTGGCCTTCGACGTGGAGTCCGCCCGGGACGAGGCGGTGACGCTCCGCATCGTCGACGAGATTCCCGACGAGTTCGGTATCGACCAGATCGGGTTCCACCCCGAGTACGGCAGCGAGCACTGGACGGCCAGCGGCGACGGCGTCGTCCGCTTCGAGCGCGAGATCGAACCGGAGGAGTCGTTCACGACGGTGTACGGCGTCCGCATGGAGGACGGCCAGGACGAGACGCCGTTCCTCTCCGCGCCGACCGTCGAGCTCGACGGCGAGGACATCGACGACGTCGTCCCGCCGGAGTCCACGTCGGTCGTCCGGGAGCTCGCGGGCGGCGAGCGCGACACGGTCCCCGGCCTCGAAGACGACGAGAGCGAGGCCGAGGCCGAAGCCGAGGAAGCCGGACTGGAGGCCGACATCGAGGGCAGCATCGAGTCCCTCGAGGACGAGGACGCCGAGATTCTGGAGGGCGACGTCGACATCGGCGGCGAGGAGGAGTTCGAGCCCGAGCCGGTCGGGGAGGAGCCCGCGGCCGAGCCGACCGAGCCGGTGGCAGACGAGCCCGTCGACGAGGACGAAGCGCCGGCGACCGAGCCGGAGGCCGAGGGGTTCGGCGCCGAGCAGCCCGACCCGCCGGAGGCGGAGGCCGAGTCGCTGAACGAGCCCGAGGCGCAGGGCTTCGACGGCGACGACGAGGCGTCCGAGCCCGTTCCGGAACCCACGGGCTTCGACGCCGGCGACGTGGCGGGCGCGCTCGCGGAGGCCATCCGGAACGACGAGGTCAGCGACGACGACCTCGAGACCCTCGACGAGGCCTTCGGCGGCGTCCCGAACAGCACCCAGGTCGAGATCGAGCACCTCCAGAGCCGCGTCTCCGAGCTCGAGGCGTACACTGACGCCTTAGAGGAGTTCCTCGACGAGGAGGGCACCGCCCAGCAGCTCGTCAGCGACGTCGAGGACGAGGTGTCGTCGCTGTCCGCGACCGTCGACTCGCTCGACGACGAGCTCGCCGAAGTCGAGGCGAGCGTCGAGGACGCGGCCGGCGACCGCGAACAGCTCCGCGAGCGGGTCGCCGACGTGGAGGCCGAGGTCGACGCGGTCGACGACCTCCACGAGGACGTCGAACGGCTCCGCGGTGACGTCGACGCCATCGACGAGCGCCTCGAGGACACCGAGGACGCGGTCATGGACGTCGAGGAGCTCGAGGACGACCTCGAGGACGTGGCCGAGGACCTCGACGACCTCGAGGACCACGTCGACGAGATCGAGGAGTGGCGCAGCCAGCTCTCCGACGTCTTCGGCGCGTAACGCCACCAGCCCGGGGAATCACAACCGTTTTCGGCGCGCGCCCGCTCTCTCTTCGTAATGACTGCGCCGGTTCGCGTCGCCGTCCCGCGGAAGGGACGGCCGCTGGAAGCCGTACTCGACAGATTCGCCGCTCGCGCCGACGCGACCGCGGTCGCCGACGACGTGGTGTCGACGCTGCGCTACGAGAAGGCCGTCACGAAGGACGAACAGACCGCCGAGCGCGGCGTCTACGAGCGCCTCGCCGAGTACAGCGAGCCCGCCGAGCCAAGCGAGCCGGACTTCACGCTGCTGCGGGACGCCCGCGCGGGCAAACCCCGGCGCGTCGTCTTCGACTCGCTGACCCTCGACGTCGAGGGGACGCCGGTCCAGCTCGTCGGCCGCGAGGAGCCGTTCCGCGCGCTCCGCACCCACGAGTTCGCGCTCGGGTTCGACAGCGCCGACCTCGTGCTCGAGGAGGTCGTCCAGCTGGAGCCGGAGCCGCTGTCGACCATCGCGGACCTGAACGACCGCATCGACCCCCACGACACGGACGTCCGCGTCATCTCGGGGCTCGGCGACACCGTCTACCACACGCTGCTCGCGACGCCCGCCGCCAGGCAGTCCGTCGGCGCCGAGGCCCTCGACCGTGACTTCCTCGCGGCCTACGAGGGCGAGGTCTGCATCAGCCCGCGCTACGAGCGCCTCGTCCGCGCCGTCCTCGGTACGGACGCCACCGAGGGCGTTGAGTTCGTCTACCCGGACGCGGGCCGCGAGGAGGAAGCCGCCATCGCCGACGTCGGCGTCGGCGTCTACCTCACGGTCACGGGGTCGACCGCCCGCGAGCACGGCCTCGAAGTCGGCGAGCGGCTGTTCCCCAGCGAGACCGTCCTGATGGAGAACCAGTCCGAAGCCGACACCGAGGCCGTGCAGGCGGTCAAGCGCGCGCTCGCGGCGGACGCCGACGAGACCGCGATTCCCCCGCAGTAGCCTCGCTCGCTCGCGGGTCCCCCGCCCCGTTATTACCCCGGGCCGCGAACCCGCACGCGAATGCCGGACGACGACCGCAGCGTCGACCCGCGCGCTCCCTTCCGGCAGCTGGTCTCGATGGAGCGGGACGTGCTGGTCCTCTCGGCGGCGATGTTCGCGTTCAGCCTCGGCTTCCAGATGACCAGCCGGTACGTCCCCCGGTACATGAGCGTGCTCGGCGCGGGCGCGGGCGTCATCGGCCTCTACGGCAGCCTCGGCAACCTCGTCGGCGCGGTGTACCCGTACCCGGGCGGCGCGGTCTCGGACCGCCTCGGCTCGCGCCGCGCGCTCACCGCGTTCGGCTTCCTCTCCGCGCTCGGGTTCCTCGTCTGGCTGCTCGCGCCCCGGCTCGGCACCCTCCGAATCGGCCCGCTCGCCGTGCCGCCGTGGGCGTGGATCTTCGTCGGCCTGTTCCTCACGCAGGCGTGGAAGTCGTTCGGCCTCGGCGCGACGTTCGCCGTCGTCAAGCAGAGCGTGCCGAACGACGAGCTCGCAGCGGGCTTCGCGAGCACGGAGACGTTCCGCCGCGTCGGCTTCCTCGTCGGCCCGCTGCTCGCCGCCGCGCTCGTCGCGTACGCGAACGACTTCACGCTCGGCTTCCAGTGGGTGCTCGCGGCGGCCGTCGCGTTCGCGGCCGCCGGCACCGCCGTCCAGCACTTGCTCTACGACCCGTCCGCGGACTCCATCGGCGAGGAGTTCGCGGGCGTCCGGCGGGTCGTCGACGACCTGCGGGGGATGCCGAGCGAGCTCCGGCCGCTACTGGTCGCGGACGTGCTCGTGCGGTTCGCGAACGGGATGGCGTACGTCTTCTTCGTCATCGTCGTCACGGAGTTCCTGAACGGCGGCGACGGCGTCGGCTTCACCGGCTTCGGCGTCTCGCTGAGCCCGGAGGCGTTCTTCGGCGTGCTGCTCGGCGTGGAGATGCTGGTCGCCCTGCTGTCGATGCTGCCGGTCTCCCGGCTCGCCGAGCGCGTCGGCCTCAAGCCCGTCGTCGCGGCCGGGTTCGCGGTGTACGCGACGTTCCCCGTGCTCCTCATCAACGCGCCCGGCGACCAGTGGGCGCTCGTCGCGCTGTTCGCGTACTCCGGGCTGCGGTTCGCGGGCCTCCCCGCGCACAAGGCGATGATCGTCGGCCCCGCCGAGGCGGAGGCCGGCGGCCGCGTCACCGGCACGTACTACCTCGTGCGGAACGCCGTCGGCATCTCGAGTACGGCCATCGGGGGCGCCATCTACGCGGTCTCGCCGACGCTGTCGTTCACGCTCGCGACGGTCGTCGGCCTGCTCGGCACCGGCTACTATCTCGCCGCCGGCCGCGAGTTCGGCGCGTACGCCTAGAGCGTCAGCGTCACCGACCCGGTGTCGAGGAACGCCGTCTCGTAGCCCTCGTGGCGTGCGACCTGCGGCGGCGTCCGCACCGAGAGCGTGAGCGCGTCCCCGTCCGCGACGCTCGGCACCGCGGCGCCGTAGTGGTAGCCGAGGTCCGGGCCGAGCGTGCGCGACAGCGCGCCCTCGTAGACGGTCTCCCCGTCGCGTT
>NZ_WPCF01000159.1 GCF_009741975.1 Halobacterium sp. CBA1126 | reverse complement strand
ACCTCGTGACCGTCCTCGGATTCCCGGTCCTGCTGCTGGTCTTGTGGTACTTCAAATTCCTTTACGGCGTGTTCAGCGGTCCAATCGAGGGCGAGGGTTACGGCGGGTGACATCCTCCCAGACCGAACTTGGCTGGACAACACGAGCAGGTCGACCGCTTCGGTGGTTTCTGCCCGCCTAAGTTCGACGACGAAGACGAGTGGGATTACACATTCTAGCTGTCGAGTTTAGCTATGGGGCTAGCAATTAGACCTGTTTTGTGCCACACAGGTTCATTCACGTTCGAGGTAGAGCGAGTACATGATGATGCCCAGGCCGATCGCCACCAGGACGCTGTTGATCAGGATCCCCATTTCCAGCGACACAGAGAGGACTTGATGGGCGATACCGGCGAGCAACGCGCCGAACGTGATAATGCCGAACCCGATCCCAAGCATCCGAAGCGAGGGCACCCCCGTGCGACGATAAGCCCGATACGCGATATACGTGATCCCGCTCCCCAACAACAAGATCACCGTTTTCACGACGACAATAGCCGTTCCCACCCACATCATAGTTCATCCCCCATCTTCGACCAGATATCCTCAAGCCGTTCGTCGGCATTCCGCGGCGGTCGTTCCACTGTCACCGAGAAGCCGTCGTCATCCATGGAGATCATCACGTCGTCGAAGTCTCGCTCGTATGTCGTGGTTCGGCCCCCGCCGGGGTTGATCGTGTCCTGTTCGCGGACCAGTGAGGCGTCGCTGAGGCGGTCCAGTTTCCGGTACACCGTCGATTTGGGGATGTCACACGCGTCGATGAGTTCGGGTGCAGTCATAGGTTCAGCTGTTTCGCGAAGAATCGCTCGACAGTCGGCGTCGTCCAGCGCATCAAGGATATCCCGCAACGATGGCGAGTCCTCGGATGACGCTGAATCGCGCACCATTATCTGAACTTGGGACGTATCTGGGATATGCTATCCGGTTGATGTACCCCGCGGCGAGACGAGCAAGCCTGCGACTCGTCTCACCGCTCGATGTCTGTATCGGACTCAGCCTCGAGCAAGCGACGTCCGGCGTCGGTCAGATCATATCGTCCTCGACCGACTGGACGGATCAGCCCATGCCTGTGGAGTCGCGCACACGTTTGGTCGACTGTGATCGGGTGGCATTCCGCAGTGGTGGCGATGTCCATGACATCACGAGGTGACACAGCGACGAAGCACGCGAGGATCTCCCGGTCGGTTTCTCGACCGAGCGCCCGCAGTCCGTCCCGTCCTTGACTACCGGTCGCTACCTCTGCGTAGCCGGGTTGTCTTGGCTCGGTCATCACGCAGACTCCCCGTGTTCCGCGTAGACATCGAGCAGTTCCTGGTAGCGATTCCGGATCGTCATCAGGCTCACGTTGGCCGCGTTACTCACTGTCTTCTGTGTCAGTTGCTCGTTTGTGAGATGGGTTGCCGCATAGAGGGCGGCCGCTGCGAGACCTGCCGGGCTCTTGCCACTGTGTGCGTTCTGTGCTTTGGCGGTGGTGAGCAGATCGCGAGCCTGACGCGTTGCCTCGTCGCTTACCTCGAGTGCGGATGCGAACTGCGGCACGTATTCTAATGGATCCGCCGGTTCAATTTCGAGGGCGAGTTCCCGGGAAACGTACCGATAGGCCCGCTGAATCCGGATCTCTTCGACGCGACTGACTTCAGCGAATGCGCCCAGCTGCCGTGGCGTTCCGTGTTGTCTGGCTGCAGCGTACAGGGCAGCTGTTGCCATGCTCTCGATTGACCGACCCGGGAGGAGATTTTCGTCGAGCGCTCGGCGGTAGATCGCCCCTGCCGTTTCTCGAACTGGGTCTGAAATATCGATAGCAGATCCCATCCGGTTGATCTCGCCAAGTGCTTGTTTGAGATTCCGCTCGTGGGCGTCTTTCGTTCGGAACCGTTCGTCCCACGTCCGCATCCGCTGCAGGCGCGCTCGTTTCCGACTGGACACTGATTGTCCATTCACATCCGTGTCTTTCCTGCTAATTGTTGTGCTGAGCCCCTTGTCGTGCATGAGTTCCGTGGTCGGCGCACCGACGCGACTTTTTTCGTCTCGTTCGTCGCTGTTGAACGCCCGCCACTCGGGCCCTCGGTCGATTGATTCTTCGTTGAGGACTAGCCCGCAGTCTTCGCAGGTCGTTTCCCCGTGCTTATCGTCGTGAACGATCTGGCCGTCGCACTCGGGGCACGACGACTGCGACCGCGACTCGGCAGTCGAGTGCTGTTCGCCGGTATCCGCGTCCTGGATGTCGAGTGATGTGTTGGACATAAGTGCTGGACCTTGAATTTCTGCTCTCGGTACATCTGAGTGGGTCTCGCTAGCACACTGCGGGTGGCCACCCGAAGAACACGCGGCGGGTTCCCACGATCTGGGAATCCGCCAATCTGATTTTGCGAGTGCCGAGTACGTATGGGAGTAGAGCTACCAAGCGGCCTCGATTCGAGAAGAATGATCCGGATAGATTCGATGTTGACGCGGATTCGGGAGCGTGTCAGGGCCTCTCCAGCCTCATACGTCCATTTCTCGGCCATTACACTGATTGTCACCTTTCTCGTTATGATCCTCGGTGCGTATACGAGCGCGATCGGGGCCGGATTGTCGTGCCCGGACTGGCCGATGTGCTACGGAACGTGGGTTCCGTTTCTTCACCCCGATATCGTCGTCACCTCCTCGTATTCGGCCCTCCAGATCTTCGCCGAGTGGGCACATCGTGGACTCGCGATGATTGCTGGCTTGCTCATCCTGGGTACTGCGCTGGGAGCGTGGCTTCGCTATCGAGAGGTGGTGATCGTCAAGTGGTCGGCGACGCTGGCACTGATCCTGTTGCCGATCCAGGTTCTTCTCGGCGGATTGACGGTCACGGCAAACCTCCAACCGATCGTCGTCACCAGCCACCTCGGGGTTGCTATGGTCATTTTGCTGAGTCTCCTGACGACATCCTTGACATCGTATCTACGACAGAAAACAGGTCGATACGCATAGGTGCACTAACGGCTCGTCGGCGGTCATCGCAGGATTGGGCTTCCTCTCCGGTCGGGCTGTCGATAAACGAGAGATGCGGCTTGAGGAGCTGATCAAGACGGAGATGATTCTATCGGTGAGATTTCGGGGTGTTTAATGTCACTAGGGTGTGAGTATTTTACATGGGATCGACAGCGGATCGCCTTCCACGACCCTCGGCCAGTGGCGTCGAACGGATACTCGCGGCCCTGCTAGTGGGGCTTCTCGGACTGTATGCGGTCGGTACGATTGTGAGTGATGTTGCTCCGGTTGTCGACACTGCCGGTGTTGTCGCCGTCCATCTCGCGCTGATCGTTGGCTGTGTGTTCCCGGTTACCGTCCTGGGACATGGGATGTACAGCCGCCTCCGCCCAGCTGCGACTGGACCACGGATCCTCGAGGTCGGGACGGCAACAGTTGCGCTTGCCAGTTTTTGTGCCGCGCTGTGGCTCGCGTTGGACCCGACTGCGACTCTCGATACGCCGCTGTTCGCTGCTGCAGCCGGCGCGCTCTTCATCCTTGTCGGTCTCGTGGCCAGACGACCGTAACGGATCTCTGTCATCTGCATTAATCTAGCCCGTCCTATCTATGGTGTTGATCGCTCAGTACAGACAAGAGAGTTATCACTTGCACGACCCTGTCTAATATCTATGCTGAGGATGACTGCTCCGCCACAATCGATGTACTATGGGTAAGATGGAGCAAAATACGAATACAGACGACGTCTATGGTGTGCAGCTTGCTCGCGCTCGGGACGCTCCAACGAGATTTGCGTTCGCAACACTGGCTCTAAGTACCCGATTGTGGGCAGCGCTCGTTATCGGGTTGCCGCTCGCGTGCCTCCTGCTATCCCCCGTTCACGACGTATTTATCACGGCTGCCGCTGGGTTACCATTTGGCATCTCATTATTGCTCCTATGGTTTAGCCACGAGTTCGCAAACTCGCAATTACGCGTCGAAAATCTGCTTGGGCCGCCTCGTCGTCGATGCGAGACGCAGCCAATTCAGCTCGTCCAGTGATGACGTTCACCTCGTTCCGAACGTTGTGACGGAGGATGCGATTCAGCACGTTCACCATCTCGGACCGCTCTTCGAGACTCGCATTCGATGCTTCAAGCTCAGTCTGTGTTTCGCGGATCTCCTCGATGCGCTGCTGGAGGGCATCCCGTGTCGAGGCTA
>NZ_WPCF01000109.1 GCF_009741975.1 Halobacterium sp. CBA1126 | reverse complement strand
CAGCGTCTCCGCGAGCGCGCCGGGCTCCCGCAGGGGGTCCGCGAGCACGGAGCGCTGGTCGCCCCGGCAGACGGTCGCGCCCGGCGAGAACGCCCGCAGGTCCAGCGCGTCGAAGTCGAGCTCGCGGCGCGCCGCGGGGTACGCCGTGAACAGCACCTGGAAGCCGCGGTCGAAGACGAAGCCGTCGCCCCGTCTGGACCGCACGCGCCCGCCGACGTCCTCGTTGCGCTCGAACAGCGTCACGTCGAAGCCGTCCGCGGCGAGGTGGCGCGCCGCCGTCAGCCCCGCCAGCCCGCCGCCGACGACCGCGACCCGAGAGTCGGACATGCCCGGACGTTCGCCCGCGGGCGACAAGAACGTGCGGGCTCGCCGGCCGGAAGGGACAGGGCTTTTCGCGCCCGCTGCGAAGGCCCGCGCATGGAGACGACGCCGGCCTTCGAGGGGCTTCGGTGCGTAGACTGCGAGGCGACGTTCGACGCGGCCGAGGCGACCCACCGCTGTCCGGACTGCGGCGGCATCCTCGACCCGACCTACGACTACGACGCCCTCGACGTGACCCGGGCGACCTTCGAGTCGCGGCGCTTCGACTCGATGTGGCGCTACGAGGAGCTGCTGCCGTTCGCCCGCGAGTCGGCGGTGTCGATGGGCGAGGGCGCCACCGCGCTCGTGGAGTGTCCGACGCTCGCCGACGAGATGGGCGTCGGCGAGGTGTACCTCAAGGACGAGGGCCGCAACCCCACGGGGACGTTCAAGGACCGCGGGCAGACCGTCGCGGTGACCGCCGCCGCCCAGCACGGCGCCAGCGACGTCGCGCTCGCGTCGGCGGGCAACGCCGGGCAGTCCGCCGCGGCGTACGCGGGCCGGGCGGGCATCGACTCGCACGTCTTCCTGCCGTCGCGGTCGGGGTTCGCGAACAAGGCGATGGTGAACGTCCACGGCGGCGACATGACCATCGTGGAGGGGCGCATCGGCGACGCGGGCGCGGCCTTCGACGACGCGATGGACGAGCACGACGACTGGTACTCCGTGCAGACGTTCGAGACGCCGTACCGCCACGAGGGCAAGAAGACGATGTACTACGAGACCGCCGAACAGCTCGACTGGGAGACCCCCGACCACGTGGTCTACCCGACGGGCGGCGGCGTCGGCCTCGTCGGCATGCACAAGGCCGCGAAGGAGCTCCGCGACCTCGGCCTCGCCGACGACCTCCCGAAGCTGTACGCCGCGCAGGCGGAGGGCTGCGCGCCCATCGTCCGCGCGTTCCAGGAGGGCCGGGACGTCCACGAGCCGTGGGACACCCCCGACACCATCTGCGGCGGCATCGAGATTCCCGACCCGGGCGCCAGCCCGCTCGTCCTCGAGGCGCTCCGCGAGAGCGACGGCGGCGCGGTCGCGACCAGCGACGAGGAGATTCTGGACGCCGCGACGACCGTCGCCGCCCACGAGGGCCTGGAGATGGGTGCGACGTGCGCGGCCGCCGCGTCCGGCGCCTCCGCGCTCGCCGACGACGGCGCGTTCGGCGAGGACGACACGGTGGTCATCCTGAACACGGGCAGCGCGAACAAGGACGCCGACGTGCTCCGCTCGCACCTCATGAGCAAGGGAATCTAGGCGTCAGCCGAGCACGTAGAGCCCGGGCGTCTCACTGGTCTCGACGAACACGCGGCCGTCCGTAACGCCGACGACCTCGGCCCAGCCGACCGGCAGCGACTTCCGCCACTGTTCTTCGCCGCTCGTCGCGTCCAGCGCGGCGACGACAGTACCCTCGTCCGGTGACCACGTGACGTACACGGACGACGCTGCGGCCGCCAGAGACGTCGTGCGCGCCGGTAGCGTCGATTCCCAGTTCGGTCCACCGAGCTGCGGCCCGAGCCCGCGAACTGTCGTTCCCGTCGCGGTGAACGCCTGCTCGCTATCGACCGCGAGCCCGTCGAACCACACGCCCGTGTACGTCCGACGAGCCTCCTGGGAGCCGTCGTCGAGCGAGAGGACGTGCTGGAACGCGCCGAACGCTCCGTTCACGTCCCTAACGCCGGTCCCGACGTGGACGCGGTCGTCGTGGACGGCGACGCGCTGGACGTTCCCGGGGACGCTGAACCGCCACTGTTCGCTGCCGGTCGCGGCGTCGTACGCGACGAGCGTCGAACGCTCGGCCACTCCGTCTGTGTCGGGTTGCGCCCGGTACCGGTCGGTGAACGCCGCGACGACGGTCTCTTGCGTGGCGGCCGTCACCGGCGAATACGACGCAGGTTCGCTCGCTGACCACGCCGCGTCGCCGCTGGGAGCGACTGCCGCCACGGTTTCCGTGGCGGTCCGCGCGAGCAGGCGCTGGTCGGCGACCGCCAACGCCTCGCCGCCGGACACCGACCAGACGCGGTCGCCCGACGAGCGCGCGAGCGCGTCGAGGCCGCCGTCCATCGACTCCGCGACCACGACCTCGTCGGCGAGCACCACCGGGTCGTAGTAGCCGGCCTCGGACCGCCAGCGCACGCTCCCGTCCGGGTTCACCGCGGTCAGCGTGTGCGTGTCGAGGACGAAGCCGCCGCCGTCCGCGGTGAAGACGCCGGCGTCGTACTGGGGGAACGTGCGCTCGCGCCACTGGCGGGTCGGGTCGCGGTCGACGCCGGCGACGTCGTTCGCCGCGGTGCCGCGACCGCCGCCGTAGCGCGTCGCCCACGCACCCGACGCGGGTTCGACGACTCGTCGCTCGTCCCCGCGCTGGAGGGCGTTGCAGCCGGCGAGCCCGGCGGCCGCCGCGGTCGCGAGGCCTCCGAGGAGGGCGCGCCTCGTCTGGACCATACCCGACACTCGCCCGGCGGCAGGACGTATTTTGTGGTCCCGACGCTCGGCGGCAGTAGCGAATCGAGAAGAACGGTCGTCGACGGGGCGGCGTCGTCAGGCCGACGCGGGCTGGTCCGCGCCGGTGCCGCTGCCGCCGGTCGAACCGAGCTCGCGCTTGTTCTTCAGCGCGAGCGCGGCGAACAGCACGAGGCCGGCGCCGCGCATCGTCAGGTCCAGCAGGAGCGCGTTGACGGAGACGGTGACGCCGACGAACCCGAGCAGGTCGAAGACGGACGTCGAGAGGAGCGCGGGCGCCATCAGGAGCAGCGAGCTGAGCGCGAAGCCGGTCCGCTCGGCCCGGTTGACGTCGGTGTACAGCGTCCCGATGACGGTCGCGCCGAGCGCGATGACCCCGAGGAAGACCCCGGCGATGGGGACCAGGATCTCGGGGACCGAGTACGTCAGGTCCGTGAGGTCGCTGAAGTTCACCATGCGGTAGCGCTCCCGGAGCGGGAGGTCGGCGGCGTTGGCCTTCTCCCGGAGCAAGACGATGCCGGGCGCGAGCACGAACGCGAACGGCACGATGGCCTTGTTCAGCGACAGCGAGAACGCCTTCACGCCGGTCTCGAACGGGTCGGACTTCGCGACCCCGCTGGCCGCGTACGCCGCGACGGCGACCGGCGGCGTGATGTCCGCGATGACGCCGAAGTAGAGGATGAACAGGTGCGCCGCCAGCAGCGGGATGCCGAACTCCACGAGCGGCGTCGCGAGCATCGAGATGAGGATGATGTACGTCACCGTCGTCGGCATCCCCATGCCGAGGATGATGCTCGCGACGGCGGTCACGAGCAGCATCACGACGATGGAGCCGCCGGAGAGCGCGAGCAGCAGCGACGTGAGGTTCGGCCCGAGCCCGGAGACGCTGATGACCCCGGGGATGATGCCGGCGGCCGCGACCGCGATGACGACCGGGACGGCCGTCCGGGCGCCCTCGTCCATCGACTTCACGACGAAGGTGCCGGTGCGGAACAGCTGGTTCTGCCCGAGGTCGCGGCCCGCGCGGTCGCCGGCCGCCTCCGCGGTGTTCTGCACGGTCGGGTTCAGGTCCAGTAGCTTCGACTGCACGTCGCTGTAGACGGCCATCGTCACGACGCCCGCGAGCATCGCGTACCAGCTGGCGCGCGGCGCGACGATGCCGGCCGCTTCACCGACCGGGATGCCCGCGCCGCCCGCGCCGCCGAGCAACCCAGTCACCGGAACGCCGGCGACGACGAAGCTCAGGAGGTCCGCGCCCATGATGACGGCGAACGAGCCGACGAGGAACGCCCGCGTCCGCTCGCTGTACGCCGCGAGGAACGTGATGAGCGCGACGAGCGCGACAAGCGTGAACCACGCCGACCGGGAGACCGAGAGCCGCTCGATGATGAGGTAGTACAGCAGCAGGAAGATGGGGACGAGGTAGAACCACCCGCGCGTCAGGTGCTCGCGCATGGACGCGGTCTCGACGTCGTCGACGCCGCCGATGTCCTCCTGGACGGCCTTCAGGTGGACCATCACCCAGACGCCGAAGAAGAACACGATCGCGGGCACCGTCGCGAGCAGGATGATGTCGCGGAACGGCGTCGCCGTGTACTGGACCATCAGGAACGCCGCGGCGCCCATCACCGGCGGGAGAATCTGGCCGCCGGAGGACGCCGAGGACTCGACCGCGCCGGAGAACTCCGGCGAGTACCCCGAGCGCTTCATCAGCGGGATGGTGAACGCGCCCGTGGTGACCGTGTTCGCGATCGAGGACCCGGAGATGGTGCCCATGAAGCCGCTCGCAAGGATAGAGGCCTTCGCGGGGCCGCCCTTGCGCTTGCCGGTCGCGGCGTACGCGAGGTCGATGAACCACTGGCCGGCGCCGCTCATCTCGAGGAACGCGCCGAACAGGATGAAGATGTAGATGAAGCTCACGGAGACCGTCACCGGCACGCCGAAGACGCCGTTCTCCGTGTTGTACCAGAGGTTCTGGACGATGTCCGGCCAGTCGAGCGGGGGAATCGCGAGCAGCCCGAGGAACGGCGTGTCGCCGCTGATGAGGAACCCCCACCGCGCGTAGACGATGAACGTCGCGACGATGAGCATCAGCGGCAGACCGAGCGTCCGCCGCGTCGCCTCGAGCACGAGGAGGATGCCGGTCGCGCCCAACAGGAGGGCGTACGAGTACTCGGTGACGAACGGGAGCCCGCCCAGGACGGGCTCGAGGAACGGGTAGACGCCAGTGACCGTCCGGCCGGCGTCCAGCCCGAACGCGCGCATCCGCTGGATCTCCGCGAACTCCGTGAGGAAGTACACCGCGGTCAGCGCGGCGAAGCCCATGCAGACCACGTCGAACGGCGTGACGCGGCTCCGGTCGGGGTCGACGAACGCCCAGCGGAAGGCCCCCCGGACGCCGTCGACGACGCGGGTCGCGGGGTTGTTCTCGCCGAGCCGCGCGGTCGCGTCGTCGACCGCCGCGCCGAGACGCTCGGAGATGGCGCCGTCGCCCATCGTCGCGGGGAACATCAGGAACGTCAGCACCAGCGCGAACGCGACGTGGATGGCGTTCGCCTGCAGGAGCTGGAGGCCCACCTCGATGTCCGCGACCAGCGGGAGCGGAATCGTGAAGTAGAAGCTCTGTGACGCCAGCGCCAGCTGGAACAGTGAGAAGAGGATGCCGATGGCCGAGACGGCGAGGGCGGCCAGTCCCTTCAGCGACCGCCGCCGTTCGATCTCGTCGATGAGTTCGTCGGCTTCCTCTCTGGAGAGTTGCTCTTCGTCACCGTCGGCGTGGTTGTTCGTGCTCATAGGAGTACGTCAGTTATCGTCCGCCGTTCGACGTGAATGCGGACGTCACTCGCGTTCGTCTTCGCCACTAGGTCAATCCGTCGGTCGTCGACGACGAGCGTGTGGTCCGCGATTCGGCCCGGGGAGACCGACAGCGAGTCGAGGGTGATGATGGGTTCTGGCGGGTCGTAGACGAACGTCCCGTTGACGTTCGTGACGTTCACGCGCGACGGGAGCCCCCAGCCGTAGGACTCGAACTCCATCCGCGTGTTCACGAGCGCGTCGCCGTCGACGCGGTAGACGTCGTTCACGGGCGTCTTCTCGACGCTGTGCATGTACTGTAGCTGGACGGTGCTCCCGTCATCGACCGGCTCGGTGACGTACCGTTCGCCGGTGTCGACGTCCTCGACGACGAGGACTTTGCCGGTGGAGAGAGCGGCCGCACCGCCCGCGAGCGCGACCAGGACGACGGCGACGGCCGCCAGCGCTACGGCGACTCGCTTCCGTCGTGTGATTCGGTCGGTCACGGTGAGTGGTGGAGCGGGTTATCGCCGGGGCACCGCGGTGGAAACGAGAGTCGGTGCCGCGGTGGTGTCTTTACGCGTCGAAGTACGCCGCCGCGCCGTCGTGGAGATCGATGGACATCCCGTCCTGCGCGCTGTCGACGGAGATGAAGTCCGTCTTGATGGTGAGCTCGTCGAGGTTGTCGAAGATGGCCGCGGTGACCGTCTCGACGGTGTCGGCGTCCACGCCGGCGTGCGTGGCGATCATCGCCTGCACGGCGACGGTCTCGATGGCCTCGTCGACGCCGGTGTACGTGCCGGCGGGGATGGTGTCGTCCGCGAACCAGGAGGCCGCGTCCTTGACCGCTTCGCGGTTCTCGCCCTGAATCGGGACGATCTGGACGTCGTTGGTGTTCGCGAGGTCCTCGATGGCGCCGACCGGCCAGCCGCCGACGACGAACGCCGCGTCGATGTCGCCGTTCGCGAGCTGTTCGGACGCCTGCGAGAAGCCGGCGTTCTGCTCGTTGTAGTCGGTGATGCCGACCGCTTCGAGGATCTGGTTGGCGTTGACCTGCGTGCCGGAGCCGAGGTCGCCGGTGTTGATGGTCGCGCCGCTGAGGTCGCTCAGCGTCTCGATGTCGGTGTCCTGGAGGGTGACGACCGTGATGGTCTCGGGGTACAGCGTCGCCACGCCCTCGAGGTTCTCGATGGCGTTCCCTTCGAACGTGTCGATGCCGGTGCCGTTCTTCGCGAAGTACGCGATGTCGTTCTGGATGAGCGCGAAGTCCGCGGACGCGTCGGCGAGGCTGCCGACGTTCTCGACGCTGGCGCCCGTCGACTGGACGTTCAGCGAGTAGTCGGTGTTCGCCTCGACGATGGTCTTGATCTCGTTCGAGAGCGGGTAGTACGTGCCACCGGTGCCGCCGGCGTGCCAGCTGAGGCGGGTGCTCCCGCTGCCGCCCTGCGTCGTGGTGGTGTCGCCGTCCTGGGTCGTGCCGTCGCCGTCGCCGTCGCCGCCGTTGCCGCTACAGCCAGCGAGCGCCGCGACGCCCGCAATACCTGTCGCTTCGAGGAACCGACGACGTGTCTTTTCGGATGACATACAGTGTCATAATGCGCGGAAGGTTTATATCCCTATCGAGTCCGGTCCGTCGATAGACCGAATCTACAGCTACGCTGCACCGAACCCCACGTCCGTACACCACAGACTGCCGATACACGCCCTCCAATCGGCGATTTCGGCAGGCATCTCCGCTTCCACCGTCCGGGGCCTCGACGCCCCTCGACTCCAGCCCCGTCGTTGTCGGGCTGGTAACCAGTCACACATCTTTTCATTACCGGGATTCCTCAGTTGTACAACATGCGAAACCTCGGGATTCGGACTCGTGAGCTCGCATCTCCCCCGCTGGCGTCGGGGACTCCCACCTCCGCCGGCGCGACAGTCGGCAACCGGCGCTCTGTCGGCGGTTTGTCCACCACCAACTATTTGTTTTAGACGCGTCTAAATCCGGCAACGGATGCTCTCCGACGTCATGGAGGACTACCTGAAAGCCGTCTACGCGCTCCAGCGCGAGCACGGCCCGCCGGTGAAGACCTCCGCCATCGCCGACTACCTCGACGTCACGCCCCCCACGGTCACCAGCATGGTCGAGAAGCTCGAAGAGCGCGGCCTCGTCGCGCGCGAGAAGTACAAGGGCGTCGAACTCACCCCCGAGGGCGAGACCGTCGCCCTCGAGGTGCTGCGCCACCACCGCCTCCTCGAGTCCTTCCTCGCGGACCACCTCGACTACGAGTACGACGAGGTCCACGACGAGCGACGCGCTCGAACACCACATCAGCGAGGAGTTCGAGCGCCGGCTCGCGCGCAAGCTCGACGACCCCACCGTCGACCCCCACGGCGACCCCATCCCGAGCGCCGACCTCGAACCCCCCGAACACCCCGACAC
>NZ_WPCF01000054.1 GCF_009741975.1 Halobacterium sp. CBA1126 | reverse complement strand
GAGGACGCCGCGGACGTGCTGGACGTCGTGGGGGACGCGGGCGTCGACACGTTCTGCTGGCCGGACCGCGCGGCCCGCGGCGCCGTCTTCAACGCCGTCGTCGAGCGCACCGTCCGCGGCGGCGCGGTCGTCGCGCTGTCCAGCGACCACGAGGGGTACCTGCCGTTCGACGCCACGGACGAGCACGTCGAGGAGGGCGACCACCTCCGCGTGCAGGTCCACGACCCGAACCCGTGGTGGCACGACGACCGCTCGGTCGTCGGCACACAGCTCCGCGCCATCGGCGGGCTCGCGAGCCTCGAACGCGGCGTCGACGCGCTCGTCGCCGGGACGCCCGACGGCTCCCGGAACCACGAGCTCGCGCGCACGACGGAACTGCTCGCGCCCGACGTCCCCGACGAGTGGGGCGTCCAGTGGCACTACGCCGCTGACGGCGCGAGCATGGACGCGCTCGGGGACGCCCTCGAGGACCTCGTCTCGCTGGCGAACCGCCTGCGGGAAGCCGTCGCGGACGCGCCCGCGCCCGGCGACACCGCGCCGTACCGCGTCGCAGCGCCCGAGCGCACCGTCTGGGCGTGGTTCGGCCGCGACTCGCGGTTCGCGCTCGACGACGCGCGCCGCGAGGTCACCGCGACGCTGGACGGCCACCACCGCGTCAAGGCCGGCAGCGAGGCCGCCAGCGGCGCCGTCGACTTCGCGGAGGCGCTCGGCGCGGACACGGACGGCTTCCCGTTCGGCGCCGTCACCGACCAGTTCGGGCCGACCGAGGGCGACCTCGTCGCCATCGAACACGGCAAGCCCGACGGCCGCCTCATCACGCTCGGCCGCGGCGAGGTCACCGACCGCGACCGCGACGCCGGCCGCGTCACCGTCCGCCGCGAGATGACCGCCGGCGGCGCCTACGACGAACTCGGCGTCCCCCGCGAGGACGGCGACGTCGCCACCACGCGGTTCACCGAGGGGAACTGGTGGTACCCGACCGTCTACGAGGGCGCCGACGGCGAGGTCAAGGGCACGTACCTCAACGTCTCCACGCCCGTCGAGGTGTTCCCGGACGCCGTGCGCTACGTCGACCTCCACGTCGACGTCGTGAAACACGCCGACGGCACGGTCGACGTCGTCGACGAGGACGAGCTCCGGGAGTGCGTGGACGCGGGACTGGTCGGCGAGGAGCTCTCGGAGCAGGCGCTGTCGGTCGCCGAGCGCGTGCGCGCCGCGGTCAGCGACGACTAGAAGTGCGAGTCGGAGTCCGGGCTGCCCTCGCCGCGGCCGCCGCGGCCGCCCTCGTTGCGGTCGACGCCCATGTAGCTCTCCGGCTGGTCGCCGCCCCAGCCGCCGCCGTCGCCGTCCGTGAACCGGACGACCACGTCCTCGACCTCGTCGAACTCCGCCGCGAGGTCCATCTTGATGCGCTGGGCGGTCCGCGGGCTGATGCCACAGCCCGAACACGCGCCCCCGAGTTCGACGACGACCTCGCCGTCCGACGGGTCGGCCTTCCGGACGGCGCTGGTGCCGCCGTGGCTCCTGATGATGGGCATCTGGGCGGTGAGCCACGTCTCGACGCGCTCGTGGAGGCTCCCCGCGCCCGCTGTCTCGCTCATGACTGGGTGTTCGGGTTCGAGGAGTGATGTACTTTCGGTTGGGACGCTAGGCAACGTTCGTGTTGGACCCGTCCGTTTCGACTGCGTTCGCGGACGGTCCGGGCGACTCCTCGCCCCTCGAAACGCGCGTCAGTCGTCGTCGCGCTGCCACGCGGCGAGCGCGGCCGCAGAGACGCCCGCGAGCGCGGCGAGCGCGCCGAATCCGGGTACGCCGCCCCCGGACTCGCCGGTCGTGGTCTCGGTCGCGGTGGCCGTCGGCGTCGCGGTCTCGGTCGCCTTGGCCGTCACAGTCCTCGTCGCTACGGTCGTCGTCGCCAGTTCCGGCGGGTCGGCCTGCTCGCCCGCGCGGTTCGGGAACGTGTAGACGCCCGCGTCGTACGTCTGACCGCCCATGCTCCCCGCGACGAACGCCTCCTCGGTGGCGTACTGCGCCGTCCAGAACCGGGCTTCGTCGGGCCGCCGCCACCACGCCAACTCCTCGGGGTTCGCGGGGTCGCTGACGTCGTGAATCTTCACGCCGCCCTGATACCACGACGTGTACAGCCGGTCGCCGCGGAACTCGAAGTTGTGGCTGGTCGTCCACGTCCCGTCTCGGCTGCCGTCGGGAGTGGGCGGCGGCTCGATGAACGACAGTTTCTCGGGACTCCGGGGGTCGCTGACGTCCCAGAGGTCGATGCCGCCCTGCCCCGGGTCGGCGTCCTCGGTGTCGACGTCCCACGCCTCCGCGCCCGACGCGAGCAGCGACGCGTCGTCGTTCACCGCGACGTAGTGGGCGTTGCCGGGCATCGAGAAGCTCTCACGGCCCGCCTCGGTGTTCGAGAGCTTTCGAAGTTCTTCGACGCTGTAGTGGCCGAAGTGGTTGACGTACTCGGGGCTGGCGGGGTCGCTGACGTCCACCAGCCACGTCCCCGCGTCCCAGTACGCGACGTACAGCGTGTCCCCGTGGACGTAGAGGTCGTGGCACGTCCGTAAGGACGAATAGACGTCCCGCCAGCGCTCGTCGTGGTCGACGGTCGACCACCGGCCGACCTCCTCGATGGCGTCCCCGGAAATATCGACGAAGACGGCGGGGTTCTTCGCGCCGTCGTTCGCCGTCAGGTACGCCACGCCGTCCTGCAGGTAGGCGTTGTGAATCGGGAACTCCGTCTCGTAGAACCCCGTCTGCTCGGGGCTCGCGGGCTCGCTCACGTCGAAGACCACCACGCCCTGCACCGTCTCGGTCTGGGTCGGGTTCGCCGGCCCCACCGCGACGAGCGTGTCACCCTCGTGTTTCACGTCGTAGACATCCGCATCGGCCCGTCCTCGTGGTCTTCCAGCAGCGGCGCCACGCGAGCGAGCAGTTCCGGGTCCGCGGGGTCCGAGACGTCCACGGTCGCGATGCCGTCGGTCGTCGCCACGAACGCCGTCTCCCCGCCGTCGCCCACTACGACCTCCTTGGTTCCGTCGAGGTCGAGCACCCCCAGCGGCTCGAACGCCGACTGCCGGGCGCTGACGGTCCTGCCCGCGAACGGGAGGGCGGCCGCGGCGGCACTCGCGCGGAGCACGTCTCGTCGTCGCATACGCCCCCTCCGGCGGTTGCGTGGAAAAGTCCTGCGGGCGTTCGCTCTGCTTGATTTCTAGGTTCTCTCGTTCTTGCGTCTCTCGTTCGTGTTGTTACCTCCTCGAAAGCCCCGGCGGGCTCGCGGTCGCTCGCTGGCATATCCCTCGCTTTGCTCGGGATAGTGGCCAGCGAGACGACCAAGCAAGCGCGAGCCCGCCGCCCCTTTCAGTCCACCCCGTGGCCGTGGGTTGTGGCGGTTGCTACTGTCGTGCGGTTGCTCGGGTCGGGAGACAGAGCGGGCAAGTCGGAGAGGGGGTTATCGCGTTCGCTCGCCCGTACCGCCGGTGATGGCGGAGGCGACGGCGCCGTGGAGCACGACGTCGTCGCCCAGCGACGTGAGCCGAATCTCGGGGACGTTGTTGAACACGCTCTCGTCGATGTACTCGCGGATGGGGTCGAGCACCTGGTCGGGGTTGTTGAGCGCGACCGCGCCGCCGACGTAGACGACCAGCGGGGCGTACGACTGCACGAGGTTCGTGATGCCCATCGCGTTCCAGAAGCCGACCTGGTCGACGACGTGGCTCGCGAACTCGTCGCTGCCGGCGTGCTCGAAGACGTGCTTCGCGGAGAACTCGGCGTCGTCCAGCGGGAGCGCGGTGTCGACGCCGCCGTCCTCCTCGGCGAGCATGCGGGCGTACTCGGGGATGTTGTTCCCCGAGCAGTACGCCTCCCAGTGGCCGTCCCGGCCGCAGCCGCACGTCCGGCGGCCCTGCGGGTCGACGAGCATGTGGCCGAGTTCGCCGGCGTTCCCGTCCCACCCCTCGAGGACGTTGCCGTCGACGGCGACGCCCGCGCCGATGCCCGAGGAGATGGTGACGTACGCCATGTCGTCGGGGTTGCTGTCGGCGTGGAAGCGCTCGCCGATGACGCCCGCGATCGTGTCGTTGTGGAGGTAGACGCGCTCGGCGTCGATGAGGTTCGAAATCGGGCCGACGAGCGGGACGGTCCCCACGGAGTCCGGGAGGTTCGCGGGACCGTCGATGGTGCCCTCCGCGAGGTCCAGCGGGCCGATGCTGCCGATGCCCGCGGCCCGAACGTCGCCGGGGTCGACGCCGGCGTCCTCGCAGGCCGCGCGCACGGCGTCGAGGACGGCTTCCGTGACGTGAATCCCCGTCGGCCCGCGGGGGGTCGGGCGCTTGTCAGTGGCGACGACGGTGGCGTCGTCGTCCGCGACGGCGGCGCGCAGGTTCGTCGCGCCGAGGTCAACGCCGACGTAGTACGGCATCTACATCGAGTGGGGTCGCCCTCGCACTTAACTGCACAGCTTTCACTCGGAGCCGCGTTAGTTCCCCGCCGCGGGCGCGGGCCGCGTCGCCGTCCAGACCCGCGCCGGCCCGCGAATCCGACAGGCCGGCGCGGCGTCCTCGGTCGCGCCGACGCGCTCCACGGAGACGTCTGCGTCCGCGTCGAAGGCGACGACGTTCGCGGCCGCCACCACGCGCTCGTCGCCCTCGGGCACGGTCACGCGCTCGACGCGCCCGCGGCCCGCGAGGTAGACGGTGCCGTCGCCCGCGACGGTCGTCAGGAAGAGGCCGCTGCCGCGAGCCGGCGCGTCGCCCACGCGGTCGGCGCCCACCCGGACGTCGTCGGTCGCCGCGACGAACGACTCCCGGGTCGCCGCGACGCTGTTCTCGCCGAGGTCGGCCGCGACGACGCTGCCGCGGTGGCCCGGCCCGAACCGGACGGTCGTCGCCGCGTCGGCGGTCACGCGGACCGGCGTGCGCTCGCGGTGGCGGGCGTTCGCCACCGACCGCAGCACGCCCTCGCGCGCCTGCTTCACGCGGAGCTCGCCCACGTAGTCGACGAGCGCGCCCGACGCCGCGAGCACGCTCTCGCCGGCGGCCAGCTCCACGACGAGCAGCCCCGCCGCGCCGTCCTCGACGGACGCGTCCATCTCAGTGGTCGCCGCGCACGAACGTCACCGGGCACGGCGCCGACAGCAGCACGGTCTGGGCGGTGCTGCCGAAGACGGCCTTCCCGGTGGGCGAGCGCTTCCGCCCGCCGACGACCGCGATGTCGGCGTCCACGTCGTCCGCGACCTCCACGATGCTCTCGCCGTGCTCGCCGACGTGCCCGCGCACGTCGTAGTCGACGCCCGCGTCGCTCAGGTGCTCGCCGAGGTCGCGAATCGTCGCGTGGCGGCGCGCCACCGCGTCCGGGGTCACCTCGTCGCCGTCCTGAAAGCCGAGCCGGTCGGCGGTGTCGTCGTACTCCTCGCGCGTGAAGACGTGCGCCAGCGTCACCGTCGCGCCCGCCGGCCCGGCGACGTCCGTCGCGGTGCGCGCCAGCGGCTCGATTCGCTCGTCGTCGCTCGGTCCCACGGCCAACAGCAGGTTCTCGATAGCCATGTCTGCGGCCTGTCCCGGGAACCCCATAAGAATATCCCGCGGGGCGCGGGAGTACGACGCATGCTCGCTCCCGACCTCACCGACCGCACCGCGCTCGTCACCGGCAGCGCGACGGGACTCGGTCGCGCGCTCTGCCTCTCGCTCGCGGACTGCGGCGCCAGCGTCGCCGTCCACTACCACACGAGCGACGAAGAAGCGCGCGAGACCGCCGCGGACGCCCGCGAACGGGGCGCACCGGCCGCCGTCCCCGTGCAGGGCGACGTGACGAACCCGGAGGGCGTCGACGGCATCTTCGACGCCGCCGAGGCCGAACTCGGCACCGTGGACGTGCTCGTGAACAACGTCGGCGACTTCGCGCCCGCCCACTGGGAGGACATCGACTTCGCGGACTGGAACCGCGTCCTCGACACGAACCTCACGGGGACGTACCTCTGCTCGAAGCGCGCGCTCGACGGCATGCGCGCCCAGCAGTGGGGCCGCATCGTCAACGTCGGCTACGCGTCCGCCGAGAAGGGGCTGGTCTCCCCGAAGAACTTCCCGTACTTCGCCGCCAAGCAGGGCGTCCTGATGTTCACGCGGATGCTCGCCGCCGACACGCAGGACGACGGCATCACAGTCAACGCCGTCTCCCCGTACGTCGTCGAGACCTCCGACGAGTTCCCCGAGGACGCCCCCCGCGGCCGCTGGGCGTCGACCGACGACGTCGCGCAGGCGGTCCGGTTCTTCTGCGACGAGGACTCCGACTACGTCTCCGGCGAGAACGTGGAAGTCGACGGCGGGTGGCTGCCTGAAGACGTGTGACGCGGGGCGCGACGCGCCCCGGGACGCGCGAACGGCTGTGCCGTGAGCGCTCGCGAGCGGAGCGAGCGGCTCACTCGCTGTCGCTCCACGGCCCGACGCCGAAGGCGTTCCCGAGCACCCAGCCGGCGAGGAACGGCACGACGACGGCGAGGCAGGCGAGCCCGACCCAGCGCGCGGGCGGCGGCTGGCTCGCGAGGTAGACGAGGTACGCGGTCCCGGCGACGGGGAGCAGGCGCGCGAGCACCGACTGTTCGGCCATGCGCCGACTACCGCGCTCGCACGGAAGAACCCACCTGCTTGCCCGGAGCGGTACACCTTTGCTCCAGCACTCGGTCACGCCGGTCATGCACGAGCGAGCCGCGGAGTTCGTCGCGCGGGCCAGGGAGGAGTACGGCGTCGACGTGGACGTCGAGGAGTTCGACGAGGGGACGAAGACGGCGGCGGACGCGGCCGACGCGGTCGGCTGCGACGTCGCGCAGATCGCGTCCAGCATCGTCGTGGTCGCGGACGACGAGCCGGTCGTCGTCGTGACCAGCGGCGCGAACCGCGTGGACCTCGACAAGGTCGCGGTCTACCGGGACGCCGCGGACGCGCGCATGGCCGAGGCGGACGAGGTGAAGGAGGCGACGGGCTGGAGCATCGGCGGCGTGCCGCCCATCTGCCACGCGACGGACGTGCCGGTGCTGCTGGACGACACGCTCCTCGACCACGACGAGGTGTGGGCGGCGGCCGGCACGCCGACGGCGGTCTGGCCGGTCGACCCCGAGCGCCTCCGGGAGCTTTCGGGCGCGGAGCCGGTCGACGTCGCGGAGTGAGCGCTGCCGGCAGCCCGACCTTTTTGCTGCCGTCACGAGACTGTCACGTATGGACGAGGAGCTGCACCCGGAGGCGCGCGCGGCGATGGAGCGCCGCGAGCGGCTCGGCCTGACGTCGCTTCGCTCGGTGGGCGTGCGGCCGCTGCGGCTGCTGGAGCGCGCGACGAGCTGGTGGCAGAACCGCAACCCCCCGGAGGTCGGGCGCGTCGTCGACCGGACGATTCCCGGACCTGCTGGCGACCTCCCCGTGCGCCTCTACCGGCCCGCGGGCGACGGGCCGTTCCCGACGGTCGTCTTCTACCACGGCGGCGGGTTCGTGATGGGGAGCCTGGAGACGCACGACCTGTTCTGCCGGCACCTCGCGCGCGAGAGCGACTGCGTCGTGATGGCCGTCGACTACCGGCTGGCGCCCGAGCATCCGTTCCCGGCGGCCGTCGAGGATGCGTACGCCGCGCTCACGTGGGCGGCCGACAACCCGGACGCGCTCGCGGGCACGGGTGACCTCGCGGTCGTCGGTGACTCCGCTGGCGGCAACCTCGCTGCCGTCGCGTCGCTGATGGCCGCGGAACGCGACGGCCCCAAAATCGCCTACCAGTACCTCCTCTACCCGGGCGTCGGCGTCGAGGAAGACCAGCAGTCGGTCCGTGAGCACGCGGGCAAGGTGCTCACAGCGGACGACCTCCGGTGGTTCCGGGAGTGCTACTACCGCTCCGAGGTCCACGAGCGCAACCCCTACGGCGACCCGACGAACGCCTGCGACCTATCGGGGGTCGCGCCCGCGACCGTGCTCACGGCGGGCTTCGACCCGCTCCGGGACGGCGGCCGAAAGTACGCCGACCAGCTCGCGGCGGACGGCGTCCCCACGCGCCACGTCGAGTACGAGGACGTGATACACGGGTTCGCGACGATGCTCTCGAAGCCCGAGCTCGAGCGCGCCCACGAGGCGGTCGCGGAGGTCGCTGCCGACCTCCGCGAGGCCTTCGACGCGTAGTCACTGGTTCTCGAGCGCGTCGAGGATACACGCCGCGGCGACGACGGCCTCCCTCGGGACGCCGCTGGCGTCGTCGACGGTGACGGTGTAGGCGTCCCGCAGCGAGAACCTCCCGCGGATGTCGCCGACGTGGTCGCCGTCGGCGTCGAATATCTCGTACCTGTTCGGAATCAGGTTCGCGAGGCCGACGACGTGCCGGAGCGCCGAGAGCGGTTTGCTCTTCGAGCGAATCGTCGCCAGCGGCTCGCCCGTCTCGGGGTCCCGTACCGTCCAGTTCTCCACGAACAGCGAGAGGTCCTCGTCGAGCGCGACAATCTCCTCGCCGGTGCCGGCGTCCACGATGACGTAGTTCCCCGCGACGTCCACGATGCCGCCCGCTTTCACGGCGAAGGCGTCCTCGCCGTCGCCGGTGACGAACGGGAACTGCTCTTTCAGTTTGAACAGCTTCTGCTTGCCGCGCAGGACGACGTCCCCGTCGCTGTCGCGGACGGCGTACTTGTTCCGAATGAGGGACTGCTTGACCTCGTAGCGGTCGTCGTCGAGGTCGACCGTGGAGATGTCGTACGTGGAGGGCATCTGTCCGTTTTCGGGTGGTTCGTGCGCCGACAAAAGGGTTCGCCCGGTCACCGGGACCGACAGACCTTCACTGGCTCGCGCGGTACTAGACCGCGAATGAGTGACGACTACATCGAGGTCCGCGGGGCCGAGGAGAACAACCTCGACGACCTCGACGTGCGGATTCCACGCGAGTCGCTGAACGTGGTGACCGGCCTCTCCGGGTCGGGGAAGTCGTCGCTGGCCTTCCAGACCATCTACGCGGAGGGCCAGCGCCGCTACATCGAGAGCCTGTCGGCGTACGCCCGGAACTTCCTCGGGCAGATGGACAAGCCGCAGGTCGAGTCCGTGGAGGGGCTCTCGCCCGCCATCAGCATCGACCAGAAGAACGCCGCGAACAACCCCCGGTCGACGGTGGGGACGGTCACGGAGCTCCACGACTACCTCCGCCTGCTGTACGCCCGCGTCGGCGTCCCGCACTGCCCCGAGTGCGGCCGCGAGGTCGGCGAGCAGTCCGCCCAGCAGATGGTCCGCCGCATCCTCGAACTCCCCGAGGGGACGAAGGCCAAAATCGCGGCGCCCGTGGTCCGCGACCAGAAGGGCGCCTTCGAGGACCGCTTCGACGACCTCGTCAGCGAGGGGTACTCCCGCGTGGAGGTCGACGGCGAGGAGTACGACCTCGCGTACGACCGCCCCGAGTTAGACGAGAACTACGACCACACCGTCGACGTGGTGGTCGACCGCGTGGCCGTCAGCGAGGACAACCGCTCGCGCATCAACGACAGCGTCGAGACCGCGCTCGAGGAGGCCGACGGCGTGCTGAAGGTCGTCGTGCCGGACGCCGACGAGGACCTCGAACTCGGGGGCGCAACCGCCCGGAGCACCGGCGACCTCGCGGACGACGACGGCGACGACCGCTTCGTCGTGGAGTTCAGCGAGGACCTCGCCTGCACGCACTGCGGCATCGACATCAGCGAGATCGAGACCCGGTCGTTCTCGTTCAACAGCCCGCACGGCGCGTGTCCCGAGTGCGAGGGCATCGGGAACACGAAGGAGGTCAGCGAGGACCTCGTGGTCGTCGACGAGAGCAAGCCGGTGAAACACGTCTTCGAGGCGTGGAGCTACAACCGGTCGTACTACCAGACGCGGCTGGATTCGGTCGCCGAGCACTTCGGCGTCAGCCTCGACACGCCGTTCGAAGAACTGGACGAGGACGTCCAGCAGGCGTTCCTCTACGGCACCGACGAGGACGTCGTCTTCAAACGGAACACGAAGAACGGCGTGCGCCGCAAGGAGAAGCCCTTCGAGGGCGTTATCCCGAACCTCGAACGCCGCTACGTGGAGACCGACTCCGAGAGCACCCGCGACCACATCGAGGAGTACATGTCCGTCACGACGTGCCCGGCGTGTGACGGCACGCGCCTGAAGCCCGAGTCCCGCGCGGTGCTCGTCGACGGCACGCCCATCACCGAGGTCAACCGGATGAGCATCGGGGACGCCCTCGAGCACTTCGAGGGGATGGAGGACAACCTCGACGACCGCGACCGGAAAATCGCCGAGGAGATTCTGAAGGAGATCCGCGCGCGCCTCGGCTTCATGACCGAGGTCGGCCTCGAGTACCTCACGCTCGACCGCGAGGCCTCCACGCTCTCGGGCGGCGAGAGCCAGCGCATCCGCCTCGCCACGCAAATCGGCTCCGGGCTCGTGGGCGTGCTGTACGTCCTCGACGAGCCCTCCATCGGCCTCCACCAGCGCGACAACGACCGCCTCCTGAACACCCTAGAGGAGCTCCGGGACCTCGGGAACACGCTGGTCGTCGTCGAGCACGACGAGGAGACGATGCGGCGCGCGGACAACGTCGTCGACATGGGGCCGGGGCCGGGCCGCCACGGCGGCGAGGTCGTCGCGAACGGCGACGTCGAGGACCTGATGGCCGCCGAGGACTCCGTCACCGGCGACTACCTCGCGGGCCGCGAGCAGATTCCCGTCCCCGACGAGCGCCGCGACTACGAGGCCACGCTGACGATTCGGGGCGCCCGCCAGCACAACCTCCGGGACCTCGACGTCGACCTCCCAATCGGCGCGTTCACCGCCATTACCGGCGTCTCGGGCTCCGGGAAGTCGACGCTCATGCACGACATCCTCTACAAGGGCCTCGCCCGCGAGATGAACGACAACACGAGCGTCGACCCCGGCGATCACGACGCCATCGAGGGCGTCGACAACGTCGAGACGGTGCGGCTCATCGACCAGTCCCCCATCGGCCGCACGCCGCGCAGCAACCCGGCGACGTACACCGGCGTCTTCGACTACGTCCGCGAGAAGTTCGCGGAGACCAAGCTCGCCAAGCAGCGCGGCTACGAGAAGGGCCGGTTCTCGTTCAACGTCAAGGGCGGGCGGTGTGAGGCCTGCGGCGGGCAGGGCACCCAGAAGATCGAGATGAACTTCCTCTCGGATGTCCACGTCCCCTGCGAGGAGTGCGGCGGCGACCGCTACAACGACGAGACGCTGGACGTCACGTTCAAGGGCGCGACCATCGCGGACGTCCTCGACATGAGCGTCGAGGAGGCCTACGAGTTCTTCGAGGCGGACTCGCGGCTCGGCCGCCGCCTGAAGCTCCTGATGGACGTCGGCCTCGACTACATGAAGCTCGGCCAGCCCTCCACCACGCTCTCCGGCGGGGAAGCCCAGCGCGTCAAGCTCGCCGAGGAGCTCGGGAAGAAGGACTCCGGGGACACCCTCTACCTGCTGGACGAGCCGACGACGGGCCTCCACAGCGCCGACGAGCGCAAGCTCATCGAGGTCCTCCAGCGGCTCACCGACCGCGGGAACACCGTCGTCGTCATCGAGCACGAGCTCGACCTCGTGAAGAACGCCGATCACGTCGTCGATCTCGGCCCCGAGGGCGGCGAACACGGCGGCGACCTCGTCGCCGCCGGCACCCCCGAGGAAGTCGCGCGCGACGACGACAGCCACACCGGGCGCTACCTCCGCGACAAGCTCCCCGAAATCGACCTCGAGGGGCCGCGCAGCGACCGCGAGAAGCCCGCCGCCGACGAGCAGGCCGCGCCGACAGCGGACGACGACTAGACCGCACTTTTTGCGCTGCGGGGGTGCGCCTGCGGCGCACCCCGCTCAGCAAAAACTTGCGGAAAAAGCGCCGTCGGACCCCCGTCAGAGCAGAGCTCTGACGAGCTCTCGTTCACTCCACTCACGAGAACCCCACTTCGGGGGTCCTCGGCGCCCGCGATCGCTCGCGGATGATTGCGCCACGCCGCTGGCGGGCCGCCGCCGAACACTTTAGATCGGGCGATCCGAAGCGGGGGCCATGTCACGATGGCGCCGCGTCGTCCGCCGGGAGCTCGCCCGGTACCGCGAGGACACCGGGTGGCGGGTCGTCGAACTGCAGGAGCTGTACGACCAACTGCTGCCGGTGCTCCGCGAGGAGTTCCCCGACAACCACAACCGGGAGGCGAAGCTCCGGCAGGTGCTCCAGCAGCTCGGCGACCGCGGGGAGGTCGCGTTCGTGGACGGCGACGGCACCTACCGGATTCTCGAACTGGGCGAGACGGCGGAGCCGCTCGGTAGCGAGGCGACAGCCGGGGACGACTGGCAGTACGAGGCCAGCGAGTACGAGACGACGGTCGGCGCTCGCTCGCTGCCGACCGCGTTCCGCGACGCCGTCCTCGCGCGGTACGACACCGAGTGCCCGATATCGGGCGTCGACCACCCGCGCCTGCTCGACGTCGCACACGTGCTGTCGTGGAGCGACCACGAGTCGCTGCGCACGGATCCGGCCAACGTCGTCGCGCTCGACAAGACCCACCACGCGGCGTTCGACGCGGGGCTGTACACGCTCGACGCCGACTTCCGCCTCCGCGTCGCGCCGTCGTTCGAGACGGACAGCGACCTCCTCCGCCGGACGCTCGTGGCGCGGGACGGCGAACGCGTCGACGTCGGGCCCGACCGCCTCGACCCGTCGTACCTCGAACGGCGGAATCGGGCGCTCGACTGGTGGTGACGGCCTACGAACCCGGTGACGCCGGGGTAACTCGTTCGGGCGCGACTCGCCGGTGGGCGCAGGCTCTTTTCCGGGTAGCGACTGTACGCGAGTGTGAGTCAACGAAAGGCGGACTACGTCGACGACGTCGACGTGGACGACGACTGGGACAGCCAGCCGACCGACGACGAACTCGCGGAGACCGTCGAGAACCTCGAAGCCAGCGGCTTCGACGTCGAGGTCGTCGCGGACGCCGAGGCGGCCCTCGACGTGCTCGTCGACGAGATTCCCGCGGGCGCGTCCGTGATGAACGGCCACTCGACGACCCTCGAGGAGGTCGGGTTCGACGACTACCTCAACGAGGGCGAGCACGACTGGGAGAACCTCGCGGCGGACATCTGGAGCATCGACGACGACGAGGAGCGGGACGCCGCGCGCCGCGAGGCCCAGACCGCTGACTACTTCCTCGGCAGCGTGAACGGCATCGCGCAGGACGGCACGCTCGTCGCCGCGGACCTCTCCGGGAGCCGCGTCGGCGCGTACCCGTTCGCCGCCAAGAACCTCCTGCTCGTCGCGGGCGTGAACAAGATCGTCGAGGACGTCGAGGCCGCCCGCGAGCGCCTCCACGAGTACGCCTACGAGTTCGAGAACCAGCGCGCCCAGGACGCCTACGGCGTCGAGAGCGCGCCCGCGAAGGAGCTCGTCTACCGGCAGGAGGGCACGGAGGGCCGGACGACGGTCGTGCTCGTCGAGGAGACCCTCGGGTACTGAGCGAAGCCTCTTTTCTGTCTCGGCACGTACGAGTCGGTAATGTACGACTTCGCAGTCGTCGGCGTCGGCCCCGCCGGCGCACGCTTCGCGCGGCGAGCGGCCGAGCGCGGCTACGACGTGGTCGCCTTCGAGTCGGGCGAGCTCGGGAAGCCGCTGGCGTGCTCGGGGCACGTCAGCCTCGACGTCTGGGAGTTCGTCCCCGAGGACGCCCGCGAGGAGCTCTTCCAGAACGCCATCCACGGCGCTCGCTTCCACCTCGGCGGCGCCGACTCCGAGGCCCACCCGTTCTACAAGGACGACCCCATCTCGAACGCCGTCGACCGCGTGCAACTCGACAAGGTGCTGGCGGACGCCGCCCGGGACGCGGGCGCGGACGTCCGCGAACAGCACACGGTCACGGGCGTCGAGGAGTTCCCGGACCGCGTGGAGCTCACGGTGCGCGGCCCCGAGGAGACGTTCGACGTGACCGCGAAGATGGTCGCGGGCAGCGACGGCCCGCGCTCCCGCGTCCGTGACGCGCTCGGCCTCCCCGAACCGGACGAGTTCCTGCACGGCGCGCTCGCGTTCGACCCCGAGCCCGACCACGCGGACTTCGTGGACGTCCACCTCACGGTGCCGGAGTTCTTCGCGTGGCGCATCCCGCGCGGCGAGGGCGGCGTCGAGTACGGGCTCGCGGCCGCGCCCGGCGAGGACGTCCCCGCGCTGTTCGACGCGCTCGTCGACGACTACGGCGTCGACGTGGAGCACCGCTGCTCGGGCATCATCCCCATCGGCCCCCCGGACCGGGTCACGAGCACGCGGGGGTTCCTGCTCGGCGACGCCGCGGGCCAGACGAAGCCGTTCACGGGCGGCGGCATCCTCTACGGGATGACGGCGGCGGACTGCGCCGCGCGCGAAGTCGACCCCGACCGGCCGACGACGCTCTCGAACTACGAGTCCGCGTGGCGCGACGAGCTCGGCCGCGACATCCAGCTCGGCCACCTCGTCCGCAAGGGGTACTCCGCGCCCGAGCCCGTCCAGCGCGCGGGGATGCGGCTGTTCGAGGGCGAAATCGGGGTTCACATGGACCAGCCGACGAGCCTCTTCTCGACCGCGCAGCTCCGCGCGCTCCTCAAGTAGCGTCGTACGCCGGGATGCGCGCCGAGCGCCCCGTGCACTCCACGAACGGCAGGTCAGTAATCTCCGCGGCGGCGTCGCCGTCGCCGGTCTCGACGGTCACGTCGCCGCCCGTCACGTCGTAGTTCACCTCGGCGAACGCGATCGGCTCCTCTCGCAGCGGGCTGACCGCGGCGCGCGTCACCTCGCCCACGTCGCCGCCGTCCTGCGCGACTGTCGCGCCCGCCTCCGGGAGGTCGTCGGCGACGAGGCCGACGAGTCGGCCGCTCGGCTGGCCGCGGTTCCGCACCTTCGAGACGACCTCCTGTCCGACGAAACACCCCTTCTCGTAGTCGACGGCGTTGTCGAGGCCGAGCACGTTCGGCACGCGGCCCTCGAGTTCGGTCTCGAACAGCGGCGTGCCGGCTTCCAGCGTGAGCGTCTCCCACGTCCGCCGGCCGAACGGCGTGGCGTTCAGCCCGCGCACCACGAGCGTCTCGAAGACGGGGTCGGCGTCCGCGGCCGCGCAGATGACGAGGTAGCCCTCCTCGCCCGCGAGGTCGTCGTCGCGGATGACCGTCACGCCCTCCTCCATCGCGCCGCGCACGAACCGCAGCGGCTCCTCGGGCGGGCTCGCGCCGCCGAGCACGCTCGCGATCTTCTCCGTGGCCTTCGGGCCGTGCGCGCCGAACACGCCGAAGCGGTCGGTCGCGTACTCAACGTCGACGTCCTGCACGAACGTCCGCTCGCTCCACTCCTCGGCGACCGCCTCGCCCTCGCCCGCGGGGAAGAACACCAGCAGGCTGTCCCCGGTCGCGAACACGTAGCAGTCGACGCGAATCCGGCCCTGCGGGTCCAGCAGGAGCGCGTAGACGCCCTCGCCGTCCTCGGTCGGGACGCGGTTCGTCACCGTGTCGTCGACGAACTCGCGGCGGTCCGCGCCCTCGACGACGACCACGTCGAAGGCGTGCTCGGTGATGCCGACGGCGTTTCGCACCGCGCGGTGGGTGCGCTCGGAGCGGCCGTACTCCTCGGGGAGCGCGCGGCCCGCGACCTCGCGGAACGACGCGCCGTGGTCCTCGTGGCGGTCCCTGACGACTGTCATACGGGGAGTCTCGGCGTTCGCGCGGGTAAACCCACCGGGTTCCGCTGCCCGCCGCTACAGGCCGATGCGCCGCCGCAGCTCCTCCAGCAGCGACGGCTCGTCCTGCTCGTCGCCGTCGGGGAACACGCGGTCGTCGGCGCGGAAGACGGTGCGGTTGCCGTCCTCCTCGGCGTCGATGAGGCCGTCGTCCTTCAGCGCGCCGAGCGCGTCCTCCAGCTCGTCGATGCTCGCGTCGACGTGCGAGCGCAGCTCGAACAGCGTCATCCCCTCGCTCGGCCGGTCGACGAGCGCCTCGAGTACCGCCACCTCCGTCTCCGCGCGGTCGCGATACTCGGGTTTGACGTGCATGCCCCGACCGAGGACTGCCGGCGCCTTAGCAGTATCCCCGAGCGGTAGTCTTTTGCCGCTGGCTCGGATACTGCCGTCCTAATGGGTCTCAGGTGCTCCCTGCTCGGACACGACTACGGCGAGGCGTTCGTCGAGCGGGACCGCGAGGAGCGCGGCGACGAAGTGGTCGTGACCGAACGCGAGCTCAAGGAGTGCGCGCGGTGTGGCTCCGAGAAGGTCACCAGCGAGAACACGGAGGTCCGGTCCCTCCAGTCCGAGCGACGCCAGCAGGCGGAGGCGTCCACGGAGCAGGAGCCGGAGCCCGACCAGCCCGCCGCGGAGCCGGCCGCCGACGCGACGCCGGACGCGGGCG
>NZ_WPCF01000005.1 GCF_009741975.1 Halobacterium sp. CBA1126 | reverse complement strand
CGACGACGACGCGGACGTCCGTGTAGTACTCGGGGGTGCCGTCGCCGTCGACGTCCGGGCCGTCCCAGTGCGCACACGACGACGACACGCCGATCGCGTCGCAGTCGACGGACTCCCGGAGCGCCACCACGACTGCCGCGTCGTCGGGGTCGTCGACGAGTTCGAACGCCGGCGGGTTCGCGACGGTGCCGTCCGCGCCGCGCTCGTAGTAGCCGACGGCTTCCCGCACGCGCTCCCGCGCCGCGTCCGTCGTCCCCGTCTCCGCCGTGACGGCGACCTGTAGCGTGTCCGAGTCCCACGAGTACGCCCGCGCCGCGCGTCCGCGACGTCGCCGTCCACGCGCGAGGAGAGGCTCTGCGTCATCACGCCGTCCGGCCCCTCGCCGTGCCGGAACCCGAGCACGTGGCCGAACTCGTGTTTCAGGACGGCGCGCATCGTCGCCCGGGTGTGGCCGGCGCGCACCCGTATCGTCACGTCCTCGGTCACCGTCGCTCTCGGCGGCACGACCGGCGCACACCCCAGCGCCACGTCGGCCTCGTCGACGGGACACCGGTCGACCGCCGCGACGGCCTCCACGCGGACGTCCGCTGACTCGTCGCTCGCGACCACCTCGAACGACGGCCGATAGCGGTCGTCCGCGTACGTCTCGTTCTCCCAGAACGCCACCGTCTCCCGGACCGCCGGCCGCAGCGCCCGGCTGGTGCCCGCGTGGTCCTCGACGGCGACCGTAATCGGCCCCGGCCCCCACGGGTTCACTGCGCGGTCGGCGGGCCGGTCGGTCACCGTGAACGGCGCCGACGGTCGGTCCGTGGCCGTGTCCGTGTCGACGACGGTCGGCTCCGCGGCGAGACAGCCGGCGCTGGCGACGAGCGCGAGCACCGCGAGCGCCACCAGCACGCGGCCCATACTCGGCGACGTGTCGCGTAGCCGGCATTAACGTACCGCTCGCCGTGCGGCCGCGCAGGCTACGCGGGGACGGTCTGCTCGGCGATGGCGTCGGCGACAGCGCGCGCGAGCAGCGGCGGCACCGCGTTCCCCGTCATCTGGCGCTGCTTCGCGATCGGGCCCCGGAACTCGTAGTCGTCGGGGAACGACTGGAGGCGCGCCCGCTCGCGGACGCTCAGCCCCCGGTCGTCGGTCGGGTGCGCGAAGTGGTAGGTCGGCCGCGGCCCCGCCAGCAGCGTCGGCGCCGGCTCCCCGAACTCGAGGCGGCGCTTCTGGGACCAGCTGTCGTAGGGGATCTTCTCCCCGGGCGCCGTCCGCTCGATGCGCTCGGTCACCGTCTCCCCGTGGTTCGGCGCGCGGTGGTTCCGCAGCCCCGCGCCGCCGGCCCGCATCGCCGTCTGGTACTCGCCGTCCGGGTCGGCCGCGTACGCGGTCTTCTCCTCGCCGGGTTCCAGCGACGGCAGGTCGCCGAACGCGTCCCGGACCGTCCGCGGCGGCTCGCGGTCCGCGAACAGCGTCTGCTGGTCCTTGGACTCCCGGAACGACCCCTCGGGGAACTCGAAGCCCTCGCCGCTCTTCCGGCCGACGAAGAACGCCCGCCGCCGGCGCTGTGGCACCCCGTAGTCGGCCGCGTTCAGCACCGCCCACTCCGTCTCGTAGCCGATCTCCGCGAACTGGTCGAGCAGGTACTCCAGGACCTTCCCGTCCTCCATCGACGTGATGCGGGGGACGTTCTCCATCACGAACCAGTCCGGGTCGACCTCGTAGACGGACTTCACGAAGTTCGTCACGAGGAAGTTCCGCTCGTCGCCCGGCGTCGTCTTCGCGCCCGCCAGACTGAACCCCTGACACGGCGGCCCGCCGACGACGCGTCGAGGTCCCCGGGGTCGTAGCCCAGCCGGTCCAGCACGTCCCCGCCGGTGACCTCGCTCAGGTCGGCCTCGACGAACGCCGCGTCGTGGTTGTGCTCGAACGTCGCCGCGAACGCCCCCTCGTGGTCGACGCCGCCGACCACGTCGTAGCCCGCCTGCTCGAACCCCGCGGAGAGGCCGCCCGCGCCACAGAAGAGGTCCAGGACCGCCATCCGCTCACTCCCCACCCTGCTCGTGCTGCTGGCCGCGGTGGATGTTCAGCCCCCGCCGGGAGTCGAACTCCCGCTCGCAGTCCTCGCAGACGAACGACTCCCCGGCGTCGGCGTCGTCGCTGGCGAACGGATAGCTCGACACCACCTCGTCAGAGTCGCGCTTCTCGGCCATCTTGGCTCGTCGTTGTGCGCCACGGTTATTAGCTTTTGTGAGGTACTCCGTCCCTGTCTCGTGTGTATCCCGACGCTAACGCTTATCTACCTCGTGTGTATCCGTTCGGACACACGATGCCCGACGAGGCCGACAGCGACGGCCTGTCCGACGAGGAGCTAGACCGCTACGGCTACGTCTCCGCCAGCGAGCGCCGCGTCGCCGTCGTCACCGCCCTGCGGGAGAACCCGCGGACACCGAAGCAGCTATCCGAACGGACGGACATCCGACTGAACCACGTGAGCAACGTGTTGTCGGAACTCGCCGACGAGGACGTCGTGACGTGCGTGAACCCCGAGCGCAAGCGCGGCCGCGTCTACCGGCTGACGCCGCTCGGCGAGACCGTCTCCGCGGAGGTGGCCTCGCGGTGACCGAGTACACCATCGTCCACGACGCGATCCAGGAGGCCGACTGGTTCCAGCGGCTCGCCGACGACCTCGCGGGCGCGACCATCTCCCGGCTGGACGACGACGCCCCCGAGGCCGTCCTCGAGATCGCGAGCTACGACCGCCCCGACGTCATCCTGCTCGCCGACGACGACCCCGTGCTCGTCGTCGAGAAGACCGGCCACGTCCCCACCGGGAAGAACCCCCTCCAGCGGGTCGCGCGGCTCGTGAAGGCCGCCGAACTCGGCGTCCCCGGCGTCTTCTTCGTGCCGTACGCCGCGAAGAAACACGGCGAGAACGCCTCCAAGACGAACCTCAACTACCGCGCGATTCAGGCGCTGCGCCGCATCGAAGCCGTCAACGACACGCCGATGCTGATTCCGCCGTGGCCGACCGACGACGACTACGAACTCGTCCACGACGGCTCCGAGGACGAGCTCGTCGGCCGGTTCGTGACGCAGTTCCTCCGCAACGGCTGCGACCCCGACGTCCCCGCGGCCGACGAGATTCGCGAGCAGTCCGAGCGCGGCGCCGAGCGCATCCTCTCGGAGTACGCGCCCTACGAGCGGCCGCCGAACTCCGTCGCCATCCGGCCCACCGAGGACGTCGTCGCCCAGCACGACGGCCTCCCCGGCAGCGGGTCGTTCCGCACCGACCGCGACGAGACGGTCGTCTGCGAGTTCGGCTTCCGGACGCGGCGCACCGACCCGTACGTCGGCGCGCAGTTCGCCTACGACTACCTCTACTGCCGCACCGGGCCGTCGGTCGCCGACCGCGACCGCAACCTCGTCCTCGACATGCCGGAACTCGACCGGGAGACGTGGTTCGACTACCACCCCTACAAGCCCGGCAACAAGACCGCGCTCTGGTACGCCTGCGCGGACGCGCTCGTCCTCTCGGACGACGTGCTCACGGACTTCGCGCAGTTCCGCCAGGGCGACCGGGGCCGCATCGACCAGTACCGGTGACATCCTCGCCCGCCCTAAAGGGCGGGGCTTCCTACAAGGGAAGCCTCATCGTCGGGGGTTCCGGAACCATACTCCGAGAGAGTCGTCTGTCGGGAGTTCCGACTCATCTCCCGGTGTCCCAAGGCACTGTCACAAGTGCTCCCATCCTGTGGCGTGTCATCGCGTTCCGGTTTCCAACGAACGCTCTCACCCCACGGGTTGAGGCGACCAGCGATATTGGCCGCCGCGTTGATATCCGCTTGATACTCCGTCACCCAACACTCGCTGTTCGTACACCGGAACTCGGCCTGTGCCGAACGCCGTCCGAGATTCCCGCACGCATGGCACGTTTGGGACGTATACGATGGATTCACAAATCGGACGGGAATACCGGCGTCGAGGGCTTTGTCCTCGATGCGCCCGGTGAGACGGGCGAACGCCCAGTTGTGGAGACGACGGTTCATCCACTTGCCGTAATCCAGATGTTCGCGGATCTCAGAGAGGTCTTCAAGGACGATAACCGGACTCTCGAAGGAACGAGCGTACTCGACAGCCTGTCGAGACGCCTTCTCGACAATATCCGTGAGCGCGTTCTGGTAGTGGTCGAATCGCTCGTTAATGCGCCAGTCAGCGTCACGTTCTTGCAATCGTCGGAGAGTCGTGAACATCTCCTTGCGGAGGTGACGAGCACGTCCGCCGTCAAACATCATCGGTTGGGTGGGAGTATCGTCCCGACAGGCACAGCCCGTCAGGAGTTTGGATTCGCCGATATCGAATCCAATCGGTGTTGGGTCGTCCGGCTCCTCGGGTTCCGCGACATCGTACTCGACAGTAACGTGAAGAACCCAGTTCTTCCGGTGTTCTTGCAGACGGAACTCGCCTACCGTCGCGTCGTCGGTGAACAAGTCCTCCCACAACTCCCGCTGAGCGGGATTGATACGGAGCGGAATCCAGAAGGCGTTGCCACGTCCGGCTTGGGGAACGCGCCAGCAGAACTCGTGTTCGCGTTCCTCGGAGTGGTCGATTCGGAACCCTCGGTTCGTGAATCGGACTGGGTGGTCGTCTTCGAGTTCCGAGGCGTTGTACGTCCGGCGGAGTTGCGGGACGTAGTTCTTGAGCGCGTCCTTCGCGTAGGACGTGAGATTGTAGCCGGTAACGACATCGTTGACCGCCGTCTGCGTATCCGCGCCACTCTCGAACGCGTCGTCAAGAGCGCGGCGGTACGTCGCCACGGTCCGCTGAAGCCGTTGCTCTTTGTGCGCCGTTGGTGGCGCGAGCGTGGCTTCGAGCGTTTTCGTGGCGGTGGTTTCGGCAGCCATCCGACAGTACAAGGCACGACCGTAACCCACATAAATTACATGGGTAGTACACTAATGCATGGGTGTAGAGATCAGGTTCGAAGTAGACGAAGAACAGTACGAGCGACTGAAAGCAATCAAAGACAAGCGAGGATACACATGGAAAGGCCTCATGCTCGAAGGGGTCGAAGCACTCAACACCGACGAGACGGCCGAGTAGGACAGACAGCCGGGCGAAACACGTGCGAATGCCCAGCTAAACGCACGCGATTCCTCTCCGCCGCAAGAGGCGGGGTTTCCTCGCTACCGCAAAGATGACGTCCGAAGCGGAGGTGTACCTCTGGACGAAGCGGCTGTTCCGCTCGCGGGACTGGACGATTCTCGCCAGCGACCCGCCCCGGGGGACGGACGTCCCGCGGCTCGAGGTGAAAGAGCCCGGCGGCACGCAGAGCCTCACGAAGAACGCCAACGCCGTCATCAACGACCTCGTGTACTGCCGGGACGGCGCGCTCGCGCTCGTCGAGTGCAAGGACAGCGCCGCCAAGACCGGCATGGACGTCGAGAAGCTCGAACGGCTCTGCGGGGACCCCGCGTGGCGCGCGTCGCTCGCGGACGCGATGGCCGGCCGCTCGCTGTTCGCCCGCGACGACGCGCCGGCCCCGAGTGCGGTCCGCAGCGGCGACGCGCTCGTCCCCGTGCTCGCGTACCCCGGCGACCCCCAGTCGGGACTCCCCGCGTTCGTCCAGCTCACGTTCGAGGACGGCGACGCCACTGTCACGGTCGGCCGCGACGTCCCCGAGCGCGCCCGAGAACGATTCCACGCGCTCTCGGGCTGACTGCGTCCGTCGCTCTCTCGCGGTGGGATTCGTGGGTTCGTGGTCGCGTGTTGGAGATGTCGACGGGCGAGCGACACAGCAGTCGGTCGCGGGTGACGTTGTGAGAGGGGGACTCGCCGGGACTGAGCGACCGCTACGCGTTCGCGAGGGTCGGCGCGACGGAGTCGCGCCGGGATTTGAACCCAGAGGAAGACGGACCGCTCGCTACGCTCGCGGTTGCGACTTCCAGGGCTTCAAATCCCGACTCGTCAACTACACTGCCTTGACGCGGAGTGACACAGCAGTCGCTCCGCGGTCGAGTGTTAGAGAAGTGGACTCGCTGGGATTCTCGCGAGCGTTGAAAGAACTCGTTCTTTCGAGTCCGCGTTCGCTCCGCTCACGCGGACGTAGCGAACGAAGTGAGCGAAGGAATGGACTCGCTGGGATTTGAACCCAGGGCCTCTTCCTTGCGAAGGAAGCGATCTACCACTGATCTACGAGCCCGCACCCAATCGAAGTCGACCGACGTATTTCAGACTTCTGTTTCGCGAGCCCTCGGGGAGTCGCGCTCGACCGGAGCCACGGCTACGGAGCGCGAATAAGTGGGGAAGGGGGCGTGTGACAGCCCGCGTCAGTCTTCGAGAACGATCTCGATGCTGACTTCGTTCGGCACCTGAATCCGCATCAGCTGGCGGAGCGCGCGTTCGTCCGCGTCGATGTCGATGAGACGCTTGTGGACGCGCATCTCCCAATGCTCCCACGTGGCCGTCCCTTCGCCGTCGGGGGACTTCCGCGAGGGGACTTCGAGAGTCTTCGTCGGGAGCGGGACCGGCCCACTGAGCTTCACGCCGGTCTTGTCCGCGATCTCCCTGACGTCGTCGCAGATGTCGTCGAGGTCGTCGGGATTGACGCCGGCGAGACGAACGCGTGCCTGCTGCATGGATTAGGCTTCGTTGACGTCCAGGACCTTGCCGGCTGCGATGGTCTGCCCCATGTCGCGGACGGCGAAGGAGCCGAGCTCCGGAATCTCGGAGGACGGCTCGATGCTGAGGGGCTTCTGCGGGCGCACGGTGACGACCGCAGCGTCGCCGGACTGGATGAAGTCCGGGTTCTCCTCCTGGGTCTCGCCCGAGGAGGGGTCCATCTTCTTGTCGATGGACTCGATGGTACACGCGACCTGCGCGGTGTGCGCGTGGAAGACCGGCGTGTAGCCCGCCGTGATCACGGACGGGTGCTGCATGACGACGACCTGCGCGGTGAACGTCTCGGCGACCGTCGGCGGGTCGTCGGCCGGGCCACAGACGTCGCCGCGGCGGATGTCGTCCTTGCCGATGCCGCGGACGTTGAACCCGACGTTGTCACCGGGCTCGGCCTTCGGCACCTCTTCGTGGTGCATCTCGATGGTCTTGACCTCGCCACCGACGTCCGAGGGCTGGAAGCTGACGTTGTCGCCCGTGTTCATCACGCCGGTCTCGATACGTCCGACGGGGACGGTACCGATGCCGGAGATGGTGTAGACGTCCTGGATGGGGAGACGGAGGTCGGTGTCCGTCGGCGGGGACGGCTCGGGGAGGTCGTTGAGGGCCTCCAGCAGCGTCGGGCCGTCGTACCAGGGGGTGTTGTCGGAGTGCTCGGCGACGTTGTCGCCCTCGAAGGCGGACGTCGCGATGAACGAGGCGTCCTCCGTGTCGAAGCCGACCTGACCGAACAGGTCCTTGACGTCGGAGACGACCGCGTTGTACTTGGACTCGTCGTAGTCGACGATGTCCATCTTGTTGACAGCGACGATGAGTTCGTCGATGCCGAGCGTCCGCGAGAGGAACACGTGCTCGCGGGTCTGGGGCGCGACGCCGTCGTCAGCCGCAACGACGAGGACGGCGTTGTCCGCCTGCGAGGCGCCCGTAATCATGTTCTTCACGAAGTCCCGGTGGCCGGGACAGTCGACGATGGTGAAGTCGTACTCGTCCGTGGAGAACTCCTGGTGGGCGATGTCGATGGTGACCCCGCGCTCGCGCTCCTCGGCGAGGTTGTCCATGACGTAGGCGAACTCGAAGCCGCCCTTGCCCTTCTCCTCTGCTTCTTCTTTGTGCTGTTCGATGACGTGCTCGGGAACGCTCCCCGTTTCGTAGAGGAGGCGCCCGACCATCGTGCTCTTGCCGTGGTCGACGTGGCCGATGACGGCCAGGTTCTGGTGTCGTTCGTCGCTCATTGTCTGGTATCGCGCGAAAGGCGCGCTCTGTGGGAATCATTCGGCAGTTCGCACTAAAACCATTTCGGTACGCACTCAGCGCGACCCCGACGCCTTCTCGGGGTTTGTGCGAACACGGCACACGAACGGCGCGGGCGGCCGCCTACTCCAGCCGGTTCACGTCGCCCAGCACCGCGGTCGCCGTCTCGGGGCCGCCGGCCCCCCGCCCGGAGAGGTTCAGGCGGCCGGCGTGCTCGGTCTCCAGCTGGACGATGTTCATCGTCCCGGAGACCGCCAGCGTGTGGTTCTCGGGGACGAGCCGCGGGCCGACGCGGGCGCCGTCCTCGGTGACTTCGCCGATGAGCCGGACCGTCCGGCCGTCTTCGGCGGCGAGTTCGAGCGCCGACGGCGGGACGTCCGTGATGCCCTCGACGTCGACGTCCTCGAGCGCGTAGCCGCCGCCGTGGATGACGTTCGCGAGAATCGCGCACTTCAGCGCGGCGTCGGTCCCCTCCACGTCGAACGTCGGGTCGGCTTCCGCGACGCCGAGGTCCTGTGCCTCCGCGAGCACGTGCTCGTAGTCGAGGCCGTCGGTCGCCATCCGCGTGAGGATGAAGTTCGCCGTGCCGTTGAGCACGCCGCGGGCCGCGGTCACGCGCTCGGCGCCGACGCCGTCGATGGTCGACAGCGCGGGGATGCGCCCGCGACCGTCGCCTCGAAGCGGATCTCGCCCGCGCTGTCGGCTTCCAGCGCGCGCAGGTCGTCGTAGCGCTCCGCCACCGGCCCCTTGTTCGCGAGGACGACGTGGCGGTCGTTCTCGAGGGCCGCCCGCACGTGCTCGAAGCCCGGGTGGGCGTCGCCGAGCGTCGTCGGCGTCGCCTCCACGAGCGCGTCGTACTCCGCGGCGAGCGCGTCCGCGGGGTCGTCCTCGCCGACGCTGCCGACGCGTTCCTTGTGGTCGAGCGCGGCGTCGACGTCGACGCCGTCCGGGTCGACGACGGCGCCCGTGGAGTCCGCGAACGCCGTCACCGTGTGGCCGTACTCGCCGGCGAGGTCCGCGACCGAGCGGCCGACGTCGCCGGCGCCCATCACTGCCAGTCTCATAGTTCCCCCACGAGCGGTTCGACGACCGAGAGGTCTTTCTGCGCCGCCACGTCGCGGACCTGTTCGAGCGCGCGGTCCGTGCTCCCGGACTCGATGGCGAGCCGGACGCGGGCGCTGGAGACGCCCTCGGTCCCCTTCTCGGTGGTCAGCGAGAAGTCCGCGACCGTCGCGCTCCCGCAGCCCTCCAGCTCCGCGAGCGTGTCCGAGAGGTCGGTGTCGACGAGGTCGCCGACCAGCAGGACGCTGAGCGCTTCGCCGTACCGCTCGGAGTCCGCCTGGATGATGGTGACCCCGGCGTCACGGAGCGCCTCCACGATGTCGTCGAAGCGCTCGGGCGAACACTCCAGGTCGACCTCCACGGGGATGTGGCCGCGCGGCGTCAGCGACCCGCGCTCGTGGAAAATCGACAGGAGGTTGCCGCCGTTCTCCGCGATGGGGGAGAGCGCGCGCAGCAGCTCCCCGGGCTCGTCGACGAGCTCCAGCCGGAGCGTGTGCGCGCGGTCGTCGACCTCGCTCATCGTCTCCCCTCCGTCCTCGGCGACGCCCCGGCTGTTGTTGTCGGCTGCGAGCGCGAGTGCCGTCGCTCCGTGCCGATACCACGCCGGGCGCGTCTGCCTGCGTGCATACACTCTCACTCGGGGGCGTTCGCGCTATAAGCCTTCGGCCCGCACAAATCCTACCGATGGATAGCGGCAGTGCTGGTCGTCGAGTGCCTTCGCAGCGAGAACCGCGAGAGTCCGCAGCCGGTTGCGGTTTTTTAGCGTAGATTTTTACGCGGTTCGCCGCGCGAACCGCGTAAAAAGGTACCTTAGAAGTAGTCGATCTGCTCGGGCAGCTCGGTCTTCATGCCCTTGCGCTCTCGAATCTGCTTGATGATCTCGGGCTGGAGGTTGTCGGCCATGACGCGGAAGCCGGCGTTCTCCGTGTTCCAGGAGGCGCGGCCCTCGGTGGCCGAGCGGATGTCACTGGAGAAGCCGATCATCTCTTCGACGGGCGCGATGCCCTCGACGACCATCATGCCGCCCTCCTGGTACATGTCGTCGACGCGGCCGCGGCGTCCCTGAATCTCGCCGGACGCGGCGCCCATGTGCTCGGAGGGGACGTCGATGCGGACGTCCTGAATCGGCTCGAGCAGGCGAATCTCGGCGTCCATGAGGCCGCGGTGGACGGCGTCGCGGACGGCCGGGATGACCTGCGCGGGGCCGCGGTGGATGGCGTCCTCGTGGAGGCGGGCGTCGTGGAGGCGGATGAGCGCGCCTTCGACGGGCTCGGCGGCGAGCGGGCCGTCCTCGAGGGCCTCCTCGAGGCCTTCGACGACGAGCTCCATCGTCTCGTTGAGGTGCTGGATCCCCTTCGTGTCGTCGATGAAGATGTTCTTCCCGATGATGTTCTCGACGTTCTGCGAGGTGTCCTTGTCCATGCCGGCGTCCTGGAGCGTTTCGCGGCGCTCCTGCTCGGGCATGTCCATCGTGACGTTGCCGAGGCGGAGCTGCTCGAGGACGTCGTCGTCGAGCTGCTCGATGGTGATGTAGAACTTGTTGTGGCGGTTCGGGGAGACGCCCTCGACCTCGCGGGAGTCGCTGGTCGGGGACTCCCGGAAGACGACGATGGGTTCGCCGGTGTTGACGGGGATGCCCTGGTTGCGCTCGATGCGCTGGGTGATGACCTCGAGGTGGAGCTCGCCCTGCCCGGAGATGAGGTGTTCGCCGGTGTCCTCGTTGATCTCGATCTGGATGGTCGGGTCCTCCTTGGCGACCTGCTGGAGCGTCTCGATGAGCTTCGGCAGGTCGTCCATGTTCTGGGCCTCGACGGACTTCGTGATGACCGGCTCCGAGATGTGCTCGATGGACTCGAACGGCGTCATCTCGACGCTGGAGACGGTCGAGCCGGCGATGGCGTCCTTGAGGCCGGTGACGGCGGCGATGTTCCCCGCGGGGACTTCCTCGACTTCCTCGCGCTCGCCGCCCATGTAGATGCCGACGCTCTGGATGCGGTTCTTGCCCGCGGTCCCGGAGACGTACAGCTCCTGGCCCTTCTCGAGGGTGCCGGAGAAGACGCGGCCCGCGGCGATCTCGCCGGCGTGCGGGTCGATGCCGATGTCGGTGACCATCAGGACGACCTCGCCGTCCTCGTTGACCATCCGCATCGTGTCCGCGATCTCGGACTCGGGGTCGCCCCGCCAGATGCGCGGGATGCGGTGGGGCTGGGCCTCGATGGGGTCCGGGAAGTGCTCACAGACCATGTCGAGGACGACGTCCGAGAGGGGCGTCCGCTCGTGGAGCTCCTGGCGCTTGTCGGCGCGCTCGAGCTCCATGATGTCGCCGAAGTCCATGCCGGTGCGCTGCATCGACGGCATCGAGACGCCCCACTTGTAGAGCGCGGAGCCGAACCCGACGGTGCCGCCCTCGACGGAGACCGTCCAGTCCTCGTCGATGTCGTCCATCTCCTCGGTCATCCCGCGGATGAGCTCGTTGACCTCGTGGATGACGCTCAGGAGCCGCTCCTGCATCTCCTCGGGCCCCTCCTGGAGCTCGGAGATGAGGCGGTCGACCTTGTTGATGAACAGCGTCGGCTTGACGCCCTCGCGGAGCGCCTGCCGGAGCACCGTCTCCGTCTGGGGCATCGCGCCCTCGACGGCGTCCACGACGACGAGCGCGCCGTCGACCGCGCGCATCGCCCGCGTGACGTCGCCGCCGAAGTCGACGTGGCCAGGGGTGTCGATGAGGTTGATGAGGTGGTCTTCGCCCTCGTACTCGTGGGTCATCGAGACGTTCGCGGCGTCGATGGTGATGCCGCGTTCCTGCTCGTCCTCCTCGGTGTCCATCGCGAGCTGTTCGCCCGCGGTGTCCTCGGAGATCATGCCGGCGCCGGCCAGCAGGTTGTCCGTCAGGGTGGTCTTCCCGTGGTCGACGTGCGCGGCGATGGCGATGTTCCGGATCTGCTCCGGCTCGTCCATCAGCCGTTCGCACTTCTCGACAATCTTCTTGCGTCGGCCCATTAGGCATTCATACTGCCAGCGGGTTCAAAAGGATAGTGTTTTGCCGAGACCACGGCACGGCGGAACACGGCGCGGAGCCGCCAACTCGTCTGGTTCGTCTCCCCGGGCGCGGTGGCTGCCGTGGGCGAAAGAGTCTTTGCCGCTACGGCCGTGTGAACAACTATCATGCAGTTGCGCGTGACCGGCGGAGGGCCCGCCGAGCCGTTTCTCGGCGCCCGCGACGTCTTCCAGACCGAACACGACCTCGAACAACCGGTCGAGGTGCGCGTCCGCGAGAACCCCGACGAGCGAACGTGGGCGGGCCACTACGACGACCACCACGTCCTCAACATCTCCCAGCAGGCCGCCACGTCCGCGATGGCCCGCGAGCTCGCGCTCCACGAGTTCGCGCATATGCACCGCCACGAGCACGACCACCCGAGCCACGTCCTCTCGATGGACGAAGTGCTCTTTCTCGCGCTGACGGGCCGCAGCGTCGAGCGCCGCGTGCTCACGCACTGCTACCAGATCGCCAACCACGTCAAGGACATCTACGCCGACGACATCACGCTCTCGGTCGGCCCGACCGACAAGCTCGTCGCGTTCCTCGAGTCCGAGCTCGCGGCCGCGCTCGCCGACCAGCCCGCCGCCGGGCCGTCGGTCGGCCAGCGGCTCACCGCGGGCGCCGACCCCTCGATGACCGCCGTCAACGCCGCGTTCGCGCTCGCCCTGCTCGAACGCCACGACGCCGTCCCCGACGACCACCGCATCTACGACCTCGCGCACGCGGCCGCCGAGGACGCCCCCCGAGATCGACGTCGAGGCGTTCCGCGAGCGGTTCGCCGAACTCGCCGCCGACCCCGACGAGAGCGACTGCGACGCGGCCTCGTCGACACCATCCGCACGTACGTCGACGCCCAGGAGACCACGACCGGGCCCGCGGCCGACTAAGCCGGTTTGATGCGGACGAGCCGGTCGTCGCCCTCCCGCGGGAAGTCGCCCTGCGCGCGGCCGTCGCGGTTCGACGTGATCGCGTACAGCGTGCCGTCCGGCCCCTGTTCGACGTGCCGGATGCGCCCGAGCTCGTCCTCGAGGGTCGTGTGGTGGACGGCGCTGTAGTTCGGGTTCATCCAGTCGGCGTCGAAGCGCGTCCCGCCGTTGGCGGCCGACGCCGGCTCGCCGTCCGTCGGGTAGATGGTGACGAGGTTGATGCGCTGGGAGCGCAGGCCGCCGACGACGAGGCGGTTCTGCCACGACGGCACCGCGTCCGCCGTGTAGAACACCGCGCCCGGCGGCGCCCACGTCTCGTCGGTGTTCACGACCGGGCGCGCGTAGTCCGTGCCGCGGTACGTCTCCGCCGTGCGCGCGCGCTCGCCCTCCGGCCCCCAGCCGTAGTTCTCCCCCGCGTTCAGCACGTTCACCTCGTCGTGCGCGGACGGCCCGTGCTCGGTTTCCACGGGCGTCCCGTCCGGCATGAACGTGATGCCCTGCGGGTTCCGGTGCCCCATCGTGAACACCCGCGGGTCGCCGCCCGCGATCTCCGGGTTGCTCTCGGGCGCGCTCCCGTCCGGCTCCATGCGGAGCACCTTCCCCGCGAGCGACGCGGGGTCCTGCGGGAGCGGCTGGTTCGTCCCGAGGTCGGGGTTGACCGACGCCGCGTCGCCCGTCGTCACCCAGAGGTAGTTCTCCGGGCCGAACGTGATGCGGGCGCCGTTGTGGATGATCTCGTTGCCGGGGATGTCGTCGACGACGACCGTCTCGCTGGCGGCGGTGTCGTCCGCGGAGACGTCGAAGTACGAGAGCCGGTTGACGTACGGGTCGCCGCCGGGGACGGCCGGCTCGTCCTCCCGCGTGTAGATGGCGTACACGAGCGGGACGTCCGGGTAGTTCGGGTGGGCCGCGATGCCCATCAGGCCGCCCTCGCTGCCCGCCGCCCACCAGCCGCCCTCCTCGCCGGGCGCGATCGCCTCGGCGTGGTCGATGACCTCCGGGGTCGCGACGGTCTCCAGCTCGTCGGAGTCGTACCGGGCGATCCGGCCGACGCGCTCGCTGATGAACAGGTCGCCGTTCGGCGCGAAGGAGAGGTCCCACGGAATCTCCAGCCCCTCGATGACGGTCTCGGTCGTCACGTCGAGGTTCGGCGCCTCCACGGGGTGGGACCAGTCGGGGTCGTACTCACCCCACGTCTCGATGTCGTGCCCGACGCCGAGGTCGTAGTCGGGGTCGTCGACCGTCGTCACGGGCGGTGCGTCGGGGGCGGTCGTCGCGTCGCGCGGCTCGTCCGGCGACGTACAGCCCGCGAGCCCGGCGACGCCGGCCAGCCCCGCGGCAGCGAGGAACGAACGGCGGTTACATCGCATACCCGGTGGTCCGGCGTCCAGCGTTAACTGCTTTCAGGTATCCCCGCGGCGCCGTCGCTCGAAACGAGAGAAAAACCGCAGAACCGTCTCCCGCGTTAGCGGGCCGCGGCCGCGACGCGTTCCTTCTCTTCCTTCTGGCCGACCGCGTACGTCTGGACGTCGTAGTCGGCGGCGCCGACGAGCTGGTTGGCCAGCGCCTCGGCGGCGTCGACGGGCGTCTTGAACGACGACGAGTGCGCGCCGTCGGCGATGAACTTCAGCGCCTGGTCGACGCGGCGCTGGGGCGCCACGTCGACGGCCTTCGGGACGGAGATGCCGCCGTACTTCAGGCGGACGGTCTCCTCGCGGGGCGCGGAGTTCTCCACGGCGCGGACGAGCACCTGAATCGGGTTCTCGTCGGTGCGCTCGTGGACGATGTCGAAGGCGTCACGGACGATGCGGAGCGCCTGCTGTTTCTTGCCGGCGTTCGCACCGGTCTTCATCAGCCGGTTGGCGAGCCGCTCGACGACGCTAATCTCGCTCTTCTTGAACTGCTTGGAGGCGTGCCGCCCCATCGTGTGCGCGATGGGCGTCACGGAGAGGTAGCGCCGCGTGCTCGGGTCCCGGTACTGGATGTCCGAGACCTCCCACTTGCCGAACAGCTTCGCGTTCACGTCCTCCTCGTCGCTACCGGCGGGCGCCTCGGGTTCGGGGGCTTCTTCCTCGCTCATGATTATCGCACCGGCTTCTCAGCGTTCCCGCGGACCAGTTCGATGAGGCTCACGCCGTTGACCTTCTCGACCTTGTAGTTCACGCCCGAGAGGTCGCCCATCGCACGGCCCTTCGCACCGCCGATGCCGGCGATGGTGACCTCGTCGTGCTCGTCGATGAACGAGATGGCGCCGTCACCGGGACAGAACGCGGTGACCTGCTTCCCGTTCTTGATGAGCTGGACCCGAACGCACTTCCGGATCGCGGAGTTCGGCTGTTTCGCTTCGATACCTACCTTCTCGAGGACGATGCCGCGCCCCTGCGGCGCACCCTCGAGGGGGTCGGACTCTTTGCCGAGCCCCCGTTCTCGCCGCGCGTACTCCGAGTCGGACCACCGGTGCTTCTGGCGGTCCTTCTTCAGTTTCCGAGCGGCGTACTTGCCGTTCGACATACAGTCGTTTACCCAGCGGAAGCACTTAAACTCGGCCTTTCGCTCCGACCTTTTGCGCTGCGCTCGCGGCCAAGGGCCGCTCTCTGCTCACGGGCGGCATCGCCGCCCGTTCGCACGGCCAGCGAGACCGGCGGTCTCGCTCGGCTCGGCAAAAGCTCGGCCAAAAGCGCCGTCGGACCCCCTACCGGGGGTCCTCGCGCCCGCGCCTGACGACGCGGCGAACCGGCGACCTTCCGGGTCCTGACGGACCACTCGGTCGCCGGATGCCCGACAGCCGTTTGACGACGTGACTGGCAAGCATCGGCGAGTGAACGGTTCGGAGAACCTGAGCGAAGCCGTTCACCGCGAGCGGAGCGAGCGGGCCGAGGAACCCCCGGTAGGGGGTGACGCTGGCTTTTGCCCCAAGTTTTTGCCAGCGAACGAGCGGAGCGAGTGAGCGCAGCAAAAAGTGGCTACGTGAGCTGAATGTCGTCGATGTCGAAGTGCCGGTCGGCGAGGCGTTTGGCGGCTTGGATGTTCTTCCCGCCGGTGCCGATGGCGACGCCCTTGTCCTCGTGGGCGACTTCGGCGTACGCGACCGTGGTGTCGTTCTCGCTGATGGTGACGTTGTAGACGGCCGCGGGGGAGAGGGCGTTCGCGACGAACCCCTCGGGCGTGGGGGCGTCCTCGACGAGCATGACGTCGCGGCCGAGTTTCGCCTCGAGCTCTTCGACGCGGCTGCCGCCGGGGCCGATGGCCGACCCCATCTCGCCGGCGGCGACGACGAAGATGACGCGGTCCTCTTCGTCGTCGACGACGCAGTCGACGGCGCTGGCGTCGGTCTCGTCCTCGAACGCGGCGATGAGGCGGCGCGCCTCGTCGGAGAGCCTGACTGTCATCAGTCGGACTTGCTGGCGCCCATCCGGAGGTCGACGTCGCCGGTGCCGAGCTGGACGGGCTTCCCGACGATGACGTTCTCGATGACGCCGTCGAGGTCGTCGGCTTCGCCGTAGATGGCGGCGTCGAGCAGGTGGCTGACGGTGACCTCGAAGGCGGCGCGGGCGAGCACGGAGTCCTTGTTCCCGGAGATGCCGTGCCGGCCGATGGACTGGATGGTGCCGTCGTTGGTCATGATGTCCGCGACGAGCATCAGGTGGCGGATGTTCACGTCGTCGAGGCCCTGCTCCTCGAGGGTGGTCATCGTCTCCTCGATGATGGCCTCGCGGGCGGCCTCGATGCCGAGGGTCTTGTGGACCTCGTGGATGTTGTTACACGAGGTGCGGGAGGCGTCGACGCCCTCGATGCTGAGCGCCTTCTTGAACGCCGACCCCTCCGTGTAGAGGACGAACTCCTCGCCCTCGTCGGTCTCCTCGCGCCGGATGACGACGCGGGAGACGTCCTCGATGCCCTTGAACACGATGTCGCGGAGCTGTTCGACGAGCTGGAGCAGCTCGCGGTACGACGGCTCGCTCGGGCCGAACTCGAGGACGGTCCCCTGCTGGGTGACCTGCACGCCGAGGCTCCCTTCGATGGTCTCGGCGATCTCGCCCGCGATCTCGGTCGTGGAGTCGACGAGCGGCCACCGCTCCTGGAGGGTGTCCTCGTTGAGGTCGATCTGGACGACCATGTCGGCGACGTTCGTGGAGATGTCGCCGAGCGCGAGAATCTTCGTCGCCTCGATGTTCCAGACGACCTCGTGGGCGCGCTCGCGCTCCTCGGCGTACTCGTCCTCGAGGTACACCGTCATGATCGGCGTGTCCGGGGTCTTCCGGGCGTCCACGAGCTCGATGAGCCGCGGCAGGCCCTGCGTGACGTCCATCTCCGCGACGCCCGCGTAGTGGAACGTGTTCATCGTCATCTGCGTCCCCGGTTCGCCGATGGACTGCGCGGACACCGTGCCGACCGGCTCGAGGGGGTCGACGCGCGTGTCGAGGTACTGGGACTCGACGGCGGTCGCGATCTCCTCGGCCTGCTGGACGGTGACGCCCCCGCGGTCCTCGATGGTGTCGAGCACGCGGTCCTTCAGGCGCCGCGGGAGCTCCGTGTCCTCGACGGCGTTCCGAATCCCGTCAGTGATCTCAGTCATCGGATTCCACCTCCCAGGACGCGCCGTGCTCGGAGAGGTTCGTCGGCGGCTCCTGGACGCCGAGGAACTCCTCTTTCTCGGCCTCGCTGTCGAACTCCGACTCGACGATGCGGTCGGCGATCTGTTCGACGTCGACGTCGACGTCCTCGCTGGAGGACACCTCGACGGGCGAGGTGCCGTCCTCGCCGAACTCGAACTGCACGATGGTGTCGCTGGTGTCCCGGACGGTGCCGTCGTACTGGGTCTCCAGCTCGGAGAGCGCGTTGATGAGCCGGCGCTGCAGGTAGCCGGACTTCGAGGTGCGGACCGCCGTGTCCACGAGCCCCTCGCGGCCGCCCATCGCGTGGAAGAAGAACTCCTTGGGGGTGAGCCCGCTCGTGTAGGAGTTCTCCACGAAGCCGTGGGCCTCGCTGGAGAGGTCGTTCGGCTCGAAGTGGCTGAGCGTGCGGTCCTCGTAGCCGCGGTTGATGCGCTCGCCGCGAACCGCCTGCTGGCCGACGCAGCCGGCCATCTGCGTGAGGTTCAGCATCGACCCACGCGCGCCGGAGTCGGCCATCACGACCGCGGGGTTGTCCGCGTCGAAGTTCTCCGCGGCGACGTCGCCGGCGGAGTCGCGGGCCTTCCCGAGCGTCTGCATGATCTTCATCTCGAGGGTCTCGTCGACCGTACGGCCGGGCAGGCTCTCGAGGTCGCCGTTCTCGTAGGTCTCGATGAGCTCCTGGACGCGGTCGTACGCGGACTGGATGGCCTCGTCGATGCGCTCGCGGGCCTCCGTGGAGACGGTCTCGTCGTCGATGCCGATGGAGAACCCGAAGTGCATGATCGAGCGCATCGCGAGCGCCGCGACCTCGTTGATGAACACGCGGGCGCGGGTCTTCCCGTGGACCTTCGCGATGGTGTCGACGATCTCGCCGCCGAAGCCGCCGATCTCGTCCTCGGCGATGGTGCCCTCGAGCAGCTGGCCGTTCTCGATGACGACGGGCTCGCCGACCGTCCCCGTGAACTCGAGGTTGAGGTCGTCGGGCAGCAGCTCGGAGAAGATCTGGCGCCCCTCCCAGTACGGCTCGCCGTCCTCGGTGCCGGCGGGCTCGGGGAGCTCGTCGATGCTCGTCTGGCGCAGGAGGTCAGAGGCCTGCGTCTCGTTGAACCGGGGGTTGTCGTGCGTGAGCAGGTACGTCCCGGAGATGTGGTCCTGAATCGCGCCGATGATGTTCTCGCCGAACCGCGGGCTGAGAATCTGCTCCTGGACGCGCATCAGGACGCGCGCCTCGGCACGGGCCTCCTCGTTCTGGAGGGCGTGCATGTTCATCTCGTCGCCGTCGAAGTCGGCGTTGTACGGCGGACAGACGACGGTGTTCAGGCGGAAGGTCTTGTACGGCATCACCACGACCTCGTGGGCCATGATGGACATCCGGTGCAGCGACGGCTGCCGGTTGAAGATGATGATGTCGCCGTCGATGAGGTGGCGCTGGACCTCCCAGCCGGGCTCGACGCGCTCGGCGAGCTCCTCGCAGACCTTCTCGGTGACGCGGACGCGGCGGCCGTCGGGGCGCGTGACGTAGTTCGCGCCCGGGTGGCCCTCCGGCCCGTTCCGGACGTACTTGCGGGCGCGCTCGACGTTCTGCTCGTTGACGACCATCGTCTGGGTCATCTCGGTCGCCACGCGGTCGGGCACCCCGACCTCGTTCAGCGACAGCGTCGGGTCCGGGCTGATGACGGTCCGCGCGGAGAAGTTCACGCGCTTCCCGGACAGCGAGCCGCGGAACCGCCCCTCCTTGCCCTTCAGCCGCTGGCTGAGCGTCTTCAGCGGGCGGCCGGAGCGGTGACGGGCGGGCGGCGTCCCCGAGATCTCGTTGTCCATGAACGTCGTGACGTGGTACTGCAGCAGCTCCCAGAGGTCCTCGATGATGAGCTGTGGCGCACCCGCCTCACGGTTCTCCATGAACCGCTGGTTGATGCGGATGATGTCCACGAGCTTGTGCGTCAGGTCGTCCTCGCTGCGCTGGCCGTTGTCCAGCGTGATGGAGGGACGCGCGGTCACCGGCGGCACGGGGAGGACGGTCAGAATCATCCACTCCGGCCGGCTCTTCTCGGGGTCGATGCCGAGCACGGCGAGGTCCTCGCCGGGGATGTCCTCGAACCAGTCGCGGATGTCCGAGGGCATCAGCTTGTTCATGTCCTCGGTGGTGAGGTCCGCGCCGATGGCGGCCTCGATGGCCTCGCGGTCCTCGCGGCGCGGCCGGAACTCCCCGGAGAGGATGTCGTTGATGCGGCTGATGTCGATGTCCGTCTGCTCGGCGAGCTCCTGCGGGCTGACCCCGGCGTCGTCCTCGTCGGGGTCGGGCTGCATCGCGGCGGCGATGCGCTCGCTGTAGTCGCTGGCGAGCACCTGCTGGACCTCGTAGTACGTCGTCGGCTTCTCGTGTTTGACGTCGTACTGGACCTCCCCGCAGTGCGGGCAGTGGTCCTTCTTGCGGGCCTCCCGGATGGCGTCCTTCGTGACGTCGGATACGTCCTCGCGGAGGCTGCGCGTGCGGTCGAGGTCGTCGCGGTACTCCTCTTTCTCCTCCTCGGTGAGCAGGAGCCGCGCGCAGTCCCGGCACGTCCCGCGGAGCAGCCGCCGGATGAGCTTCGCGAACCCGACGTGGATGACGGGCGCGGCGAGCTCGATGTGGCCGAAGTGGCCGTTACAGCTCCCGGAGCGCTGGCCGCAGGTCTTGCACTCCAGCCCGGGGTCGATGACCCCCAGCCGGGGGTCCATCAGGCCCATGTCGATGGGGAAGCCGTCGTCGTCGTACGTGTCCGCGGTGATGACCTTCGTCGCGGACATGTCCCGGTACTCCTCCGGGTCCATCAGCCCGAAGCTGATTTCCCCGATCTCCTTGGGTGATTGTCCTGTGCTCATACTGCGTCCTCCAGTTCGAGTCGCGGCGCGATGCCGAGCGCTTTCATCTCGTCGAGCAGGAGCTTGAACGCGTAGCTCATCTCGAGGCTGTGCACGTCCGTCTCTTCCTCACAGTTCGGACAGTAGACGCGGCGCTGCTCGTAGTTCTCCACGGCGGTCATGCCGCAGTTCCCGCAGACGTGGATCTCCTCGCGGTCCGAGGAGTCCAGCAGCCGCTCTTTGAGCACCATCGCGGCGCCGTGGCCGATGACGGTGTCCCGCTCCATCTCCCCGACGCGGAGGCCGCCCTCGCGGGCGCGCCCCTCCGTCGGCTGCCGCGTGAGGACCTGGACCGGCCCCTTCGAGCGGGCGTGGAGCTTGTTCGACACCATGTGGTAGAGCTTGTGGTAGAAGATGGTGCCGACGAAGATCTCGGCCTCGATCTTCTCCCCGGAGACCCCGGAGTACAGCACTTCCTTCCCGGAGGACTTGAACCCGCGCTCCTCGAGCGTCGAGCGCAGTTCCTCCTCGTTCTCGCCGGTGAACGCCGTGCCGTCGACGGAGCGCCCGTCGAGAGACCCGGCCTTCCCGCCGAGCATCTCCAGCACGTGGCCGACCGTCATCCGGGACGGCAGCGCGTGCGGGTTCAGCACGAGGTCGGGCACGACGCCCTCCTGCGTGAACGGCATGTCCTCGTGGGGCGCAAGGTGGCCGACGACGCCCTTCTGGCCGTGGCGGGACGCGAACTTGTCCCCGAGCTCGGGGATGCGTTCGTCCCGCACGGAGACCTTCGCGAGCTTCGAGCCGTCCTCGCCCTCCATCAGCGTCACGGTGTCGACGACGCCGTCCTCGCCGGAGCGCATCGTCACCGACGTCTCGCGGCGCTTCTGCGGGCTGAGGCCGCCCATGTCCTCGGGCTCCTCGAGGAACCGCGGCGGGCTCGTCTTGCCGAGCAGCACCGAGGAGTCGTCGACCTGCGTCTCGGGGTTGACGAGGCCGTCGTCGTCGAGGTGCGTGTACGCGTCCTCGCCGCGGCCGCCACGCACGTCGTCGGAGGGAATCTCGAAGCGGTCCTCCTGGCCGCCGGGGTAGCGGCGCTCCTCGCCCTCGTACGTGCGGAAGAAGTGCGAGCGGGAGAGCGCGCGGTCCACCGAGCCCTGGTTCATGACGAGCGCGTCCTCGATGTTGAACCCCTCGTAGGACATCACGGCGACGACGAAGTTCTGGCCGGCCGGCCGGTCGTCGTAGCCGATCTGCTCGGTCGTCTGGGTGTTCACCATCGCCTTCTGCGGGTAGTGCAGGAGGTGCTGGCGGGTGTCCGGCCGGATGCGGTAGTTCGCCGCCGGCAGGCCCAGGCTCTGCTTCATCATCCCCGCGCCCATCGTAATGCGGGGGCTGGCGTTGTGCTCGGGGTACGGGATCATCCCCGCGCCGATGCCGAAGATGAGCTGCGGGTCGATCTCGAGGTGGGTGTGCTTCTCGGTGAGCTCGTCGCGGTCGACGCCGACGAGGATGTCCTCCTCTTCCTCGGCGTCGATGAACTCCACCTTCCCCGCCTGCACGAGGTCCTCGAACTCGATGTCGCCGTTCTCGATGGCGTCGAGCTCCTCGTCGGTGACGAGCGGCTCGCCGTCCTCGACGACGAGCAGCGGACGCCGGGCCCGGCCCGCGTCCGCGTTCACGATGACCTCGTTCGTGCGGTCCTTCACGGAGACGTTCACCATCTCGGAGACCTCTCCCCGGCGGCGCGCCTCCCGAATCTGTGCTGCCAGCTCCTCGGGGTCCTCGTGGGTCCCGACGAGACTGCCGTTGACGTAGACTTTCGCTTCTCGTTCCGTACTCATGTTAGTCGTCCGCTGGTGTCGCTTCCGTGCTGATCCCGGGGATGCCCTCGACGCCCATCGACGAGAGCTCGCGTTTCAGCTCGCGTTCGTCGTCGACGGTCTGGGAGAGCTCCATCGCCTGCGCGAAGTTCTTCACGAGCCCACAGTTCGGGCCCTCCGGGGTCTCGGAGGGACAGATGCGCCCCCACTGAGTCGCGTGCAGGTCCCGCGCCTCGAAGTGGGGCTGCGAGCGGCTCAGCGGGCTGCGCAGTCGGCGCAGGTGGCTGAGCACGCCCATGAAGTCCGTCCGGTCGACGAGCTGGCTGACGCCCGAGCGGCCGCCCACCCAGTTCCCGGTCGCGATGGGGTGTTCGAGCCGCTCGGTCAGGACGTCCGAGCGGACCACCGTGTTGACGGTGAGTTCGCGGTTGCGCATGTTCGCGCGCTCGAGCTGGTACTTCACGTCCCGCGCCAGCTTGTTCAGCGCCGTCCGGAACAGGTCCTTCATCAGGTCGCCGGAGACCTTCAGACGCTTGTTCGCGTAGTGGTCCTTGTCGTCGGCCTCGCGGCGGTCGAGCGCCAGCTCGAAACACGCTTCGGCCATCCGACAGAGGTAGTAGGACTTGTTGATGCGGGTCTCCTCGTCCTCGATGCCCTCCTCGTGGAGGTGCGGCAGCAGGTAGCGGTCGATGACGTAGTTCGCGCGCTTCAGCTGGTAGTTCTTCCCCTGGCCGGAGGCGACCCGCTTCCCGAGCTCCTCGATGGCCTCCTCCTGGGTCTGGACGTCGGCTTCCTCCAGGTTCTCCAGCATGAACTTCACGATCTCGGGGTCCTCGCTGACGCGGTGGACGATCTCCTCGTCGGACTCGAGGCCGAGCGCCCGCACCAGCGTCACGAAGTTGATCGACCCCGAGACGGAGGGGAACGACACTTCGAGCAGCCCCTCGCGGTTGCGCTCGACGAGCACCAGCGCGCGATAGCCGCGGCGCTGGCTGAACGTCTTCGCGACCTGGATCTCGTCGCCGTACTTCGAGTCGTACTCCGCGAGAATCTTGTTCGGCGCGAGGTCCTCGCTCGTCATGAGGACGCGCTCGCTGCCGTTCACGATGAAGTAGCCGCCGGGGTCGGCGGGGTCTTCGCCGATCTCGATGAGCTCGTCCTCGGAGAAGCCCGCGATGTTGCACTTGTCGGAGCCGACCATGATCGGCATCCGGCCGACCTTCGTCTCCGTCGTGTCCAGCACGCGCTCCTCTTCCTCTTCGCCGCCGCGCACGATGCTCATCTCCATGAACACCGGCGCCGAGTACGTGATGTTCCGCAGCCGCGCCTCCTGTGGGTACAGCAGCTCCTCGGAGCCGTCCGCCTCACGCACGCGCGGCGTCGTGATGCGGACGTCGCCGAGCTCGACCCACACCGGCTCCTCGTCTTCCTTGTCACCGATGTCCGTCTCGATGCGCTCCTTCTCGGTGACGACGTCCTGCATACCCCGCTTCAGGAAGGAGTTGAACGACCTGAAGTGGTGTTCGGCCAGTCGTTCTTTCGAGAAATACGCCCGCGACAGTTCGCGTCGGTCTTCCATTTGCATTTATTCGATCACCAGTCGGTACACGATGGCTTTGTCCGTGGTCCGCGAGTCCCGCACGATTTTGACGACGTCGCCGACCTCGGCGTCGTCCGGTAGGGCAGGGTCCTTCCGTTTGATCTTCGGCAGGTCCGTCCGGTCGATGTCGTAGTCCACGAGCACGTCCTCGACGTCCTCCTCGTCGAGGACTGTGTGCTCGGGGACGAGTTCGTGTTGGCTTACGTCTACCATGGGTGTGCCTGGATGGGGGGAGAACTACCTCTCACGAGATACTACAGGCCAATTCGCTAGCGGCGCACTTAGGTCTTGTCAACTACGATTCCCGTCGCGGGTTACGCCACCACGACGCACACACCCCTGCGTTTGGAAAGCCTTAAGAATGCAAGCCGGCTACGAATGAGTGCAGCAAGCCCGGATGGTGTAGTGGCCCATCATACGGCCCTGTCACGGCCGTGACGCGGGTTCAAATCCCGCTCCGGGCGTACTTCTACTGAACTCGAACCGCGAGCGACCAGCTTGCTGTGTCGTGAGCACCGAGTTCAGTGAATACGGCAGGGATTTGAACCCTGGAAGACGACCGAAGAGCGTCTTCCTCTGGTTCACATCCCGGCAGACTCCGTCTGCCGGCGTCACGCTCGCGCGGCTCGCGTGACTCCCGCTCCGGGCGCTTTCTCTTCGACGCAATCCGCAGAGAGACGGCGCTATCCCGAAACGACTGCTCGCGGTTGTGAACCTGCTAGGGCCTCGTTTTGCTCGCGTACCTCCCGCTCTAGGTACGTCGCTCGTCTCCACACAGCACTCGATTCGTCCAGCTGTCACCGCTCTTGCATCCCGTCGCACTAACAGCGGGTTGTCTGATTGCCACCTGTCCGGGCCTGACGTTCATCCGACAAAGCGACGAAACGACGTATACGGTCCCATGAGTCGGAATTCGAAAGCCGTCGGTGACGAAACCGAATCCAAGATCCTCCACACGCTCATCTCGAACGGCCACAGCGTCGCCGTCCCCTTCGGGGACAACGACAAATACGACCTCATCGTCGACGACGATGGCCGTCTCCTCCGCATCCAGTGCAAAACAGCCTGGGAGACCGAAACAGGGACGATTCGATTCAACACGCATTCCCAGACGACCCGAGACGGCGAGTACCACGAAAGCACCTACCACGACGCGGTCGACGCTTTCATCGTCCGCTACCCCGACACGGACGACCTGTATTGGATTGACGTCTCGGAAGCGACCGACCAGAAGATGGAACTGCGTTTCTCAGCCGAAATCGACCACCCCTCGATCAACTGGGCGAGCGACTACGAATTCGACGGTGACATCCCGTCAGCATCGACCCCGCCTGAACTGCAGTAGTCCCGCTCGCGACCGCTCTCGTCCGTCGCTTTTCGTTCGTATTCTGGGACGCTGCATCCATGCCTACTCGGTGGGCTCGATATCGAGTTCGTCGCGGAGAACCGCGTCGGGATCTTCGATGGGATCGCCGCGATCCTCGTGGAGCGCGAGCGCCTCCGCGAGCTGGGAGAGAGCATCCGACTTCGTCTCCCAACGTCGAGCCAGCCCCGTCTCCTCGTCGACGGCGGTGACACTGCCGTCGTCCTCGTGGACGAAGTGGACGCCATCGTCGTCTGGGTCTCGGGATGCGCTCGCCATCACACCCGCGAAGACGTCGAACTGGCGTAAAAGGATTCTGACGGCCTACTGCGCGAACCGCTCGGTGATGTCGTACTCGTTGCCGGTCGCGATGTAGGCGACGTCCTCGACGACGCCGCCGAGCTCGGGGACGATGCGCAGCAGCGCGAACGTCAGGGCGACGAGCGCGACGACGGACAGGGATTGGGCGAGCATGCGGTCGGCGAACAGGTACGACACCATGTTGCCGTCGTTCGTCGGGAAGAGTGCGAACGCGAGCGTCTTGTAGACGCCGCCGCGGAACCACTGCTCGCCGTGCGCGACGGCGATGAACGCGACGCGAATCACGTTCAGCCCGTAGATGACGGGGAGCGCGACCGCCATCGCCTGCAGCCGGCGCTGCAGCGGCGCCTTCACCGCGAGCGCGAGCCCGCCGACGATGGACATGCTCCCGATGCCCGTACACGCCATCAGGACCGTGGTCGTGTACTTGTGGCCGGGGGTCCCGTTCACGGACTCGCCCGTGAACACGAACTTCGCCATGTAGCCGTGGTCGCCCTCCACGACGGGCGGGTAGTAGCCGAACTGCGCCATCAGCCACTCCGCTTGCTGGGCGACCGTCTCGATGGCGAACTGCCGCGTCGGCTCGATGGTCTGGAACGGGAGGAACAGCAGCCCCATGATGGCGATCGAGCGCGTCAGCGTCTCGAGCTGGCGCTTGCCCGTGCCGACGAGGTACGCGGTGTAGAGGCAGGCGGGGACGGCGACCGCGCTCAGCGCGCCCTCGATGACGCTCAAGTGCTCGAAGAAGTAGTACGGCGCGAGCAGCCCCCAGAACGCCGCGAACAGCGTCCACGCCGCGACCGCCGCGTACCGGCTGTACCGGCGGTAGTCTGCCTGGAGGACGGCGCTCGTACCGAACGCCGCGATGACGACCCACGCGAGCGTGTCGGTCAACGCAGATACCATTATACGATGTGTCGGGCGTCCCGAGTATAGGCGTGTTGGTAAGGGCTACGCCGGCGATCCAATTCGTTGGGGAACTGTCGCTGTGCAGTCATAGTCAGTGGCCAGTTGTCGAAGCAGCTGTCCATAAACGAGTAGGTGTGTTGGTTAACTCCGTTCTGCGGATATGAGTAGTCGCCCAACTATAGTCGCACTCGCTGTCGGCCTGCCGCTCCTCGGGACGACTCTGAATTGATCAAGGGAGAGGACATACTCGGTTGACCGTAGAGGTTGTCAGGTAGGAGAACAGCTCGCCGTTCACCGTCGGGCGGTGTCACCGTCGGAAGATGAACAGCCAAGCGAAAGCGGCAGCCACAGCAAGGAGGGCGACAAGGGGGGTGAGTCCGGGCGTAGCTCCACCTGATTCTCCTGTAGCCGTTTGCGACTCAGCGGAAGCTACGGTCGCTTGTGTAGATTGGCTCGTTGTCTGCTGAGCTTCCGGCGCGACAGTCACCAACTCTGTGTGAGCAATCTCCGTCCCCCTAATGAGAACCGAGAGGGTAGACGTTTCACCGATCGCTGTCGTAGGGAGGGAAAATGTGCCGGAGAACGTGCCGTTAGGGGCGATAGAGACGGTCGACTGCTGCAGGGACGTGAATGAGCTGTTTTCCGACTGAGACGTTACTTGGAGAATTGCTTCCGTTCCAGGGGCTACGTTCGTTTTCCCTTGGATTCGAGTGGGTGACGTTCGGTCGACGACAACCGGTGCGTCCGACTCCACCCATCCACCCGTGCTCTTAAATTGAATGTGTGGTTCGACGAGTGAGAACTGCGCCGTCGCGGTAGCCTTCTCACCAGGTTCGAAGTATGGGAAAGCGGGCGTATTGACATCGCCCCCAGCACCACCCACCAAACCACGATAGTACGACTGGATGTTCCGGTCCTCACGGTCGAAGAGGAATGGCTGCGTCGAGTTACTGTGGTACCCGAGGGAAGCCGAGAAGTTCCGGCTTGCGTTGTCAGTCAACGTGAAAGCGTCTGTTGCACGTGGATCGATGACGATGTAGAGCTTCCCCGCGGTGTTGTTCGCATACACGGCGACAGCGGTTGCGTCAAGCGAGGACAAGTCCAAAACCTCAAGTGGAGATTCAAGCCCTTCCGAGGGGCCGGGACCGCGTAGAACCGGCCCGTCAGTCGACTCAACCGCGAACTCAACGCCCTCCCCGGTTCTGGTTTCTAACTGCGATAGTGTTCCGGGACCGAACCCAGTTGAGAGACCTTCAAACCCACCCTCAATCGCAACGAGATGGCCATAAATGCCGGTCGCCTCGGCGGTGATTACGATACGGTCGGTCGACGTGACCGACCGGCTCTCAGTCGCTGAGGCCGACAACGCCGTCTGATTAGGGGCAGCATTCGCTGGACCCGCCGGCGCAGCCTGGATGGAGAGGCCATCGAGGCCTGGCTTCGTCAGCTCGATCGTGGTTGTCCCAATAGTGGACGATGTCGACTCGGACGTGTACGTAGCGGAGCTACTGGATGAGCGGCCGGCGGGGGGTGTCACGTTGGCGCAGAATTCACCTTCCGTACTGGCTAGAAGAGGGTAGTCACCTGGCTGCAACGGCCGCCGAAGCTGGTCAATACCACGGTCGGCTGCCGCCGAGTCGATGAGACCGAGTGTAGCGAGATAGTCATCAAAGCCGGACAGTTCAGAGCCGTCGGGTCCGAAGAAGGTCGGGCCGTCGTCGGTGGCTGAAAGGCGGCCGTGAACGCTGCTCCGGACGACGTCGCCCTCGCTATGGTACACGAGGTCACTATCGGTGGCGCTGATGCTGTCGCTCGTCCCGAGCGTCCGCGTATTGATCGAAAACGTGACCGCCCCATCATCGTCGGTGTCTTCAACACGAAGGACGTCAATAAAGCCGGCCGAAACATCCCCGATTTGAATGTAGGCGTGGTCGCGTGCTGGCGCGCGTTCGGCGGTGTCGCCGTCGGTCGTTGTTGTCGCGGACAGATTGAGTGAGACCGTGACGATGTCGCCGGCTGGCTGCTCATAACGCGTCTGGCTCCAGCCGTCGGAGGAACTGTTTCCAGCAGCCGACTGCGTTGACCGCGGTGGGGCGTCCATAACCGGTGAAACGCTCGAGCCCGAGGTGGTGGCAGGGTCGTGAGAAAGCGATGCCGATTCAGCGGTAGCTGTCGCCGCTCCGACGACCGGTGTGCAGACCGCTGCTGTGAGCACTATCACGACGAGCAACGGACAGAGTATCGTTCGTGGGGAGAGAGCACGCATCATATGTGAAGCGACTGGTAGCGTCTCAACCGGGGTTTCGGGGCTGGTCCCCGATGAGAGACCGGTGGTAGTGGTGGTAGTGGATTCGCCGTCATACGTCCTCCGACATTCCCCCGGGCGATAGTTCGTTGTCTGGACGAAGTGATTGTCTGGATAAATACTTTGGGCAACGATGGGACCGTGTTTAGCCAAAAGTGAGACGGGAGTGGCTTTCAGCTGGTTTATAGGCTGCACAGGTGAAATACCACGGCCTGAAGACTGTGGTATTGCGCCTGTGCAGCCTATAAACGAGTGGAATGCGGCCGACGCGTGTCTCACCGGCGTTGAATTAAGAGGGGAGCACGGTGTTCTACAGCCTGAATCCGGGTTGGACGACGATGCAGACAAGAGCGCGGCGCTGAATGTTGGGAAACGAGCCTTAGCAGTAGTTGAAAACACGCGATCTTCTATTCAGTGATTGCCGAGTACGTAGGCGTGGAACGGCATGTGATGCCGTCCACGACGAATAAAGAAATCGTATTTGCAACAACTGTTAGGCAACGAGAGCCGCTGTCCGAGACGGGGGTTGTACTGGCACGGCCCGAATCACAGGTTCGTCGTTACGATCGACGACGAACCTGCGAACCTCTCCGTGTCCGTGGGTTCAATCCAGTGGGGGAGCTCCCACAGCTTTAGCCGTGGGCGGATGTCAGCGGGAACGCAGTATCGCGAGGGGTTCGCTGTTACGGTACCGTGACCACAGCAATACTGCGGGTGGTAATGCGACGATGGAGAAGATGAACGAGTACACCACACTAATCGCCATCAACAGCCCGAAGTCACCAAGAACGGGGGTGATGGCGAGTGCAAGTGCACCCGTCCCGAGAGAGGTGGTTAGCATGCTGCCTAACAGCGCCCCACCAGTTCCTGAGAGCGTGCGCACCATCGCCTTGTGTGCATCGCTGCTCTCGTTGAACTCGTCGATAAAGCGATGCGTTGTGTGAACGGAGTAGGCGATTCCGAGTCCGATCGAGATTGAGAGGATAGTTGCTGTCAAGGCGTTTAATGCCATCCCAAGATATCGCATCGTCCCGATTAAGTACGCAATCGAGATGAGGATGGGGAACACGTTCACCATGCCGAGCATCGGTTTCCGCTCCAACACCCCGTAGGCGATCACGAGGAAGAGCGCGGTCAAGCCGATGGCAAGCACCAGTCCCTCAATCGCGGACGTGAAGATAATCCCCGTAACGGCGTCAAACACCACGACCTGGCCTGTTGCCGTTGCGGTGTACCGGAAGTCTTCGGTGAACTGTCGGGTTGCGTCGGCAGCCGCTGACTGTGAGGCATCCGAGTCTATCGAATAGACGACCTGGGCTGCCTGCCGGTCTTCCGTCAGATACTGTGATGCTTGGTCGCTTGCGCTGGACGCAAACAGCACATCGTAGATGCGGTCGAGGTTTCGATCGGGAATACCGTTGTCATTTCGGTCGTTTCGCGCGACAAGTTCCGCGAATTCGGGGTTCTGCTGGGCGTGCGATCGGATAACCGTGAGGATACTTTGAGCCTGCGCCCCACCACCGGCACCGACTGCGAGCTCCTCAGGTGGATCATCATTCGGGCTGGCAAGCGCTTCGAGCGCGTGGTCTTCCTCGAACGACCCCTCGAAATATATTGTCACTGATTGATCTTGGTTCGTTGCGAATTTGTCTTCGAGTAAGTTCGTCGTCTCCGTGACAGTGTAGTCACTGGGCGCAAACGGCTCCGGCAGTCCTGTCACGTACCCTGGTTGTTGTTCGGGTGGGAGGAAGTCCTCCGTCTCGAAGGACGTGTCAACTCCAGAACCGTAGGCGGCGGCGACACCGCCCGTAAGCAGTAAGACGAGCACGAAAACGGTGGGCGCATACCGGCTTACAACGGCGGGTAGCGATAGTGCACGACCGAGTGCAGAGTCTTCGGACGCAATCGGCTCCGAGTTGAACTCAGGAACACCCAATCGGTCCCGGAGTTTATCTACTTCAAGCTTTGCTGCCGGGAGAAACAGGCCGAAGATGAGGAACGTGAAGATAATTCCTGCACTCGACGCGATACCCATGTTCCGGATCGGGGTGAGGTCCGAGATGACGTTCGCCCCGAACCCGAATACGGTCGTCACAGTGACGATCACGAACGCGATCATCAACTGGTTGTTCGCTGTCCGCATCGCCTCGACCGGTTCGAAGCCTTGGACTGTTTCCTCCCGATAGCGGTTGATGATGTGAATCCCGAAGTCAACCCCGACTGCCAGCAGCAATACGGGGACGGAGATCATCTGTTGGTTGAAGGGAATCCCCGAGTAGCCGAGGAACCCAAACGTCCAGATGATTGTCATCAATAGGGCGAACAACCCCAACAGCAGGTCGATCGGGTCCCGGTATGCGACCACCAGGAAGACCAACAAGAGAATGACGACGACCGGCATCACGATGATTAGTGAGTCACTGATAACGTTGCTCATCTCCGCGTTCGTGATCCCAGCACCGAACGCACGGATATCGCCGGGTTCACTACTCGCAAGCGACTGAATGGACGTCTGGACCGCGGTCAGGTCACTATCCGTGAACCCTTGGGGGACATCGTGAGAGACGGATGTGATTGACGCCGTTGCAGAAACGGACGTTGGATTGAAGTCCTCCGAGATAACGCCCGTAAACCGGGGGTCGTCAGCGAGGCTGCGGATTGTTTGCCGGATTTCAGTTGCCGACGCAGCTTCGAGCACGCGACGCTGTTCAGTAACCGTTGTCGCTGATGGATCGATCGCTTGGGCGACAATCGCTGCCGGCCCGGTCGCCGACGCCATTCGGAGGTCGTCGCGGCTTTCGATCTGTTCGATGAGGCGGATATTCCGGACGAGCGCTTCCTTCGTGAGGACGTTGCCGCCGGTATGGATGAGCTGCGTGGACTCCATCTCCGGCTGGAATGGGTCCTCGAACTCCGCGTTGACCGAATCGAGCGCCTGCTGTGCTTCAAGACCATCGGTGAATGATTCGGTCGAATCGGTTTCGGTCGAGATCAGCCCGAAGCCACCGACGAACATGGCTGTGACGACGAGAAACGCCAACACGACCGCACGCGGACGGGAGACGATCGTGTCGTTGAGTCGTCTTGTCGCCGCCTCAATCCGGTCTCCGATTCCCATCAGTTACTGCCTCCGATACCAGAGCACTGCTGCAGCCCCCCCCGATGAGGACGACTGCGCCGATGATTAGCGGCATCGGGAGGCCGCCACCACTACTCTCCACGACGTTGATCGGGACGCGCATGGTGTCCGTCAACTGGCTGTTCCCCCGCTGGTCGTCGTACCGGAAGTCGAACGAAATCGGGTACGTCTTATCCGGCGTTGCCGACGACGCTGCCGTCAACTCGAAGGACACCGTGACGGTTTCCCCTGGCTCCATAGACTCGACGTAGCCGGTGTCTGCATCACCCGTATCGAGGGGGTCGTCAGCGAACAGCCGTGCTTCGATGTCCGTGACGGTTTCGTTCAGATTGTTCGTCACGTCGACAGCGATCGTGCGTGAGCCGCCCGTCTCGATTGTCCGTTCGGCGAGCTCAACAGTAAACTGATCGCGTTCGGGAGCGACAGCAGCGCGGACGTCGAGCTTATCGTACGCCCGCCGGTCACCATCGGCGTTCCGGTAGTCAACTGCGAAGTCGATTAGGTTCGGACTCGCCTCGGCGCTACTCGTAACTTCGATCGGCAGTCGGAACGATGCGGATTCGCCCGCGTCGAGCGAGCCGACGGCGACAGATTCTTCGATCGGCACCATCGTCGTGGACTCATCGGCGTAGCGAACGACGACACTCCTTGCAGGCTGTGGGCCCTGGTTTGTGACGGTCCCCGTGATTTCGCCGTCCTCACCCACGCGAAGTGACGTGTCTACATCACTGAACGCGAACGCTTGTTCATCGATGGCCTCAACGCCGGCTGTCATCGGCTCGGATGACTGGCTGATGCCGTTCGCATCCTCGTAGTCAACCGTTAGATCGAGCGTGTACCCACGCTGTGTCGCATCGGGTGCGAGAGAGACGCCATACGACACGTTCCGGGTCTCCCCGGACTCCCAGTCACCCACGTACGACGTTGCGCTCGGGCCACCGGAATCAAAGGTTAATGCGTTGCTGCGGGAGGTTATACCGACGGTGGCTCCACGAGCGATTTCCGCGCCCGTATTTCGAAGTGTCATCGAGACGTCACTGTCATCGCCGATCTGGGCCGTGCCAGAGATGTCAACCACTTCGAAGCGGGCGTCGTCAGCTACCACCACCGTGATAGACCCGGTACGCGTGCGTGTGAAGTCACTGTAATCGGTTCCGTACGCGTCGTAGTCAACGACTCGTGAGAACTGGTACTCGTACTCGACCGGAATCTTGTACGTGCCCGATGCAGCATCTTCAGCGATTTCGATCGGGACTGCCACTTGGCTGGAGCCAGTTGGGACGTTCCCGATGGAGAGTTCACCGGCTTGAACGTCAATCGGCACGTTGCCGTCATCCAGGCTCATCGTCATCCCTCGGGCGGTCGTCACTCGGTTTTCGTATTGGGACGGGCCACCCTTATCGATGGATCCGCGGTTCGTGATCGCGATGCTGAGTTCGTCGCTGGTCCCGGCTGAGACTTCGCCGGTTGACGTGGCGAAGGAAATGTCCGGTTGGCCGATTACTTCCCCGGATTCTTGGGCGCTGACTGCGCCAGGAACGCCTGCGATGGCGACCGAAGCTACGACGACCGCAACGACGATGATCGTCGGGATTCGTGACGTGTTCATTACGTGCGTTCGTTAGCGGTGTTGTGGTTCACCGGCGACAGCCGTGTCGCGGGAGATAGTGCTGAGTGATACCGTGGAAGTTTGGTTTGGGCGTTCATCTGCGTGTATAGTCCAGCGGAGTGGAGTGTGGGCGGTCCTGTCATCGTGATTGGGGGTGCTCGTACGGTGCAGTAGTCGGCTCGAGAGCGAGTGTCGGTTGCTGTCAGCTGCCCGACTGTGTGCCTACCGAACGTTTGGGAGGTAATCAACCTTTATACTTACAACAGTACTTTGTCAAACAGCAACTTGAAAAAAACCACCCCGAGAAGTACAACTATGGATATAGAGAGCCCCTTTGCAGGCCCTCCAGAGGACACTCGTGAGGGAATTCTCCGGGCCTCGTTTATCGTTTTGGAGCGGTATGGCTACAGTGGGCTCACGATGAGCCGCATCGCAGAGGAGGCCGGCATCGAGAAGGCATCGGTGTATCACTATTACTCGGACAAGGACAGCCTCCTGCTCGCGCTCGTTGATTACGTCATCGAGGAGATGAAATACCGGACGGTTCAGCGGGAGGATGCCGACCCCCTTCAGCAGCTCCGGTGCTTCATCGATCAGATCGTCTTTGGACGACAGATAAACGGGGAGCCAACGGGGTTCTCGCCACCGTCGGAGGAGACGCTTCGAGTATTCATACAGATTCGGGCACAGGCAACCCACGATGACGCCTACCGAGAGAAGATTACGGAGATTACGCGTCTCCAGCAGGACCACATTAGGGATGTCATTCAAGCGGGGATCGACAGTGGCCAGTTTGCTGACGTCGATGCGGAATGCGTGGCGTCGGTCGTTTCAACGCTTTTGATCGGCGTCTTCTCCCGCCGAGTCACGACGAATGCGGACGTAGAGCCAGTCCGCGAAGCGATTCACGCTTATTTGGAGACGGTTCTCGCGGACTGAGTCGTCGACAGATAGATATCCTCCTGTCGATGAAGGAGAGAACTTCCGCTCGCTACGTATCAGGCTCTATGACCAGCAGAGTTTTTCTGCCGGGAGCGCGGAGCCGGATGTATGGATTCCGTTCGACGTGCCCTTCGCGAGGGTGCAATTTCGAAAGATGTGTACGAGCGCTTGGAGTGTGCGGACTGCGAGGAACAGTTGGTCACGAAGAACGATCCCGATGAGGTCGGTACGGTTCGGGCCTGCCCGGAGTGCGGGACGGAATGGCGGCAGCTCCCTTGATGGGTCCCGCAGTCAACGCCCGTCAGCCCACGTGTGCGATGGGGACACTACTGGCGCAGCACCGCGCGAAAAGCCACTGCGAGTGGCGGGGCGATTCGTTCACTGGCACTCCAGAAGCATAGCTCCTCGTGGGGGGCCCGTGGCGTTGTGACGCCGACCAGGACTGCGCTGTCATCGACGACCAGAAGCCGGGTGCAGTTGTCCGCAAACGCGGTCGGAGGGTCAATATACTCGACACCGATTGTTTCCGTGGTTAGTTCTGGTTGACGCTCAGCAACTGTAGTATCAGCCGGTGCAAATACTGAGACCGTGCAGTCGTCGACGGCGGTCGCCTTGAGAGCGTCAACCGCGGTGCTCGGAAGAAACGCAGCAGCAGTAACGTAGTACTGAACTCGGCGGTCCGCGGATTCAAGGAGGTCGATTGCCTTCTGGTTGGTGTTTTGCAGTCCTTGCACCCGCCAGATTGAATTCGATTCCTCCTGTCCGGGCCGAGCGTCCGCCTCCCGAATCGCTTCCAGTTGGTTCACCATCTCCGTCGTCTGTCGAGCAATTCGTGACTGTAGCAGTTCACCGGCTGTATCCGGAGCGACAGCCCGGAACTCTTTGGGGTTCGCTGATTGAACGTTTACCAAGCCAAGCTGTGCTAGCTCATCAGCTGCCCCGTACACCTGCGAACGCGGGACGTCAGTAACGGCGGCGATGTCGCTGGCTGTTGCAGTGCCAACCCGCTGTAACCCGAGGAAAGTCTCTGCGGCGTACGTCGATAATCCCAACTCCTTGAGCGTCTCTGTCAGGGCGGTATCGTCCATAACTCCCGCTAAGAACCACACTGCTAAAAATCGTGGCTCATAACTCGCAGCGTGCAATCAGTCGGTGGTCCGGAAGCGCCGATAGCCGGCCCAGCTAACGCAGGCACTAACGAGGACGAGCCCGACGAGTGGACCGGAGAAACCGCCAGCGATACCGTCGACGAGCAGGACCTGTTGTGTTGTCTGACCGCCGGCGGCTGCGAGTTGCGTGGTCATAGCCGACACGCTGTCGATAGTGCGACTGTGCTGGTCCGTTTCGCCGCCGACCGTCTATCACTCTGGAGAGTGATTGCCGTGTTTGGTGGGACATCCGCCGGAGTCATCTGGGAAACGCCCCTAGTTATTATCTACCGGCGAGTGGTAGGATGGATGGGTGATTACTGCGTTCTCCGCTTCGAGAGTTGAAGAACTGCGGAAGTTATCGGATACTTCTCATGCTTCCAAAGAAACCCCGGCTGTCCACGCTACTGCGGACCGCCCACCCTTTTGTGTCATAGACACGTACATCCAACTGTATGTCTCGACCCAAACTGATCGCTGGAATCGCAATCGTTGCTATCGCTGCTATCGCTCTCCGCCGTCGGAGAGAAGACGACGCATAATCCGAGAACTACCATTTTAGAGAAATCGACCTTCTTCCAGCTCTTCGGAAGTCGGCCTGGGCGACAACGGCTAAGGGTAAGGCTAAATTGAACGTGGAGTCCAGTCGCTTTAGGAAAGAACTGACCACACAAGGGACTTTGTTAGTTGGCGTACAAAAGGGGGTGTCTCGAAGAGCTACGCAGATGGAGGGTAGGATGGATATGTCCACGGACGGGACTGCCGAATGCCCCAGTAGCGATGACTGGGGATTGAACGGTGATGCGGTGGTGTTCAGATTAGCTGATTCCATGTGAAGGTGAACGAACTGAGCCAATCATCGGCGGTATCTGCTGCGGCGATACTGCAACAGTTTGAGAACGAGGCTGTTCGTCGTTTTACCGCTCGAAAGATCTGCTCAGTACCATCCCGATCCCCCTGTTTTCCTACTGGAATCGAAGCCCGTATCGCTGACAAGCGTCTTTCAGTGTGGGTACGTCATCAACGAGAAACACGGCATTATCGACGCCGTGTTTCTCTCGGAAATCGGCGAAAACGAGCGAATCACGTTCGTAGCGTTGGTTTCTTATTTGTATGGAGTGATTCGTTCGTTTCGGGAACGACAGCAGCGTACAGCCAGTACTGTTCGTTATTGAGTCGGACCACTGTTTCGTCTACCGCGACGGGGCCCGGGCTCCGTCTAGGCTCGGGGTGTAACTCGGCCTTGCACCCAGTTGTGAACGATGGAGCGTATTCGTTCGCACCAAATATCTAAAGAATAGGGACAGTATTCGAAAGCCAGCGGTCAGCAAGATCGTGTTGAATACGGACCTTCATCAGCAGCTGCGGTATCGTTTCTCGTTCAACAAACTCTAAGTCAATCTGGATGATACTCCCGTTGAGGCGAGTGTTTCGGGCACAGACACGCAGGAAAGGCTCTACCACACCATTCAAACTAGGTAGCGAGGCGGATTCCCCGTCCCACAGTGGGCGGGGAGGAAGCCGACACCCGAGCCCACAAACTACCAACTACTAATTACCTTACTCGTCTATTGACTCCGCACCTGAACACTGCACCCTGTCTCACCACAACAATTAATATGCTGCACTGTCTATTTTCGACTGTCGGTGACTTGGGAGTGGTGTCAGGCTGTCATCCACGCGGAGCCACACCCACCAGTCCCCGACTTGATACAGACTACTACAGCAACAGCTACTGCGCGTGACACGGACGCTTCTCGAACGAGACCCTCTATCTACGTAATTACGAGTCCAACTCTACAGTAGAGGGGCCAAGTGGCTGGTGGCTTACTGATTGCCACCCCGCCGAAAGTACAAGCCCTTTTCTCCCCGGCGGTCCGATTGAACGTATGCATCGTCGTCCATTTCTTACGGTCGCCGTACTCGGCCTGCTGCTGCTCGCCGGTTGCGCCGGCATAGGTAGCTCACCCGCAACAACATCTGATTATCCGGAAACCGTGTCGATTACAGACGAGCGGATCGACCGCCACGCGGCTGCGTTAAACGACACGAGTTTCACCACCGTCCTTGCGATTACACAGGCCGGCGACACTTCCTCTCGCATCGAATATCAGATCGACCCCGCCGCCCAGCGGTATCTCCAGCATTCGATGAACTCGTTCGCCAATACGACGGTCTATACGGCTGGGAATTGGACCCAGCAGCGGTTCCAGTACGGCAACCAAACACGCGTCTCACAGTCTGACCAAGCTGTCAACGTGACATCTGCGCGACGCGGCGTTGAGCCGATCGCCACGTACGTATCGCCAAATGCCACGTTCGAACGCAACGGAACCCACACGTTTGACGGCGATGAGGTGATGGCGTATGAGACCGCGGGCACCGACGCGCTTCGGCAGTCGTTCCGTAACTCGACGGGTGCAAACACCACGGTGACGGACTTTTCGGGGACAGTCGCCGTTGACGATCGTGGCCGGATTCGCCAGTTTACTGGCGAATTCGAGTACACGCAGGGCGACCAGACGATAACCACGACGCTCACCGCGACCGTTAGCCAGCTCAACGACACCGACGTCGAAGAGCCTGGCTGGATATCGAACTAACCCTCAATACTACTGCAGTGTCTGCTGGAGCGGTTGTTTCTGCTCGATACGGAGCTGGCGTTGCCCAAGTTGCGTTACCGATCCGTGGTTCGCAGGGCGTCGATCCGTGGTGCATCTCGGATTCCTGCGAATACCACGAGGACGCTTAGACTATCGCTGTTCGGCAGTGGATTGTCGCCGGTGCGGAGCTGCACTGACCCGATCTCCTCGGCGAGCCAGCTCTGCCCGTCCGAGATCGCTGACTGATGTAGCCATGACGGTGGACCGGCGACGACTAGCAGCCCGCTTGCTGCTCCATCTAGGGGACAGTCGAAAGTTAAGCGTCCCCGCGTCGCCCGCCGAAGCGTCGTCTCGACCGTCTTGATCGCCGCGATTTCGTCGACAGCCCCGTCAGCTGACCCGACGAGGCCACGAATGCGGTCGAGAACTGCTTCTAGCCCGGACTGTTGCTCGCTTTGCAGGCGCTGCTCGGCGTACCCGATTGTCGCTAACCCGCCTTCGTTCAGCGTGGCGATGATCTCGCTGGCATCGACGACGCGCTGACCCACCGTATCAGCGGCTGCAACTTCACCAGCGCTGAAGAGCGCGCCGAGCCGCTCCACAAGCACTTGATTTAGCTCTCCAGCGACAGCTGTGATGTCGTCGTCCGGATCGAGCCACACGTCGTTGTCGAAGACGATCTGTGCGTCCACCGCGCTATCCACTGCTTGGAGCGCCCGTGCCGGGTTCCTCTCGGGAATCTCCTCGTGGGCCGCAGGGAGGACGGTGACTGCATAGATGGGGTGGTCGTACAGCTCCTGAAGTGCACCCGCGAGTTTGGCGGTGACGCCAGCGCCGGTGCCACCGCCAAGTGAGGCGATGAGTACGGTTGCGGCGGCCTCGGCCGTGACGATGTCTTCAGCGGCGCGCCGACTTTCGATGCGGTCGGCCTCGAATGCCGCTGTCGCGCGCTCTGGATCACCGTCCGCTCCGGTCCCACTAGTTTTGGCTTGCCCGAACAGCTGCCGTGCGGCCTCGGGGACCGTATTGAGGTCGGCGAGAGCCGCGCGGTCGGTGTCTAGAACGCATGCACCGTCGAGATACGACACGTCCCGCGACCCGTCATCTTCGAGGAGGGCGTCGACGATGCGTCCGCCCGCACCGCCGACACCGATGGCTGCGACGCGCATATGTGGTGTTTCACGCGAGCGCGTAAACAGTTGACTCCCCGGTGTGACAGACCGCACTTACTGGTCACGAATGGTCGTTATTGTATCCTGCATCGAGGTGAGTTCCTGACTGATAGTTGCAACCGCGTAGAGGACTGGGTGTGTCGTCGGCAGTTCTTCGTAAAAATAACCGGTGAGTTGACGGTTACCGTCGAGGCTGGCCCCTAATGGTTGCACCGTCAAATCGCCGGATTGGCGGCGAACCGCGACGTCTTCGCACTGCGCGTGGAGGTCGTCGATATCCTCGCAAAGATGGCAAAGTTCCGCTGGCGTGCAGTCGTACAACGGCCGTGTTCGGAGAGCGGTCAACTCCTCTGCGACGGTCTGTAGCTCCGCGTTCGCTGTTTCTAATGCGGCCGCTTCCTGTTTGAGCCTCGCGAGCAGCTGTTTGCGTTGCGTCTTCGCCTGCTGTGCTGCCGTCAGTACTTGCTGTTGTAACGAGGGTGGAATCGCTGCCGCCTGTTTGAGTAGCATCACGAACTCGTTGCCGAACTCCGCGGCAACGCTCTCCCAGTATGAATCCCCGTATTCGCTTTCGTAGTGTGGCGTCGCCATTATCGTCTCGACGTACGCATCTCGAATCGGTGTCTCTCTCTGTCGAGACGCGGAATTTCCATGGGACGTAACTGTGTCGTGTGTCGCTACGTTCGGCGAGCCGACCTGCGGGCGAGGGTCACAGTCAATCGCGTCAACACGGGTACAGAACTCGCTGAATGCGGCTGCCTCCGTGCGTAGTAACTGGCATTCCTCGACAACGTGTTGGTGGGCCTCTTGGATACAACAGATCCGCTGGCGTGACTCATACGGCCGGCCATGGAGCGTGATTTGCTTGAGCATCGGCGGTTAGTTCTATCGGCGCTATTTAGACCATTATTGAGCTACCCGCCGCTGAAGCGGTGGGGCCCAGTGTGGACGCCCGTTCTGGCCGAGATTTCGGCAGGTAATGCATACTCACCGTTCACGTTCAGCGCCCCGCTGTTCAAGCGCACGCCTAAGGGTGCGCCTTCGTCGCCCCCAGGTTGCGACGAAGATACCGTGCCCCAATATTTTTCGCAGCGTTGTACTCGGTGTTGTTCTCGTAGCCACACTGTTGACATTCGAACGATTCACTCTCGCGGTTATCCGGGTGCGTGAATCCACACGTCGAACACCGACGCGACGTGTTCTTTGGGTCCACCTGTGCCACCGCGATGCCGTACTCGGCGGCGTTGTATTCGACGTATTCGTGGTGGCGATTGAACGCCCATTTGTGCTCCCACGACGCGCTGGTACGCTCACGAATATCCGTCAAGTCCTCGAAGGCAATCACCGAACAGTCGTGGTCACGGGCTTCAGCCACCAACTCGTTCGCTATCCGGTGTAATGTCAGCTTGAACCGTCCTTCCTCTTTGCGACCAACTGCCTGAACGTTCTCGTGCGCCCAGCGCGTCCCGCACGCTTGGAGGTCGCCACGCTGCTTCTCGTACTCTCTGCGCCAGTGGTCGAACTCGTCACCCGTCCAGAACGTCCCTGTCGAGGTGACGGCAAGGGTGTTCACGCCGAGGTCAACACCAAGCACCGTTCCGTGCGTGGTCGTTGCCTGGTCCGGCGTGTCAGACTCCGCTTCCTTCTTGCAGTAGATGTGAAGTTGCCACTCGCCGTGCTTTCGATGAAGTTCTGCCCCGGTCGTCTCGTACTCGTCGGAGAACAAATAGTCTGCATGGGGCGTGTCGCTGTCTTCGTCTGGTAGCACGTAGTCGGCTTCAACTCGACCGTCCGTAGTGGCGAGAGACACGTAGTCGTCGTAGAATATGGCGGTGCGGTGGTCATAGACGACGTGTGGCGAAGTCATACGCGGTTTCGAGGCTTTCTTGCCTTGTTTCCAGCGTTCAACCACGCTCTTGCAGGCTTTATCGGCCTTGTTACGGGCGTTTTGGACCAACCCTGTGTTTAGCGGCGTCTGCTCGCATACGTCGTTGTAGGTTTCGTCTTGGAGTTGGCCTTTGCTTGTCGTGACGTATTCGCCTTGGAGGGCGTAGTCAACCACGAACTGTGCCGCGAACAGAAATTCGTTAACGGTGTCGCAGAGAAGTGCGTCGTCGTCACTCTCCACGTCAAGCGTGACGGGGACAGTCCGGCGCACTTCCATAGATTAGCTGTGGTGCTGGTGGGCTATCAGTATTGGGGGGAGTCATAGTGACTACGTCCGGTGGTTTGTGGAACGGAGCTTACGGATTCATCCCACGGCTAAAGCTTGGGGGTTCTCCTGCAATTCTCTACGGGAGAGGAAGTGTCGCCGGCCGAATTCGGATGGGAGTCCACGCAACTGTGATACCGCGGGCACACCCAGTCGAGGGATTATGACCGGCGACAACCTTGCGTTGAGTGGTGGATGTTAGTAAGTGTTTGGGTGAGCGAGGCTGTGAGATGGATGTGTGGGTGGCTACCTATGTCCCGCGTCGAGATCTTCGCCGACGCACCAGCTACCGACACGTGACGCTTAGCCCCTCAACCCACCGGACTTCTCTCACAAATGTAACGTATGGCTGAATGGTATTAAAACGGGGGAATATCGGCCGGGGCGCACCCGTGGTTTGCTCCCCAGTTGTCGGCTTCATCCCACCCCTGAAGAGGGGGCTTTCGCTTCGCTACCGCTGTAACCCAGAGTGGCGGCGAGAGCGTTAGTTAGCCGCGGCGTTGTCGAAAGGCTGCGCCACCGATGCCAGCTGCAGTGAGCACCCCGATGGCGAGCGCATGCCGACTGATAAACGAGAGCAGACCGCCTAACAGCGAAGACTGGTTCGAGCTGCTTGGTTCGAGCGGATCACTGGATTCGACTGCCCCTAGAGTGGTCTCGCTCATCGTATCTATGCCACGGTCGGCAGACTGTTCGGTGGGACGAGTCAGTGGGTCAGCGGGTTCAGATTGGGACAGCGCGAGCCGCCGGGTGTGTTCGGTGCCCGTCACGTCGAGCACACGGACGCGGACCGCGGCGGGATAGCTCCCGGCGTCGAGGCGCTCTCTGAAGGTGAGGTTTTCAGTGACGCCACCGCTGTAGACGGAGTTAATATCGATCGTCTCGCCGTCCGGGGTGAGTGTTTCAATCCGGACACGAGTGATCTGGCCCTCAGAGACCGTGCCAGCGGCCTGGACCGTGCGGTCGTCGACTGAACCGGACAGCGAGCGGTTGAACTGGATTTGGGGTGTGACGAGCTCCGTGTAGTTGACCGAGAGTTCTCGGGTTGTCGTCCGGCCGGCCTGGTCGGTCGCAATAAGCGTGATGTTGCGCGTCCCATCGAAGACGTCGACCGTCGGGGTGATGACTTTGCTGATTGCCTGTTTGGTCGGCTGGCGCTCGGTGTAGAGATACTGCTGGCCCGACCCGTTAGCTGGGCCGATGCGGAGGCCGACCGATGCCAGCCCGACGCGGTCAGTCGCCTCTGCGTCGATGCGGACGGCCGAACGCGTCGCGACAGGATACTGTTTAAGCACGCTGATATTCGGGGGGTCCGTGTCCTCAACACGGAGCGTGGTCTCGTATTCGCGAACGTGGCCGAACTCGTCGCGGAGCTCGATAGTGAGGCTGTTCACGCCGCTTCCGACGTCGGGTTGTGTCGGGCCGAGGCGGAGCGTGCGGGAGATCGTCTGATTGGGCTCCGTGATCTCGATTCGAGTGTCCGTGTCCCGGGGTTCGGTGCCGTACTGATAGCGGTACTCGTGTTCGATGATAACCTGCTCGACGTTCGACTGGTCGTGGATGCGCCCTCGGAGCTCGACGGTTGATTTGTTCAGCGTGTACGTGTCATTAAGCTGCTCGTAGGTCCCATTCGGCCCGACGAACCCGGCTGAAATCGGGGATTCGAACGTCATCAGTGGTGCCCCCGAATCCTCAGTCACTGTCGCGGCATACGTGGTCGTTCTATCGGCCGTGCGGACGACGATGGCGAGGTCGTGGGTACCGGCATCGAGGTCGAGCGTCGTCGTCTCGGCGAACGTGGTCGAATTGGGGACGTACGAACGGCGGGTTTCGCCGTCGACACGGACGGAGATAATCTCGATCGGTTCGTCAGCGGTGATAGTCAGGGTCAGCGCCGGGTCATTCGTCGTCGTGATCGTCTCGCCGGCAGGGAGGACTGTCCCCCCGACCGTGACTGAGATGTTCGGGCTGGCTGTCTGCTGGCTGTAGTTGTGTGTGTCGTCGGTGGCGGGTTCAGCGACGGCCATCGGCTCCGAGCTGGCCGCGCTGACGGCGGGGACGGCGACGGCAGCGACGCAGAGCAGACTGACGAAGAGCACGCCGAAGCGACGCGGACCGTTCATTAGCGGTGTCGTTGGGAATACTGCATCTTGAAACTATGTTTTGTTGGTGACGGCCCTAGGCACGCAGCAATCACCACAGAGCTAGCCGTGAGAGTACCGCTCGCCAGTGGCGGCAGTCCGCAGGCTGCCAATACATCGATGCGACCAGCGACAGCATCGGCTTCGTCGGCGACGTCGCGAAGCGTGTCGCTGCCGAGTATGCGAAGCGGGTGGTCGCTGGCCGGACGGAGCGGAAAACGTCGAGTTGTCTGCGAGACGCACTCGGACGCACCGTCGGGTCTGGCCAGCGACAGCCGTGGCCTCAGTCAGCAGACACCGGTTCGAAGGGCCACGGCGAACCCGGCGCGTAGCGATGGGTGGTCGCCCGCAGCGTGGGGGCACACCAGGCGGCGCCTGCTGGGGATGGAGGGCGAACACCCATCAGCCTGGTGACGGGAGCCACCGCCAACCCGGAGGCCGCGTGAGTGCGACAGGCTAGTCGGAGTGCACACGGTCCGTCATCGGGGTGGCGGGGCAACAGACCGTAGCGGCGCTCGCGTCCTAAGTGTTTGGGTTCGACGGTTCCGTCAGGCAGGCGCTAGCCCGAGAGTAGCAGATGAACGCGGTATCGTCGCCGAAACGACCCCAGGTTCGATGGTGTCGCCTTCGGCGTGCAAACCCATCGTGGGGCCGACGTGGCGTACGGCCGCGAAATCATCCACGCAGGGCGTCAACGGGGGATTCGTTTGCGGCCTTCCACGCGGGGTACAGCCCGCTCAGGACGCTCGCGCCGACCGCAAACGCAAACCCGTAGACGAGATAGCGGGCGCTGGGCCAGGCCAGCACACCCGTCGGGTCGCCGGTGAGCGCGCCAAACATGAGAAAGCCGATCGCGAATGAGGCAAGCGCCCCGACGAACCCACCAAGCGTCCCGAGGAACGCTGCCTCCGTGAGAATCATGCGCAGCACCTCGCCGCGACGGATGCCGACCGCCCGCAGCACTCCGATCTCCCCGCGGCGCTCGATGGTACTCATCAGCATCACGTTCAGGATGGCGACGCTGGCAACGACCAGCGAGATCGACCCGATGCCGAGCAGCGCCAGCTCGAGCGTGTTCATGAATCCGCTGATGCCGCTCTGGATGTCGGCGCTGGTGAAGATGCTCAGTTGAACGTCCTCGGTGCGGCCGTAGCTGTTGAACGCGGCGTCGATCCGGTCGGCGATTGCCGCCGTGTCGTCGCCGTCTGCGGTGATGATAGTCACCGAATCGTAGTGGTCTTGCTCCGAAAGCGCTGATAGCGGCAACACTAGCTCCCCACCGCCGCTCGGCCCGAAGCTGTTCTCGGACTCGAGTAAGCCCCGGATGCGGTAGAGTTGGCCGTCGTACTCGACCGGGTCGCCGAGCTCAAGCCCGAGCTCCTGGGCCGTCGAATTCGAGAGTAATGCTCCCGACTGCAGTCGCGATGGTGCCTCACCGGCCGAGACGGTGTAGAGCTCGTTGGCTTCGGTGACGCCGGTAACGCTGACGCGGACGTCTTCACCGCGCGCGGAGACGTCCGTACTGTTGGTTTTCTGTTCGACGACGGCTGCGTCCGTGACGAGCGCCTCGATCTCCTCGAGTTGTTCCTGTGTGACGCCGTCGTCGGGGTTGTCTTCGCCGGGCGTAATCGTCACCTCGTTGGCGATGCTGCCGAGCTGTGCGGTTGCCTGCTGGTTGATTGCGACGCCGGCCATGCCGAGCGACGCGATCGACATCACGCCGATGACGATGCCGAGCGCCGCCAGCGCCGTGCGGACGCGGTTGCGGCCGAGGTTCCGCCACGCCATCAACACGCTAGGGAATCGGGCGAGGATGCTCACGAGCGCACCACCCCGTCGACGAGGCGGACGACGCGGTCGGAGAACTGTTCGAGCTGTTGGTCGTGGGTGATTGAGACGACGGCGATGTTCTCCTCGTCTTTGAGCCGCTGCATCTCCTCGAGGATCGTGCCGCCAGTCGCCTGGTCGAGATTCCCGGTTGGCTCGTCTGCCAGCAGGATATCGGGTTTGTTGATGAGTGCGCGAGCGATGGCGACGCGCTGTTGCTGGCCGCCCGACAGCTGTTTGGGGGTGTGTTGGAGGCGGTCACCGAGGCCGACCCGCTCCAGCAGGTCGATGGCGCGGTCGTGGCGGTCGACCGTGGTGTCCCACATCGACGGGAGTTCGACGTTCTCGACGGCCGTAAGCATCGGTAAGAGGTGAAATGACTGGAAGACGAAGCCGAGCTTGGAGCGGCGTTCTTCGGTGCGTTCGTCCTCCGTGAGGTCGGTCACGTTCCGGCCGTCGAGAGAGACGGTCCCCTCGGTAGGGGAGTCGAGCAGGCCGATCATGTTGAGCATGGTGCTCTTGCCGGAGCCGGAGGGGCCGACGATCGTCACCATCTCGCCGCGGTCGGAGTGGAAATCCACGCCTTTTAGCGCTTCGACGGTTTCGGCACCGCTCTCGTAGCGTTTCACCACGTCGTCGAGTTCGATGATGCTCATGAGCGACGCCAGCGGTAGGCAACGATTCCAACGCCGACGAGGACGAGGACCCCGACTGCGAGCGCGGTCACCGGGAGGCCGCCGAATGGCGAGCCGCCGGACTGTGGGCGGGGGTCGCGGTCGACAGGTACGCCCGCATTCGTGTCACTTACGTCGACGGTGACGGTTTCGGAGAACTGCTCGCCGTCGGCCGAGTAGTTGACCTGAACCGGGATGGTTTCGACGGGGCTGTCGGCGGTGACGGTGAGGTCGAAGGTGGCGAACTCGCTGGTTTCGACGGTGCCGACGAAGTAGCCGCCGTTCGCGGAGAGACCGTCGGCCGTGGCGACGTCGATGAGCACGGCGTCGGCGTCGGCGCCGCCGAGGTTCGACGCATCACCGCTGATCGTGTACGTCGTTCCTCGCGCGGTAGTTTCGATGGCGGTCAGCGCCATGTCGGCAGCCCGCTGGGGGTTGTACTGGAGCGTCGTCGTCGTGGTTCGCGTGCGGTATTCGTCCGTGAGCGTGTACTGGGCGCGGACGGTGAGTTCGCCTGCGGGGATGGTGTCACCGTCGAAGGTGACGGTCTGGGACTGGCTGCCGGCGACGTTCGAGACGGGGGCGCGGTCGACGGTTTCACCCTGTGAGCGAAGCTGAATTTCGCCGGATTCCACGGGGACAGTGCCGTACTGCGTGAGCGTCGCGGCGACGCCCGTCGAGCCGTTCACGGACTGGGCGCGCGCGGAGAGGTCGACGTCCGTCGAGCGGTCGTCGACGGTGAGATAGACGGCTTTCTGGACGACGAAGACGCTGCCGTCGGGATTGGTGCCACGCGCGGAGACGGTGATGCGGCGCTCGCCGGGCGTGTCGAAGGTATGAGCGAGCGGGACGTCGACCGAATCTCCGGCGCCGAGCCGGCCGAGGTTGTCCGCGGTGTTGAGGACGCCGCCGCTCCGAATGCTCACCTCGGTGAGTTTCGCGTTCCCGGTCGCCGTCTCGGAGTTCGTAATCGTGGGCGTGAGGATAGTTCGGGAGTCGGTCGTGGGGTTGGCTGGCTCGACGTCGATTTCGCCGATGGTGACGGAGCAGTCTCATCCGCCGTTTGGGCGGCGACGGGTGCGGTGGTCACCAGCGAGAGCACGACGAACACAGCCACGATCGTCGCTACAAGGCGGGTGACTACGCTCATTTGGGTCCCGTTGAGTGGAGCGCAACCGGGTGGGTGCTGCAGGTCGTCGACGGTGCGGTGTGGTGGGACATGAGTTGGGCGGTCGTATCTGGCTATATGCGTGGTAACGGGTTAGCTTTTTGCCACCCGAAAGGCACGTCGAAGCGAGTGCCGCTGAAAATTGGTTACAAGCGTTCGCCTTCGCATGGAATCAGCTTATCTAAACACTACCCCGAAAGGAGGGTGTCGTCGAGTAGTCCGGGATCCACGTGGCAGCTCCCGGCGGTTGCTCGCCGCCAGTTCGAGTGATATGTTTACGAGCGTCTCGCTCGCCGTGGACAGGGCGGGGTCGACGTGCGGAACAGTGGACGTCACGAGGTGAGACGGAATGGGCGACACTGGGCGTGTTGGTGCCGAGACAGCGGGACTGTGGAGCTGTCGGTATGCGTGGCGAATACGGCCCAGCGGTCGTGTCGATAGAGCCGTCGCTACAGGGCGTAGCGCGCAAAAGAAAGAAATCGCGTACGTCGTTAGTGACCGCGTTACGGGCGTCAGGTCGTGATTCGTTATGTTCTGGCGGAGTGCCAGCAGGGCGGCGCCGAGCACGGCGATGAGCGCGATGCCCATGCCGAAGCCGGGGATGCCGCTACCGG
>NZ_WPCF01000077.1 GCF_009741975.1 Halobacterium sp. CBA1126 | reverse complement strand
CGTCGTAGAACGGGAACCGCAGGCTGGGGACGCTGTGCTCCCCCGGGCCGGCGTCGTAGTCCGCGTGCGGGAACACGACCGGCATCTCGCCGCCCCGGGCCCGCCAGCGCTCGTGCCACGTCGAGACCGTGTACGTGACGCCGTTGACCGTCGGCAGGTAGGAGTCCGTGAACGCCGCGACGGTCGGGAGCTCCCCGGTCACGCTACGCCTCCACGAGCTCGCGGTAGGTCGCTTCGAGCTCCTCGCCGACGCGGGCGAGGCTGTGCGACTCGGCGGTCTCCCGGGCGTTCTCGCCGAGGCGCTCCCGGAGTTCTGGGTCGTCGGCGAGCCGCTCGAGGGCGTCCCGGAACTCCGCGAACGTCGAGCACATGAGGCAGTCCTCGCCGTCCGTGAAGAACTCCCGGAACACGTCGATGTCCCGGAGGACGACGGGCTTCCCGCAGGCCATCGCCTCGAGGACGGCGATGCCCTGGTTCTCGACTTTCGCGGGGAAGAGGTAGACGTCGCCGGCGCCGAACGCCGCGCGCTTGTCCTCCATGTACCCCGTGAACGTCACGTTCTCGGGCGGGTCGTTCACCCACTTCTTCGTCGCCTTCCCGGCCTGGGGCCCCTCGTCGTAGGGGCCGAACCACGCGAAGTCGTAGTCGGTGGCCTTCGCGAGCTCGCAGAACGTCGTGAGGCCCTTGCGCTCGAACACCTCGCCGACGGCGTACACCACCATGCCGTCGAGGTCGAATCGCTCCCGGGTGTCATCGCGGAACTCGTCGTAGCCCTCGAGGCTCTCGACGTCGACGCCGTTCGAGAGCTGCTTGATGGGCGCGTCCACGGGGTAGGACTCGAGGACGCCCCTGGTGTACTCGCTCGGGCAGAGCACGAGGTCGGCCTGCGAGTAGAACCACCGGAGGTAGGGTTCCAGCGCCGGCGCGACCGTCGACGAACCCCGGAAGGACTCGGCGAAGTCCTCCTTCGTGACGTGCGCGTGCAGCACGAGCGGGACGTCGTTGCGCTTCGCGTGCCGGGCGACCGCGACGCTGCCCGGCCCGACGAGGTTGCAGTGCGCGAGGTCGTACTCCTCGAAGTAGCCCTCGCCGGCGAACAGCGTCCCCAGCGACTGCACGGGGTTGCCCGCGCGCCACGGCGTCTCCACCACCTCGACGTCGGTCCGCGAGAGGGCCTTCCGCTGCTGGCGGGTCGCGGTCACGATGCCCCCGCGGAGCCGGTCTTCGAGTTCGAGGTAGTTCAGCGCCCGCATCGTCGGAGGCAAACCGACCGCGGCCGATAACCCTACCGGAACTGTCTTCGGTGGGCCGCGCCTGCCCGTAGATATGTCCATCGCGGCGGAGCGAATCGAGCGCCTCCACCGGCTCGCGCGGCGGGCGGCCCGCGAGGGCGACGACGAGCGCGCCCGCGAGTACGTCCGGCTGGCGCGCCGGCTCGCGGAGCGCAACCGGCTCACGCTCCCCCGGGCGTTCCGGCGGTTCGCCTGCGACGCCTGCGACGCCTACCTGATTCCCGGGCGGAACGCCCGCGTCCGGACGCGGGACGGCCACGTGGTCGTCACCTGCGACTGCGGCCACCAGTCCCGGTACCCGTACGCGTAGCCGGCGGGGCCGATGCAACAAGTTTCAAAGTCTCGCCGCCTGAACTGTCGGTAGAACATGAGCGAGGACTTAGCGAAGCAAGCCCACGAGGCCGACGTGACGGTCTGGGTGGGGAAGGCCGGCGTCGACGCGGTCGCGGACGAACTCTCGGACCAGCTCGAGGACCGCGACGTCGTGAAAGTGAAGTTCCTGCGGTCGGCGCGCGGCGAGGGGTCGACCGAGGAGCTCGCCGACCGGCTCGCGGACCTCGCCGGCGGCGACGTCGTCGAGACGCGCGGCAACACGGCGGTGTACAAGTGATGGCGGTGGACCCGCTCCCGTTCGTCAGCGACCTCGTCCCGCAGTACGCGGGCGCCATCACGCAGTTCATCTACTTCGTCGTGGCGTTCGCCGCGGTCTACCTCGTCGGGCGGCTCGTGGTGCGCCCGCTGTTCGACCGCGTGCTCCGCCGCCGCAACCTCGATTCCCACGCCCGCAAGCCGCTCCAGCGGGTCGTGAACTTCGCCGTCGTCTTCGTCGCCATCTCCGTGGCGTTCGGGTTCGCGGGCTACGGGAACTTCCTGACGAGCCTCGCGACCATCGCGGCGGCCGCGACGCTCGCCATCGGGCTCGCCACGCAGGACGTCATCAAGAACTTCGTCGCAGGCGTGTTCATCTACACGGACGAGCCGTTCCGCGTCGACGACTGGATCGAGTGGGACGGCAACTCCGGCATCGTCGAGGACGTCAGCCTCCGCGTCACCCGCGTGCGCACGTTCGACAACGAGCTGCTGACGGTGCCGAACTCGAACCTCACCGACGGCGTCATCAAGAACCCGGTGGCGAAGCAGAAGCTCCGCCAGCAGTTCCTCTTCGGCATCGGCTACGACGACGACATCGACGCCGCCACGGAAATCATCGTCGAGGAGGCCGAGGCCCACGACGGCATCCTCGACGACCCCGGCGTGTCGGTGCGGCTGACCGAGCTCGGCGACTCCTACGTCGGGCTGAAGTCGCGGTTCTGGATCGACGACCCGTCGCGGTCGGACTTCGTGAAGACCCGCAGCGAGTACGTCCAGTCGGTCAAGCAGCGCTTCGACGAGGAGGGCATCGACATCCCGTACCCGGTGCGGACCCTCGACGGCGAGGTCGAGATCTCGGGGTCGCCGGCGACCGAACACCTCGAGTAGCGCGTCGGACCGCGGCCGCCGCCGACCGCGACAATTTTACCAACCCCGATTGTGTACGACGCGTATGATTCTCTGTGTGGACCCGGCGGCGTCAGCCCGCGAACGCACGACTGACGCGCTCGCAGCCGCCGGCTTCGACGTCGCCGGAGCCGGGTCGCTGTCGGCGGCGCGGGACGCGCTCGACGAGCACGCCGTCGAGTGCGTGGTCACCGAACACGACTTCGGTGACGGCACGGGTCTCGAGCTCGCGGCGACGGTGCGCGACCGCCACCCGGACGCGGCCTGCGTGCTGTTCACCGAGACGCCGCTGGACGACGTCGACACGGACGCGTTCGGCTCCGTCGTGGCCGAGTACGTGCGGAAGGAGGACGGGGACCGCGGCGAGCTCGTCGACGTCGTCGAGCACGCGCTCGCGTTCCGCAGCCAGACCGCGTACCCGCTGCCGGACGACGAGGCCGCGCGGGTCGCCGCGCTCGAGCAGTACGCCGCCGACCCCGCGGAGCTCGGGGCGTCGCTGGACCGCCTGACCGAGCTCGCCACCGCGCTGTTCGACGCCGACGCCGCCGCGGTCGGCGTCATCGACGCCCACACCGAGGAGTTCCTCTCCTGTCACGGCGTCAGTTTCGACCCGATGGACCGCGAGGACACCGTCTGCACGTACGCGATTCTCGACGAGGACGTCACCGTCGTGGAGGACGTGCAGGCGGACCCGCGCTTCGAGGGCAACGAGGGGCTGGCGGCCGCGGACATCCGGTTCTACGCGAGCGCGCCGCTGGTCACGCCCGACGGCGCCGCAATCGGGACGTTCTGCGTCTACGACGACGAGCCCCGCGAGTTCGGCGACCGCGACCGGGAGCTGCTGTCCCTGCTCGGCGACGAGGCGATGGAACAGCTGTCGCTGCGTCGCCGCGTCCGCGACGCGGGAGGTGCCGGCGATGACTGACGCCTACGAGTTCGAGGGGCTGCCGCTGGGCTCGATTCGCCCCGGGACGACCGTGCTCGTCGTCGGGCCGTCGCACGCCGGCACCCGGCACCTCTCGTTCCGGATGCTCTCCGGGCCGCCCGACGAGGGGTCGATTCTCGTCAGCACGAACCAGCGCGCGGGCCGCATCGCCGACGACTGGGCGCGCAGCGGCTTCCGCCTCGACGAGGACCGCGCGGCGATTCTGGACTGCGTCGGCGACGACGACCAGAGCGTCCCCGCGCAAGTGCTCCCGGTGTCGGGGCCCTCGGACCTGACGGGCATCGGCATGCGGTACTCGGATGTCTACCGGACGTTCCGGGAGTCCGGCGTCGACCGCGTCCGCACCGGGCTGTTCTCGGTGTCGACGCTGCTGTCGTTCGGCGACCTGAAGACCGTCTCGCGGTTCGTGCACACGCTCGTCGGCCGCATCGACGCGGTCGACGGCGTCGGCGTGTTCTCCATCGACCCGGGGATGCACGACGACCAGACCGTCTCCACCATCACGCAGTTCTGCTCGGCGCGCATCGACGTCCGCGAGACCGAGAGCGGCCAGGAGCTGCGGACCCGCGGCATCCCCGACCAGCCCCGCGAGTGGCAGAGCTTCGACGTGCAGACGGAGTAGCACAACAGCGCGCGAAGCGCGCTGGCCGACGAGCGACTAACGCGGCTCGCAGAGCCGCGGCTGGAGTGAGGAGGCTTTTAGCGTAGCTTTTGCAAGCGAAGGAGCGTCGCGACTGAGCGCTGCAAAAGGTACGTATGAATGGTTGGACGGGCCGGGGTGGCCCGGCGTTCCTGCCCGGGTAGTCCCGGTCGCCTTCTCCACCCCGCGACCCTCCGAGCGACGAGCGTTCGGTGCTCCGCTGCTCACTTCCGTGCCTGACGGAGTGGCACCGACGAACCGCGACGGCGACGCCCTTGCAGGCGCGCGCCGCGGACCGCCGTCCCCGAAGGACGAGGCTTCCACGTTGGCTTCCGGGGCCCGGACAGGTCGACCGGACTCCCCCGGATTTCGGCCCCCGCTGATGACTGTCTCGCGGGTGGAGGGCGGGGCCAAACCGCCCGGCCTAGTCCACTTTCACGTAGTCGACTCCCTCTTAAGGGCCTTTCGGGACGGGACAGTGGTGTGTGGTGTCGAGAGCGGCGGCGCGGGCCGAGCAGCAGGCGGGCGCTGGCGGCGCTGCCGAGGGAAACGGTCATCCGGGGCGACCGTCTACTGCCGGCCATGGGATTCGGTTCGACCGCGAAGAAGCTCCAGAAAGTGACGGAGATGGCGGACAAGCTCTACGAGCGCTTCGAGAAGCTCCGCGAGCAGGTCCAGGACCTCACCGGGACCGTCGAGGACACGAACGGCCGCGTCGCCGAACTGGAGACCGAGCTCGCCGAGCAGCGCGCGCTCGTCGAGGCGCTCGCCGAGCAACAGGGCGTCGACGTGGAGTCGGTCGTGAGTGACGTCGACGTCGACCCAGAGCCGGCGGTGGAATCCAGCGAGGGGAACGACGGGCGCGCGGATGGCAACGACTAAAGAACGCCGGCAAAGATTACCGGGCAGATGACCACCCACCGGACGCCGCTGGACTCGGTGCTGGAGACCGTCGGGGAGACGCCGCTGGTGCGCGTCCACGCGTCCCCCGACGAGGTCCCGGTGTACGCGAAACTGGAGTCGTTCAACCCCGGCGCGAGCGTGAAAGACCGCATCGGGAAGTACATGCTCGATGCGATGCTGGACTCCGGAGAGCTCCCCGAGGGCGGCACCGTCGTCGAGCCGACGGCGGGCAACACCGGCATCGGGTTCGCGGTCGCCGCCGGCCAGCTCGGCGTCGACGCCGTGTTCGTCGTCCCCGAGCGCTTCAGCGTCGAGAAACAGCAGCTGATGCGCGCGCTCGGCGCGGACGTCATCAACACGCCCACCGAGGACGGGATGGGCGGCGCCATCGACCGCGCCCACGAGCTCGCCGAGGAGCTCGACGACGCCGTCGTCCCCCAGCAGTTCTCGAACCCCCTGAACGCGGAGGCCCACTACGAGACCACGGGCCCCGAAATCGGCGAGGCGCTCGACGGCGAGGTCGGCGCGCTCGTCGCCGGCTGCGGCACCGCCGGCACGCTCATGGGCGCCGGCCGGTTCCTCCGCGAGCAGGTGCCCGAGTTGCACGTCACGGCCGTCGAACCGGAGGGGTCGCTGTACGCCACCACGAAGGGCCGCGAGGCCGAGGAAGCCGAGTACAAGACCGAGGGCATCGGCACCCACGACCCGTCGACGAACGAGCTGTTCGACCCCGAGTTCGTCGACGACGTCGCCCAGATTCCCGACGAGGACACCCACGCCGAGATGCAGCGGCTCGCCCGCGAGGAGGGCCACCTCGCGGCGTCCAGTTCCGCCGCGAACTCCCTCGCCGCGCTCGATGTCGCCGAGCGCGCGGCCGCCGGCGACCTCGAGTTGCCCCACGACTGCGTGGTCACGGTCTTCCCGGACTCCAGCGAGCGCTACCTCTCGAAGGGCGTCTACGGCAGCTACGAGGAGTGGGAGGGCTGACCGCGCGAGCGGGCGCGTTCGCAGCGCGCGCCACTCGACGAAGCGCATAACCAAGTCCCCCGAGAACAGCCGGCCGTCCCATGGACATCTCGAACCTCCCACAGGCCGCCGACAGCGACGCCGACGGCTTCCGGAAGGAGAACAACCGCCTCCTCGGCGTCCCCGTCGACGGCACCGCGATGATTCGCGCCGGCTCGATGGTCGGCTACACCGGCGACGTCACCTTCACCGGGAAGTCAAGCGCCGAGGGCGGGCTCACCGGCTTCGTGAAGGAAGCCGTCACCAGCGAGGGCACGCCAATCATGGCCGCGGAGGGAACCGGCTACGTCTACGTCGCCGACCGCAGCAAGAAGGTCCAGCTGCTGGACCTCGACGACGGCGAGTCCATCTCCGTGAACGGCAACGACGTGCTCGCCTTCGAGGACGGCGTCGACTACGAGATCAGCACCATCGGCAGCCTCTCGGGCGCCGCCGCGGGCGGCCTGACGAACGTCTATCTCACGGGCCCCGGCGAGGTCGCCATCACCACCGACGGCGACCCGCTGGTCGTGACCCCGCCCGTGAAGACCGACCCCGACGCGACGGTCGCGTGGAGCGCGGACCTCTCCCCGTCGTTCTCCGTGAACAAGGCGTTCGAGATCGGCCAGACCTCCGGGGAGTCCGTCCAGATGGAGTTCACCGCCGACGAGGGGTTCGTCGTCCTCCAGCCCAACGAGGAAGGCAGCCAGCTGTAGCGGTCAGGCCGTCAGCCGGCCGTGCTCGACCTTCATGCACTTGTCCTGTACGACGCGCAAGCCGGCGTCCTCCGCGCGCTGCGCGGCGTCGTCGTCCTCGATGCCGAGCTGCGTCCAGACGACCTGCACGTCGTCGCGCTCGATGGCTTCGTCGACGATGCCGGCGACCTCCTCGCTCGGCCGGAACACGTCCACGACGTCGACCTGTTCGTCCACGTCGGCCAGCGAGTCGTAGGCCTCTCGGCCGAAGATTTCGTCGGCGTACGGGTTCACGGGAATCACGTCGTAGCCGTGGGCGAGGAGGTACTGCGGGATGTCGTGGGCCGCCTTCCCCGGCGTCGATGAACAGCCGACGACCGCGACGTGCTCGTAGTCCAAAATCTCGCGGAGCTCGGCGTCGGATTCCACGGGCATACTAATCCGTTGGACGGCCGCGGCGAAAAAGCTACAGGTCCCGCCAGTCCGTCCCGTCCTCGACGCCGACCAGCCGCGCCTCGAAGCCGCCGTCCTCGCGCTCCCGAATCGTCACGATGCCGTCGAACAGCTGCTTGAGCGTGCTCACCGTCTGCTCGTCGTGCGCGCTGGAGTCGACGACGAACACGCCGAGGGCGTCCGCGGACTGCACGCGCCCCGTGAACACGTGCAGGAACCGGAACACCGTCTGGAGGTCCGAGTACATCAGCAGCGTCGACAGCGAGTGCAGGAGGATGCGGTTCTCGGTGACGCCGCGCTGCTGGTAGAGCGCGCGCAGCAGCTCCGAGAGCTCGATCCCGATGCCCGTCAAATCGACCGGCGAGGACGCGTACCGCACCAGCTCGGACTCGGTCGCCGTCCCCATCCCCTGCTGTTTGGTGACGCAGTCGACGACCCCCAGCAGCGGCTCCGCGTCGCCGACGTGGTCGGCGAAGTCCTCGATGACGCGCTCGGCGCTGTCCTTCGTCGACACGACGATGGCGCCCTCGCCCGCCCGAGCGCCGGTCGCGAGGACGTCGAACCCGAGCTCGCGCTTGCCGCTCATCGGCGGTCCCTCGACGAGGATGTTGGTCCCGGGGTCGAGATCCACGTCGGAGAAGACCGCGCCAAGCTCGTACATTACGCTACCCCTCGCGTCCCGACCGCGACCGGGGGGTGGCGTGTCGACGAGTCGTACTCCCCCGTTCTCATCTGCCCGAAAGATATGCTGATTCGCTTAAATTCCTTTTGATTGGCGGGTTCACGGGCCGGCCAGCCGGCCGACGACGAACGCCGCAGCGGCGACGAACGTCCCGGCCTTCAGGAGTTGCTGGCCCGCCTCCGGGTCGTCGAAGCTCCGGTACGCCGCCGCCAGCATCACCGCGTCCGCGGGCACCACGACGACGAGGTACCAGACGCCGAACGTCCCGAACAGGTACGGCACCGGGCTCGCCAGCACCGCGACCACGAGCAGTACGGTCCCGAGGACGAGCGCGCGACGCTCCCCGATTACGACGGGCAGCGTCCGCAGCCCCTCCTCGCGGTCGCCCGCCACGTCCTCGACGTCCTTGACGACCTCGCGCGTGAACGTCGACAGCGCCGCCAGCACCGCGAGCACGCCGCCCGCGAGCGGGTCGCCGACCGCCGCCGCGCCGAACAGGAACGTGCTCCCGACGAGGTACGCCACCAGCGCGTTCCCCGCGCCCGGCAACCCCTTGAAGAACGTCGTGTACGTCACCAGCCCGACGAGGTTCACCGCCGCGATGGCGAGCGCCAGCGCCGGCAGCAGCCACGCCAGCACCACCGCGCCCGCGAACAGCACGAGGCTGAACGCCAGCGCCCCCCCGCGGCGACACCGCCCCGCGCGGAATCGCGCGCTCGGGGTTGTTGATGCGGTCGACCTCGCGGTCGAAGTAGTCGTTTATCGCCATCCCCGCCGCCGTCGCGAACCACGTCGCCCCTACCGCGGCCGCCGTCGCCGTCGGCTCCGCGAACGCCCCGCCGGCGACGAACGCCCCGATGAACGTCAGCGCGCCCGCCGCGACCGTGTTCACCGGCCGCGTCAGCTCCACCAGCCCTCGAACTGTCCCCGACACGCTCATGCCCACGCCTACGCGGACCACCCCGAATAAAGGAGGCGGTACGACCGAACCCGTGCCCGCCCCGAATCACGGGGTTTAAAGCCGGCCTCCGTGTACGTCAGCGTGCCGGGCGCTTAGCTCAGCTTGGACAGAGCACTTGGCTTCGGACCAAGACGCCGCGGGTTCAAATCCTGCAGCGCCCATGTTTCTGACGACGAACGAAGTGAGGAGTCGAAACTGGGCCGAAGGATTCGAATCAGACGAGTCGCAGCGCGCGAACGGAGTGAGCGCGACCGTCTCGGCGTGGTGCAAATCCTGCAGCGTCTACTACCTCACCGTTGGTTCGTGCTGACTCATTTGCTGGCTTACCTGCTGCTCCCGCCCGTCGTCTATCTAATTGCATCAGAGAACGCGTCTCCGCTACTCGAGCTGAAGAAGTAGAAATCGTCTAAACCCGAAAATTGGGTTTTACGAAGCGTCTTCTATCTCGACGGTCTCCTGAGTGACGACCGTCTCGGAGCCCCCCGAACCGACTGCGACGACGGTTACTTGAACCGAACCATTACTCACATCAAGTCCACTAGTATAGTCGGGATGGTCTGACGAATTGTAGATTTGGAGCGTATCACCGACACCGGAGATGGTTTCAGATTGCCCGTCTGCCGTCACGTTGAGTTCGGCAGCGTTCCCCTCGCTGATCCACGTCACTGTCGCGGTGCCGTCGTCGTTCTCACTGATGTCCGCGCCGGCCTGCACGTTCTCGCTCACGCTGTCACCGAAGCCGAGCACGAAGCTAGCGATGACCGCGGCCAGAATCACTGTAATCGCGACCATCAGGATGACCCCGATGACCGGCGAGACCCCCCGTTCGTCCTTGTCAGGAATTTCGAAGCTGATTTCCATGGTTGTAGTCACACGCTTGACACGAGTGGTCAGCGCTTGGACTCAAATTGCCACCAGTCGTAATAAATCCTCTGCGGCAGGGTATAGCTCACCTAACACGAGAAAGACGGGCGTCTGACTTCCGTGCATATCAGAACGAATAGACGACCGGAGCGGGGTGAACGCGGAATCGAGCGCTCGACCGCGATGGGCGCGAGTAGGCCGCCCCTAGAGTCGCGTGGCTTTTCCGGCAGTACGGCGCGTACTCGAGTATGGCGACACTCGGCACGAAACTCGTCCAGATGGACGCGGTGCCCGCGGTGGTCCACTACGCCGACGGCGGGCAGGACGGCCCGCTCGAGATTCGACACGTGCAGGTCGACGACGGAACCGTGAACGCGGTGATTCACGTGCAGTCCGGCGGCACGCAGTCGCTGGCGCGCATCACCGGCGACCTCGACGCCGACGAGCTCGAACTCCAGATTCCGACCGAGCCCGCGGAGTTCGACTCCGTGGAGGCGTTCCTCGACGCCGACGACATCTTCGAGACCGCGAAGACCATCGTCGACGTCCAGACCGACCTCTGAAGGGCGGCTACGCGTCGCCCTGTCCGGGGTCGCGGCTCGGGAGGAGGCCCTGCGCGATGAGCCGGCGCGCGACGACGACGAGACCGTTGCCGACGCCGGTGCCGAAGATGGCTTGCTCGGAGTGCGAGTCCGGCATGATGGAGCTCACGAGGAACGACGACCGGTCGACGAGCATCAGTCGCCCGATGGCGACGTCGTGGTCCGGGTCGTTCTCGCCGCGGAGCCACTCCAGCCCCGAGGTGAACGTCGTGGCGTCCGGCACCGCGTCCTGAATCTCGGTCTGGGCGGCCGTCGAGACGGCGCCGATGGCGACGTCCGCGGCCGTGTCGTTCAGCCGGTCGACGAGCTCCTCGGTCAGCACGGAGTCGTCGCCGACGACGAGCACGACCTCGTCGGTGGCGTCCTCGACGAGCTTGTTCGCGCGAGTCGCGATCGCGGTCTGGCCGCTCAGCGTCCACACCTCCTGGACGGGTGACTTCGCCTCGCTGTCGACGTCGTCGACGGACTCGAGCGCGCCGCGGAGCCGCTCGACGCGGGACTCGTACTGCTCGCGCAGCGTCTCCGTCGCCTCCTCCAGCGGGACCGCGCGGAACTGCTGGGGGCTGGAGTGCTGGATCTCGACCAGCCCCTGCGCTTCGAGGACGCGAATCGCGTCGTAGATGCGCGTCCGCGGGACGTCGGTGATCTCGCTGAGTTTCTTCGCCGTGCCCGTCGGCACTCGCGTCAGTCCGACGAAGCACTTCGCTTCGTACTCCTTCAAGCCGAGTTCCTGGAGGAGGTCGGCGGCCTCCTCGGCGTGCTCGTTCGTTGTCATGTGTCCCAACCATCCCCCGGCCAGCCGGGGCTTCCGGAAAAATAGCAGTGTGGGACGGATAGGCGTTGTCACTACGGTCGTACGTTCGAGTGAGCGGTCAGACCGGGAACACCCCAGCATATGACAGTGCGGCCGCCGACGCAGGTGCCGAGCGATTCGTTTGTGACGTTTCCAGTTACAGATTTACCTACCTTCTATACCCTGCCACTGTGGCTAGATTAGCGAGTGAGTTGAGTAACCCAGTTAATCATAAATTCATTATACGGGGGCGTTCAATAGGTAGAGTGGCACGCGACGTCTCAGTGTCCCAACCACGGAGGCGCGTGCCAGCCCCGCCACTCGCGGCGGGGTTCCGCGAGCGGGGACGCACTCTCATGAGTTTTGATACACCCGAGGAGGCGCGCGACGTCGCCATCGAACGACTCGAACAGTTCGGCCTGAGCACGTACGCCGCGCGGACGTTCGTCGCGCTCGCCGGCCTCGGCACCGGCACCGCGAAGGACGTCAGCCGGGTCGCGGACGTCCCGCGGACGCGGGTCTACGACGCCGTCGACGAGCTCCAGTCCCACGGGCTCGTCGACGTCCAGCAGTCGACGCCGAAGGAGTTCTGGGCCATCTCCGCCGCGACGACGGGCCGGAAGGTCGAACGCGAGTGGCAGTACCGCGCGGACGAACTCCAGGCCGCCCTGGACGAGCTTCAGCCCGTCGAGCAGTCGGAGGAACAGCGCGGCGTCTGGACGGTCTCCGGCCGGAAGACGGTGACCGAGCGCGTCGTGGAGTTCTGCGAGAACGCCGAGGACCGCATCGTCTACATGACCGTCGAGGAGCTGCTCACCGGGGACGTCGTCGACGCCCTCGAGGCCGCGGCGGACCGCGGGGTCACCATCGAGCTCGCGGGCGTGTCGCCGGACGTCCAGGAGCGCATCCAGGAGGGGGTGCCCAGCGCCGACCTGTTCGAGTCGCTGTGGATGTGGTCGGACACGCCCGCGGGCCGGCTGATGATGGTCGACGGCGACACGACGCTCGTGAGCGTGCTCGTGGACGGGGAGAACGGCCAGCCGACGACGCCCGAGTCGGAGACGGCCATCTGGGGGAGCGGGGAGACGAACAGCCTCGTCGTCGTGCTGCGGGCGATTTTCACGTGGCGCCTCGACGACGACTGACTACCGCGTGGCGAGCACGAGGACCGTCCCGGTCAGGCCGCCCCACGCGACGGCGCCGGCGGCGGCGAACGTGAGCAGCGCGCCGTCCCCGAAGAAGCCCGCGACGGCCCACACTGCCACGCCGACCGCGGCGAGCGCGTGAATCGCGACGCCGCTGACCGGGGGGTCGCGGCCGCCGACTGACAGCCACGTCCCGTACGCGCCGAGCGCGAGCGCGA
>NZ_WPCF01000190.1 GCF_009741975.1 Halobacterium sp. CBA1126 | reverse complement strand
AAGCAGTGGGGTTAGTCGTCTCTATTCACGCCAGCAGATGTCACGGAATAGCGTGACGAATCCTAACCAACATCTGAAAAAAGTAGTTGTTGGTTAGAACTCGAGTCGCCAAAAACGGACCAAAGAACGTGTGGCCAAGGCCATCAATCCAAAACACTCCCCACAGCCTCTCAGCGCTCCATTCGAAACCAACCCAAGACGCAACGAGTTTGCGAGAATCTATCCTTATCCGACGTTGATATCTGGATGTCTTTCCGCATTTCTCCATAATTTCTCCCACTGAGGCCACTCCTCAATAGAAGCTTGATGTATCTGTCTGAGGGTGAGAAGACTTGTATCGCGTAGCTTTACCAGAAGATAGCAAGCAGCTGTGAGACCGATAGTTTCGGGGATCCCGTTTACTGGTAAAATTCGTTGGTGTATCTTGCGACTACCGAAGTGAAGTGTTCTATAATTCCGTCAATTCCAACTGCAGCGAGAGCACTCCGTAGTTCGTCAATCTTTACAGACAGCGATGCAGCGCCTCTGACAACACCAAGTAAGGGCTCCGCTAGGTCCAAGGTCACTTGTCGCCCTGAACGAGTCAAAGCGATGTAGTCAGATACCGAATCCGAAGTATAGGTAATTCTCATCGGGATTGGATTGATTCCCTCCGGAGCCTCCTCGACTACCTCTAATGAATCGGGGTTAGGACCCGGAAGCTCGTCGGAATCTTCCATATACCAATATTGTCTTGTCAATTCTTAATTTTTCCGCCAACTAGCACAGCTTGATGTGTCTTGCTCCCTTTCCTCTCGGGATTCCACGTCGAGAGAACTGATTTTCGAGATGTGCACACGAGATCGGAAATCCTGTGTGAACGAATCAGTGGGAAGATTGGAAGGCTCATCCGTTTAGACGCTGATTTACGGCGACACTGTGTCCTGAGTGTATTCTTGTTTACACAACCGGACAACCGCGACTCGTTCAGAGTCGCTCAGCCAACACAGTCTTAACCAACATTTATCGCTGTGTTCGGCCAGTGTTGGTTAACGGTGAGTGCGAGAGCACCACCCAACCGAGCAAAGAACCAGTACGTTAGTCGTTTTCCGGGTCGCGATAGGCTTCCGTCGATATCAACGGAAGGTTGACGTCAATTTCATTGTACCAAACGACCGGCCGTTTCGCCCTTCCATCCTCTTTGAATTCGAGCAGGCCGTAGTCTGCGAGCTCGTTGACGTTCTCCAAGACCTCCGGTGGGTTCCGGTCGACGAGACGCGCGAGTTCCCGAATGCTGGCGGGGTTGTGTTCGACGATGGCTTCTAGGAGTTCGAGGTTCGTGCTGCAGAAGATCCGGCCGAACGTTTCGAGGTCTTCAATAGCGAGCATCGGGTTGTGGGCCGCAACGTCTTCGCCGGCGTCAATCGCTTTGAGGTGGTCTTCGAGGCCGCTACGGTCCGGCGACCCAATCGTAACGTGGAGTGTCTGAGTCATGGTCTGGAATGTGTGTTCATTCGGGGTGGTCTCCAACCCCTAGGGGTTGGAGACTAGTCCGACTGAGTAGTCTATGTTCGTGGAGAAAGTGGGTCAATCATCTGTTGTGCAGTTGTGTACCACTGTGGAACGTAGTGATACAGTAGCCATCAAACATGTGTTGCCTCCGAAACCGAGGATTCGGAAGTCTCATGCCTTGTTTCCATTACGAGGATGTTTTTGTGGGCGTCCATAGATGTGTGCCGGGCGGCGTAAAGACTTATTTGTCGTGCGGACTACTGACCAAGTGAGGACGCGAATTAGGCCCATCAGGTAGACCCTGGGGGACTAATTCGGTTAGGGGTGTGGGGTAGTGGCCTACGCCCTGTTGACGTCCGTATCTACGGTAACGCTCTTGCGTAGGAGATTGGTTGATACTGCCTGAGCGGTCCGCTGTGGAGTCGAAGAGGGACAAGGCAGCCGCGCAGCGGTGCCCGACACGAATGATTTCCGCGTAGATGTGTTTGGGTCGGAATCGGTCG
>NZ_WPCF01000164.1 GCF_009741975.1 Halobacterium sp. CBA1126 | reverse complement strand
GTACCTCCGCGGGGACGTCGGCGACGTGATGGACCGGTACACGCACAACTGGGCGGAACTGGTCGCCGAACCGTACAGCGAGTCGGTGTACGAGCTGACCGCTCGTCGGAGCGCGAGCGCATAAACTCTATATTGCAATATCAAATGTGGTCGCGACTTCGGCTCGCCGGCCGTATCTGAGAGGAGCCAAACACCTAACTGTGCGCCCGTCCTCGCCGCACCTGTATGGCAGAGACCAGTGGTCGTTTTTGCCGACGGTAACGACGCACCGACGCCCGACCGCGACGCCTTAGCCGACCTGCCGCCGAGCGCGAAGCTCGTGTTCAAAGTCCTGGAGTACGACGCGCCGCTCACGCAGGCCGAACTCCGCGACCGGACGCGGCTCTCGAAGCGCACGACCCGCCACGGGCTCGCGCTGCTGAAGGACGCGAACCTGGTCGAGGAGCGCGTCTACATTCCGGACGCGAGAAAGCGCATCTACGAACCGCGGGTGGTCGACTAGCTCTCCGACAGCGGCGTGAAGCCGTCGACGGGAATCACCGAGTAGTCGACCGTAATCGTGTCCTTCGTGGCGCGGACGCGCCCGACGAACTCCGAGATCTCGTCGAGCTTGCCCTCGAGGATGAACAGCTCCATGCAGTAGTGGTCGCCGACGTGGTTGTGGACGTTGCTCGTGACGAGACCCTCGTACTCGTGGCGGAGGTTCATCATGCGCTCCTCGACGGTGGAGTTCTCGTAGCTAAAGAGGACGGTGACGACGCCGATGAGCGGGCGGTCCTCGAGCTGTTTGTCCTCGAACTCCCCGAGGAGGTTGCGCGCCGCCTCCCGGACGACCTCGCTGCGGCCGGTGTAGCCGTGGTCCTCGGAGAACTCGTCGAGTCGCTCCAGCAGTTCGTCGGGCATCGAGACGCTGACGACGGTCATGTATTAAGCGACGGCGCGTCGAGTAATAAGGATTGGCTAAGACGGCGGGCTCAGCGGCCGCGAGTTAGTCGAGGTCGTGCCACGACAGCCGCGGGTTCCGCGCGGCGCTCGTCTGGTCGATGCGCCGGGCCGTGGTGCGGTTCGGCGCGGACTCGAGCGTCTCGGCGTCCTCGCCGGCGACCGCGTTGAACGCGTCCGCGAGGTCGTCGAGGTTCTCCTTGGTCTCGACCTCCGTGGGCTCGGTCATCAGCGCCTCGTCGACGAGCTCCGGCCACTTCGTCGTCGGCGGGTGGACGCCGTAGTCGAGCATGCGCTTGGCGACGTCGGCGGCGTCCTGCTCGCCCGCGCTGGCGACGAACTCGTGGTGGAACGGGCCGAGCGGGACGTCGTACTCCAGCTGTTCCGCGAGGTAGTTCGCGTTCAGCACGGCCTTCGCGGAGGCGTCGCCGAGGCCGTCGTCGCCGAGGCGGTCGATGTACGCGAACGCCTTCACGAGCACGAGCCAGTTCCCGGAGAAGCCGTGGACCTTGCCGACGGACCGCTCGGGGGTGTACCGCTCGTACTTTTCGGTCCCGGCTCGCGGGTCGCTCCGCTCCCCGCTCGCTCGTTCCGCGTCGCTGCGCGACGCGCGCCGAATGTGCGGCTCCGGGAGGAACTCCGCGAGGTCCTCGGTGACGCCGACGGGGCCGGCGCCCGGCCCGCCGCCGCCGTGCGGGGTGGCGAACGTCTTGTGGACGTTGAAGTGCATGATGTCGAAGCCCATGTCGCCGGGGCGCGCGCGGCCGAGCAGGGCGTTGAGGTTCGCGCCGTCGTAGTACAGCAGGCCGCCCGCCTCGTGGACCATGTCCGCGATGCGCTCGATGTCGCGCTCGAAGAGCCCGAGCGTGTTCGGGTTCGTGAGCATCAGCGCGGCCGTGTCCTCGCCGAGCGCGGCCTCGAGGGCGTCGAGGTCGACGCGGCCGTCGTCGCCGGAGGGAATCTCGACGACGTCGTAGCCGCCGAGCGCCGCCGACGCGAAGTTCGTGCCGTGGGCGGCGTCCGGAATCACGACCTCGTCGCGGTGGCCCTCGCCGTTGGCCTCGTGGTAGGCCTCCGCGAGCAGGATGCCCGCGAACTCGCCGGCGGCGCCCGCGGGCGGCTGGAGCGTGACGGCGTCCATGCCGCCGATGCGCCCGAGGTAGTCCTGCAGGTCGTGCATGAGTTCCAGCGTCCCCTGCACGCTCTCGGCGGAGCGGTCGGGGTGGACGCTCGCAGCGGGGAGCGCGGCGACGTCCTCCGTGAACCGGGGGTTGTACTTCATCGTGCAGGAGCCCAGCGGGTACGGGCCGGAGTCGACGCCGTAGTTCTGCTGGCTGAGCCGGACGTAGTGGCGCGCGAGCTCGGGCTCCGCGAGGCTCGGCAGTTCGAGTTCGTCCCGCGTCAGCTCGTCGGGCAGCGAGGAATCGACCTCGGTGGTGGTCTCGTCCTTCTCGGAGAGCAGCGGCTCGTACTGGTCGTCGTCGGCCTGCCGGTAGGCGGCCTGGTCGTAGTGTTCCATCAGTTGGTCACCCCCGCGAACGCGTCGACGAGGCGGTCGGCGGCGTGCTCGTTGGCGTCGGTCACGCAGACCTGCAGGCGGTGGTCGCCGACGGCGTGCACGGCGAACCCCTCGGCTTCGAGGTCGGCGGCGATGGCGGGCGCCGGCTGGTCGGTGTGGACGAGGAACTCCCGGAAGTGGTGGCGGTCGTGGACGGGCGCGCGGACGCCCGTGAGGGCGTCGAGGTCCGCGGCGAGGGTTCGGGGAAGTTCGACCATGCGCTCGGCGAGGTCGACGAGGCCGCCCGACCCGAGCGACGCGGCGTGGATGGCGGTGCGGAGCGCGACCCACGCCTGGTTCGTGCAGATGTTCGAGGTCGCGCGCTCCTTCCGGATGTGCTGTTCGCGGGTCTGGAGCGTGAGCGTGTACGCGCGGTTCCCGTCGGCGTCCTCGCTCGCCCCCACCAGTCGGCCGGGGACCTGCCGGAGGAACTCCTCGCGGCACGCGAACACGCCGAGGCCCATCCCGTAGCTCGCGGGCATCCCGAGGACGCTGGCGTCGCCGACGACGACGTCCGCGCCGACGTCGGCGGGGCGCTGGAGCAGGGACATCGCCACGGGGTCGGAGCCGAGGCAGAAGAGGGCGTCGTGGTCGTCGGCGAGGTCGCCGACGGCGTCGAGGCGCTCCTCGATTGCGCCGGTGGTCGTGGGGTTCTCCGCGTACACCAGCACCACGTCGTCGTCGATGGCGGCCGCGAGCGCCTCGGTGTCGACGTTGCCGGCGTCGGCGCCGTAGCGCTCGACGGTCACGTCCGCGCCGCTCGTGTAGTTCTCGAGGACGCTGACGTGGCCGTCGCGGACGTACTCGGGGACGAGCACGCGGTCGCCGTCCGCGGCGCGCACGCGCTTGGCGAGCAGCGCGGCCTCCGCGAGCGCCGTCGCCTCGTCGTACATCGAGCAGTTCGCGACGCCGAGGCCCGTGAGCTCCACGAGCATCGACTGGTACTCGAAGAGCGCCTGCAGGAACCCCTGCGTGACCTCGGGTTGGTACTGCGTGTACGACGTGATGAACTCCGAGCGCTGGGAGAGGTGGTCGACCAGCGACGGCACGTAGTGGGCGTAGTGGCCGCGCCCGAGGAACTCCGTCAGGTCGTCGTTGCGCTGGAGGCGCTTGCGCGTCTCCGTGACGGCCTCCTGCTCGGACTTGGCGTCGATGCCGAACTCGTCGTCGAAGCGCACGGACTCGGGGATGTCGAACAGCGG
>NZ_WPCF01000011.1 GCF_009741975.1 Halobacterium sp. CBA1126 | reverse complement strand
AAAAGCACTCCTCACTCCAGCGCGCCTTCGGCGCTTAGTCGCTCGTCGGCCCGCGCTCGCTCACTTCGTTCGCTCTCGCAGCGAACCGGCGACCCTCCGGGTCCTTCGGACCACTCGGTCGCCGGATGCTGGACTGCGTTCGTTTCACTGGGCGCAGATGGTCGCCCGATAGTGTCGCGGGCGCACACTCTAACGGTGGCCTCTTTGGTGGGGACTCGGATTCCCGTAACAGCCCGCTCTCCAGCTGTGTTCCAATGATTATCGTTGGTTAGGCGGACTCCCGGTCTTGCTGTGCTCGGACGAACGCTCGTCGGAGGACCGTCAACATCACGTACGTCTCGTATTTCTGCGTGCGGCAGTGCTCACAGGGCTCCATCTCTGCCGTGATATCGTCGATAACGTCGCCGTACTCGTCGGTCAGCGTGGCGAGCGCTGCCTCGACCTGTGATTGGACGGCACCGACCATCTCCTGGATGGCCGGGTCGGCCGACTCCGGAATCGAGTACGAGAGGATGGTCGTGTTCGCCCCGTAGTACTTTGTCGTCCCGCCACGCCCCTCTTCGAACCGGACGACGTCGACGAGGCCGGCGTCCCGAAGTTCGTTGATGTGGTGGCGCACCGTGTTCTCCGTCCGGTGGATGCCTCTGTCGGCGAGCCGGTCGTGGACCCCGCTCGCTGTCAGCGTCTCGTCAGCGAGTATGTCGAGAATCATCGCCCGCATCGGTTCGTCGATGGCGTCGGACACTCGGGTGTCCCGAACGGCGATGTCGTCGAGGTCGTTCCCGGCATCGGGCGTGCTCATATGTGAACCGACGCCGCGTGCACCTTAAGTAGTAACGACCGTTGTATGGGGCCTGTTTGACGCCTCCACCGGCGATTCAGTGGAAGCTCTAGACGACCCGTTTGTCCGCTCAAACACCCCGTATAGGGATTCAAACATATCATATAAAAAATACTTTAGGGGGTGCGGGTGCTACGTGGAACTGTAATGAGCGAAACCCAACTCCGCGTGATGGACTTCGACTGCCCGAGCTGTGCGAGCACCGTCGAACGCGCCCTCTCGAATCAGGAGGGCGTCGAAGACGTCGAGGTACACTACTCGACCGGCCGCGTCGAGATCGACTACGACGATTCGGTCGCCGACCCCTCCACGTTCGAACAGACCATCGAGAACCAGGGGTACACGCCCCAGCCCGCCTGAGGAGACGAGCTATGGATACTCGATCAGTCAAACAGCACTACCGCAAACACCGGAAAGCCATCATCGTCGCGGTGAGCGGCATCCTCTATGCCGGTGGATGGACCCTCGGTTACGTTTCGACCGTCGACACGGCGAGCGCTGCGATCCTGGTCCTCGCAGCTATCGTCGGCGGCTACGACATCGCTAAAACCGCCTACCACGAGGTCGAAAACCGGACGCTCGGCATCAAGACGCTCGTGACGCTGGCCGCCGTCGGCGCGATCGCTATCGGGTCGTACTGGGAGGCCGCCGCAGTGGTCTTCCTGTTCACGCTGGGCTCGTACCTCGAAGGGCGGACGATGCGCAAGACGCGCAACGCCCTCGAAGAACTGCTGGAGATGACGCCGGACACGGCCACCGTGCGCCGCGACGGCGAACAACGAGCGGTCCCCGCCCGCGAGGTCGAAGCGGGCGAGGTCGTGATCGTCAAACCCGGCGAGAAGATTCCCGTGGACGGCGACGTCGTCGAGGGCGAGAGCGCCGTCAACCAGGCGCCGGTGACCGGCGAGAGCGCGCCCGTCCACAAAGCCGACGGCGACGAAGTCTACGCCGGGACGATCAATCAGGAGGGCTCGCTGGAGGTCGAGACGACCGGCTCCGGCACCGATACCACGCTCCAGCGGATTATCCGGCGCGTCGAGGCGGCCCAGGAGGCCCAGTCACCGACCGAGAGCCTAATCGACCGCTTCGCCAAGTACTACACGCCCGGTGTGCTGGCGCTCTCCGCCGGCGCCTACGCAGCCACACAGAACGCGATTCTGTCACTGACGCTGCTCGTCATCGGGTGTCCGGGCGCGCTGGTGATCGGGCCGCCGGTCAGCATCGTCTCGGCTATCGGCAACGCCGCACGTTCGGGCGTCCTCATGAAGGGCGGCGAGCATCTCGAACAGGCCGGCAAAATCGACCTCGTCGCCTTCGACAAGACCGGCACGCTCACCAAGGGCGAAACGACTGTGGCCGACGTCGCAGGGTTCGACGCCGAGGCCGACGAGGTGCTGGAACTCGCGGCGGTCGCCGAGAAGAAGAGCGAACACCACCTCGGTGACGCCATCCTCGAAGCGGCGCAGGACCGCCCGGCCGCAGTCACCGATGGCGGGACGGAAGCCGTCCAGGCAGACACCGAATCAGCACCCGGGGAAGCACGCCCGGTCCCCGACCCCGAGAGCTTCGAGGTGATCGCTGGCAAGGGCGTGGTCGCCCTCTACGACGGCCGCGAGATCGTCGTCGGGAACCGCTCGTTGCTCGCCGAACGCGATATCGAGGTCGCCGAGGAAGTCGGCGACTACGTCCGCGAACGCGAGGAGCGCGGCGAGACTGTCGTCCACGTAGTGCGTGACGGCGTCGTCGTCGGCGCCGTCGCTATGTGCGACGAGCTCCGCGAGGCGGCGCCCGGCGTCGTCCAGGAGCTCCAGGACGCCGGTATCGAGACGGTGATGCTCACCGGAGACAACGAGCACACCGCCCGTGCCGTCGCCGAGGAAGTCGGCATCGACGACTACCGCGCGGAACTGCTCCCCGAAGACAAGCAGGCGGTCATCGAGGCGTTCCGCGAGGACGGCCACGTCGTGGCGATGGTCGGCGACGGCATCAACGACGCGCCGTCGCTAGCGACCGCCGACGTGGGCATCGCCATGGGCGCCGCCGGGACGGACACCGCCATCGAGACGGCGGATATGGCGCTGATGGCGGACGACCTCGACCGCATCCCCTACGCGGTGACACTCAGCAAGGCCACCCGGTGGAACATCTACGAGAACGTCGGGCTTGCGGTGCTGACGGTGACGCTCCTGCTGGCGGGCGTCCTGACGAGCTACGTCACGCTCGCGCTCGGAATGCTCGTCCACGAGGCCAGCGTCCTCGCCGTCATCGGCAACGGCATGCGACTGCTGCGGTACTGAACAGCGTCGAACCACGAACGAGCGATCACGACCCACTCATAATGGCAGAAAACACGACACCGACCGACACCGGCCGTACCGAGGGGAACTGGGCTGTCGAATACGACGTCGAAGCAATCCGTATCCGCGACCCAGTCGCGGACGCACTCGCCGTCCTCGAGTCCGGCGACCCGTTCGTCGTCACCTACAGGGACGTGGTGAAGGCGGCGGGCCACTCGTGTCCGACTGCGTCGGGCGCCTATCGCATCGTCCAGTTGGGCCTCGACGCGCTGTATCCCGACGAATTCCCCGTCCGAAGCGAGGTCGAAGTACTCGCTGCGGGGCCGCGTGACGACGCCACCTACGGCGTGATGGGACGGCTCATCTCGTACGTGACCGGCGCCGCTCAGGAAGACGGGTTCGGTGGGCTCGCCGGCGGTCACGGTGACCGCCAGAACATGCTCACGTTCGACGCGTTCGACGCCGACGGTGCTGTCCCGACGTTCCGCTTCCGCCGGACCGACACTGACGAAACTGTCGAGGTGACCTACCACGTCGGCGACGTGCCGGATGGCGGCCCAGCCCTCGGCAACCTCCAGCAGATCATCGAGGGGACCGCGAGCGAGGACGAGCGCGAACTGTTCGCCGACGTGTGGCACGGCCGTGTCCAGCGTGTCCTCTCCGACGACTCGCTGTTCACCGTGACGACCATCGAACACTCAGCATAGAACGCTCGGTTTCACTGCCACCGAGCCGGCTAGTAGATTGTCGCCCGGTCGTGTCGCGGGCGCACACGTCTCGACGACGTAGCTCCTCCCGGTCGCCGCTCCCGTTCTGAACGGCCATTAGAGCGGCAGTTCGAGGAGGTTCCAGTACCGGCAGAGCAGGCAGAGGACGCCCAGCCCGGCGACGACGAGCGTGGTGTGGACGCGCGCAAGTCGCGTCCACTCGCCCCTGTACCACGCGCGGAGCGCGATGCCGGCGGCGGCAACTGTCGCCACCGCGGCGAGCGCCGGCACCGCGAACAGCAGGTCGAGAGCGGCCGGCGGGTCGTACAGCCAGCGGTCGAAGACGCCGAACACCGCGACGGCTGCGAACGCGAACAGGGCCGCCGTCGCGCCGCCCGCGAGCCACCGACTCCGGGAGAGCGACGGTGGCGGCGAGTCGCCGCCGCGGAACCGACGCCGGCCGGCGGCCAGCGGCCAGCCGAGCGCCCCGGACAGGACGGCGAGAGTGGCCAGCGCGGCGAGCAGTCGGTGGAAGGCGAGCGCCCGTGCCACGGGACGGCTTCCAGCGGCGACCACGGGTCGCTGGCGTAGAACGCGTACCGGCCGCCGTCCGCCCTCGACTCGACGACGAGCGCGTCCGCGCCGTCCGAACGCCGGAACACGCGCGGCGACACCGCGGTCCACCGGTGGGTCGTGCCGCCCCGTACCGTCTCCAGCCGCCCGTCAGCGGTGGTCCTGAGGGTCGTCTCGCTCGCGAGGAGGTGGTAGAGGAGCTTCTCGTGGGAGGCCGCGTCGGTCGCCATCACGGGCTTGTACTCGCCCGTGACGGCGCTCGCCGCGTCGAGGCCGCCGTCGCCCGCGGTTTCGGGCGCTTCGACCGGCGCGACGGCCTCGAGGAAGGCGTCGGTGACCGCGGCCTGCACGTCGTTCGCGTCGGCGCCGTGCACGGAGACGAACAGGCCCGCGCCGTCGTCGGGGACGAGTCGGAAGTCCGTCCGGAAGTCCCGGACCGACCCCTGATGCCCGACGACGAGCGTGTCGCCGCGGCGCTGGCGCTTCATGCCGAACGCGATGCCGGCCAGCGCGTCGTGGGGCGTGTGCCACTGGTCGCGGAGGGCGGCTGTGGCCGCCGGCGACAGCACTCTCCCTGCGGGCGTCGCGCCGTCGGTGGCGAGCGCCTGCAGGAGCGCGACCGCGTCCGCTGCGGTGGCCGAGAGCCCGGACGCGGGCGCCATCCCCGAGTACCACGAGACGTCGTCTGCGGCGTCGTCGCGGCCGCCCACGAGTGCAGCGGGGAGCGGGTCGAACGTGCTGTCGGTCATCCCCAGCCGGTCGAAGACGAGGTCGGCGACGGCCGTCTCGAAGTCCGTCCCGTGGACGTCCGCGACGAACTGGCCCGCCAGTCCGGCGTTGTAGTTCGTGTAGAGCGGGAGTTCGCCGGGCGGGTTGACCCGAGCGGGGTGGTTCGCTTCGAGGACCGCCGGGAGGGGTCGGACGTCTTCGATGCTGGTGGCGACTTGGCCGACGTACCGCTGCTCGAACCCGGACGTGTGGGTGGCGAGGTGGGCGAGCGTAATCGGCTCCCCGCCGCCGGGGACGGTGACGGAGTCGAGGCGTGGTGCGACGGGGTCGTCCGGGGCGACCGCGCCCTCGTCGACGAGCCGCATCGCCGCGACGAACGTGGGGACTTTCGAGACGGAGCCGACGCGGAACAGCGTCTCCTCGGGGTCGACGGGCGCGTCGGGGTTCCGGTACGCGTGCCCGACGCCCTCCGTGAGGACCGGCTCGCCGTCCGCGACGACGCCGACCGTCGCGCCGTCCGCGTCGTACTCGGCCATCGCCTCCCGGAGCGCGTCGCTGACGACCGTTGCGAGACTGGACTGGCCGGCTCGCGGTCGCGTCGACCCGCGAGCCGTCGCGGCGCTGCCGGTGCCGACGAGTGCGGCGCTCCCGGCGGCGACGCCGGCTACGAAACCGCGGCGCGTCGTCGTGGAGGGCATCGCTGCACGAGCGGAACTGTATTCGACGCTGACAGATAACTGTTCGGGGTGTACGCCGCCGAACGCAGCAATACAGCTGGTGCTGCCGGCGCGACTGTACGCCCGTGTTAGAGTGGCCTCTCGGACCGGCCGGCGCGAGCACGTGAGCGAGCGCACCGAATCAGCGGACGTGGTCGTCGTCGGCTGCGGGCCCGGGGGCGCCGTCCTCGCGTACCTCTTGGCGCGCAGCGGCGTCGACGTCGCGCTCGGCGACCGACAGTAGCGCCGCGCGTCACGAGCCCCGTGGCGGACCGCCTCGGGCCCCGACTACTCCTCGTCGAGTTGGCGTTCGGCGTCCTCGATGGCGTCCTCGATGTCCGCGAGCATCTCCGTCTGCTGGTCGTGGGCGGCCGCGAGGCTCGCGGTCTCCTCGGCGACGTGGTCGGCGCGGTCGGCGACGTCGTCGACGACGGTCGCGATCTCCTCGGCGCTGGCGGCCTGGTCGTCGGTCGCGTTCGCTATCTCGTCCATCCCCTCGGCGGTCTCGCGGACGAGCGTCTCGATCTCGCGCTGGTTCTCCACGAGCGCCTCCGCGGCCTCGCGGGCGTCGGCGACGCGGTCGGTGGCTTCCGCGACGCTCTCGGCGGTCTCCCGGCTGTCCGCCTTGATGTCGGCGACCAGCGCCTCGATCTCCCCGACCTCGGACTGGGACTGCTCGGCGAGCTCCTTGACCTCGTCGGCGACGACCTCGAACCCGCTGCCGGCTTCGCCGCGCGGGCGGCCTCGATGTTCGCGTTCAGCGCGAGCAGGTTCGTCTGGTCGGCGATGTCCGTGATGACCTCGACCACGCGGTCGATCTCCTCGAGGCGCTCGCGGAGCTCGTCGGTGTTCCTCTCGACGGTGTCCGCGGTCTCCGCGAACGCGTCGACGGCGTCGAGCACGCGCTCGGCGGCCTCCCGGGACTCGCGGGCGCGCTCCATGGCGTCGTTGCTCCGCCCGCGGACCTCGTCGGCGCTGGCGGCGACCTCCTCGACGGTCGCGCTGAACGTCGAGACCTCCCCGGAGACCTCCTCGAGGTCGTCCGCCTGCCCGGACGCGAGGTCGCGAATCTCCCGGCTGGACGCCGCGACGTCCTCGCTGGCCGCCCGCAGTTCGTCGACGGCGCCTTCGACCTCCTCGGAGAGGGTCTCCTGGACGCGTTCGACGCGCTCGCGCTGCTGGACCACGTCGGTCACGAGCGTCAGCACTTCGACCGCGCCGACCACCTCGCCGTCCGGGCCCTCCAGCGGCGTCGCGGACGCCTGCGCGTGGAGCTGCTGGCCGCCCATCTCCGCGGACCGGATGGCGTCCTCGCGGACGGCCTCGCCCGACCGCATCACCGCGTCCGCGAGCGTCTCGGTCTGGCCCTCCGTCCCGAACACGTCGATGGCCTCCACGCCGACCGCTTCCTCGCGAGGGAGGCCCGTCATCTCCACGACGGCGTCGTTCCACAGCGCGATGCGGCCGTCGTCGTCCACGACGAACAGCGGCTCGGGGTACTCTGCGAAGAACTGCTCGGTCAGCGGCTGCCACGCGGCGGCCGCGTCGTCGACGAGCGCGTCGATGCTCATGTCCCCGTCTCGGCGGAGGTCCGTGATAACGCCTCTGAAAGCTCGCCCGGGCGTCGACCAGTCCCACGGATGGAAACGCCTTTTCGCCGGCCGCTCCAACGGCGCGTATGGACTACGAAGCCGTCGCGGACCTCGGGCCGGACCGCCGCCGCGCGCTGTTCGAGCGCACGGCGGGCGTGGAGTCGGTCCGGTCGACGGTCCGGGACATCGTCGAGCGCGTCCGCGAGGAGGGCGACGTGGCGCTCCGCCAGTACGCCAGCGAGTTCGACGACGTGGAGCTGGGGAACGTCGACGTCACGGACGAGGCCGAGCGCGCCTACGAGGAACTGGACGAGGAGACCCGCGCGGCCATCGAGGACGCCGCGGCGAACGTCCGGGAGTTCCACGAGGCCCAACTGCCGGAGGACTGGCGCCGGGAGTTCTCCGAGGGCCGGGAGCTCGGGCGGCGGTTCCGCCCCATCGAGCGCGTCGGCGTGTACGCGCCCGGCGGCACCGCGGCGTACCCGTCGTCGGTGCTGATGGGCGTCGTTCCCGCGAAGGTCGCGGGCGTCGAACAGGTGGCGGTCGCGACGCCGCCCGCCGAGGAGCTGAACCCGGTGACGATGGCGGCGATGCACGTCGCGGGCGCGGACCGCGTGTACGCCTCCGGCGGCGCGCAGGCCGTCGCGGCGCTGGCGTACGGGACCGAGACCGTCGACCGCGTGCAGAAGGTCGTCGGCCCGGGCAACAAGTTCGTCACCGCGGCGAAGGCCGAAGTCCGCGGGGACGTCGACATCGACTTCCTCGCGGGTCCCTCCGAACTGCTGGTGGTCGCCGACGAGACCGCCGACCCCGAGTACGTCGCGGCGGACCTGCTCGCGCAGGCCGAACACGACCCCGAGTCCAGCGTCGTCGCGGTCACCGACGACGAGGCGACCGCGGGGGAAATCTGCGCGGCTGTCGAGGCCGGCGTCGACGACCGGGAGCGCGCGGAGACGATTCGGGAGGCCCTCGGGAGCGGCGCCAGCGGCGTGTTCGTCGCGCGCTCGATGAGCGAGGCGGTGCTGTTCGCCGAGGAGTACGCCGCCGAACACCTCTCGATTCAGGCCGACGACGACGAGGAGCTGCTGGACCGCGTCGACTCCGCGGGGTCGGTGTTCCTCGGGCCGTACGCGCCCGTCGCCGCGGGCGACTACGCCACGGGGACGAACCACGTGCTCCCGACGAACGGGAAGGCGAAGGTCGCCGGCGGGCTCTCCGTGGACACGTTCCTCCGGTCGACGACCGTCCAGCGCCTCGACGAGGGCGCGCTCGCGGACCTCCGGGAGACCGTGACGACGCTCGCCGAGGCCGAGGGCCTCGAAGCCCACGCCGCGAGCGTGGACGCGCGCTTCGAGGACGGATGAGCGACCGCGTCGTGGGCGTCGACGTCGGCGGGACGTTCACGGACGTGACGCTGCTGGCGGACGGCGAGCTCGTCACGGCGAAGGTGCCGAGCACGGACGACCAGAGCGACGGCGTGATGGCGGGCATCGAGAAGGCGTGCGCCGAGGCGGGCGTCGAACCCGGCCAGCTCGAGGGGTTCTCGCACGCGATGACCGTCTCGGTGAACGCGCTCCTCGAGGAGTCGGGCGCGAGGACCGCGCTCGTCACGACCGAGGGGTTCCGCGACGTCCTCGAAATCGGCCGACAGGACCGCCCCTCGCTGTACGACCTCGAAGCGGAGAAGCCGACGCCGCTGGTGCCGCGGCGCCGCCGGTTCGAGGTCGACGAGCGGACGACCACCGACGGCGTCGAGCGCGCCGTCGACGAGGCCGAGGTCCGGTCGGTGGCCGACGCCATCCGCGAGTCGGGCGCCGAGGCCGTCGCCGTCTCGCTCCTCCACGCGTACGCCCACCCGGAGAACGAGCGCCGGGTCGCCGCGGTCCTCCGGGAGGAACTTGACGTGCCCGTCTCGACCTCCCACGAGGTCCTCGCGGAGTTCCGCGAGTACGAGCGGACCGCCACGACCGTCGTCGACGCGTACGTGCGGCCGGCCATCGACCGGTACGTCGGCCACCTCTCCGAGCGCGCGGCCGACGCCGGCCTCCCGCAGCCGCGAATCATGCAGGCGAACGGCGGCATCACCGACGCGGAGACCGTCCGCCGGAACGCCGTCCTGACGGTCCTCTCGGGGCCGGCCGCGGGCGTCGTCGGCGCGAACGCGATGGCGACCGACGACGCGGACAGCGACGCGACCTCGGGGTTCGTCACGTTCGACATGGGCGGGACGTCCAGCGACGTCAGCCTCGTGCGCGACGGCGACGTCGAGCGGACGACCGACGGCGAAATCAACGACCGCCCGATAAGGACGCCGATGGTCGACGTCGAGACGGTCGGCGCGGGCGGCGGGTCCATCGCGTGGGTGGACGCCGGCGGCGCGCTCCGCATCGGCCCGCGGTCGGCGGGCGCGGAGCCGGGGCCGGCGTGTTACGGCCGCGGCGGCACGAAGCCGACGGTCACGGACGCCAACCTCGTGCTCGGCTACATCGGGTCGAGCACGAGCCTCGGCGGCGAACTCTCGCTGGACGAGCAGGCGGCGTACGACGCCATCGGCGACCTCGCGGCGGAAGCGGGCATGGACGACCCCGTGGAGGCCACCCGGGGCGTCTACCGGGTGGCGAACGCGAACATGACCCGCGCCATCCGGTCGGTGACCGTCGAGCGCGGCTACGACCCGCGGACGTTCGGCCTCGTCGCGTTCGGCGGCGCCGGGCCGATGCACGCGGTCTCCATCGCGGAGAGCCTCGACATGGAGCGCGTGGTGGTGCCGCGCGCGTCCGGCGTCCTGTCGGCGTACGGCCTGCTGGCCGCCGACGAGAAACAGGACGCGGTCCGCACCCACCGGCGGCCGCTGGCCGACGTCGACGCCGACGCGGTCGAGGGCATCTACGCCGACCTCCGCGACGAGGTGCTGGCGGCGGTCAGCGACCCCGACGGAGCGACGGTCGCGTACTCGGCGGACCTCCGGTACGCCGGGCAGAGCTTCGAGCTCTCGGTCGACGTCGGCGACTCGTTCGACCGCGGGGACGCCCGGAACCGGTTCGAGGACGCCCACGAGTCCGCGTACGGCTACCGGATGGACGAGCCGGTCCACCTGGTCAACTGCCGCGTGACCGCGACCGTCGAACGCCCCGTGCCGGACGTCGCGTACGAGGCGGCCGGCGACCCGCTGAAGGGGACGCGGGACGCGACCTTCGAGGACGGCGTCTACGAGACGCCGGTGTACGAGCGCGAACGCCTCCGCCCGGGGCGGACGCTCGGCGGGCCGGCCATCATCGAACAGGACGAGAGCACGGTCGTCGTCCCGCCGGCCTGGGACGTCACGGTGCGTGCGGACGGCGCCCTCGTCTCGGAGGTGGGCGACGCGTGACCGACGAACGCGCGGGGCGGGCGTCCGGCGGGGACGTCGACCCCGTGACCCTGGAGATTCTCCGGAACCACCTGGAGAGCGTCGCCGAGGAGATGGGCCACGTCCTCATCACGGGGGCGTACTCGCCGAACATCAAGGAGCGACAGGACTGCTCGACCGCGCTGTTCGACGCCGACGGCCGGATGGTCGCGCAGGCCGAACACATCCCCGTCCACCTCGGCGCGATGCCGGACGCCGTCGACGTCGTGCTCGACGAGAACCCCCGTCCCGGGGACGTCTTCGTCGTGAACGACCCGTTCGAGGGCGGCACCCACCTCCCGGACGTCACGCTGGTCTCCACCATCGCGCCCGAGGGCGACGTCCTCGGGTTCGCCGTCTCGCGCGCCCACCACGCCGACGTCGGCGGGAGCGCCCCCGGCAGCATGCCGCCGGGCGCCCGCGAGATATACGAGGAGGGCCTCCGCCTGCCAGCGGTTCGGCTCGTCGACGGCGGCGACCTGAACGAGGGCGTCCTCGACGTGCTGCTGGCGAACGTCAGGACGCCCGACGAGCGGCGGGCGGACCTGCAGGCCCAGCGCGCCGCGAACGAGCGCGCGGAGGAACGCGTCGGGGAGCTCCTCGACGACCACGGGCCGCTGTTGCTGGACGCCTTCGACGCGGTCGTCGACTACTCGCGTGACCGCATGGAGGCCGAAATCGCGGAGCTCCCGGACGGCGAGTACGACGCGCGGGACGTCCTCGAGGGCGACGGTGTGACCGACGAGGACATCCCCGTGGAGGCGACGGTCACCGTCGACGGCTCCGCGCTCGACGTCGACTTCGCGGGGGCCGCCGACCAGGTCGCCGGCAACCTCAACGCGCCGCTGTCCGTCGCGAAGAGCGCGGTCTACTTCGTCGTCCGCGCGGTCACGGACCCGGAGATTCCGCCGAACCACGGCTGCTACGAGCCGGTGTCCGTCTCGGCGCCCGAGGGGTCGCTGCTCAACCCCGCGCCGCCGGCCGCGGTGGTCGGCGGGAACGTCGAGACCAGCCAGCGGGTGACCGACGTCACGCTCGCCGCGCTCGCGGACGCCATCCCGGACCGCGTGCCGGCCGGCAGTCAGGGGACGATGAACAACCTCATCGTCGGCGACCGCGACGGCGAGTTCACGTACTACGAGACCATCGCTGGCGGCTTCGGCGCGCGCCCCGACAAGGACGGCATGGACGGCGTCCAGGTCGGGATGACGAACACGCTGAACACGCCCGTCGAGGCCCTCGAGACGGAGTACCCGATGCGCGTCGAGACGTACGCGCTCCGGCCGTCCAGCGGCGGCGACGGCGAGTACCGCGGCGGCCTCGGCCTCGAGCGCGCCGTCACGCTCCAGACCGACGCGACCGTCTCGCTGCTCACCGAGCGCCGCCGCACCGCGCCCGCGGGCGTCGACGGCGGCGAGGACGGCGCGACCGGCGAGAACCTCGTCGACGGCGAGCGCGTGCCGTCGAAGGCGTCCGTCGACGTCAGCGCCGGGTCGACCGTGCGGATACGGACGCCCGGCGGCGGCGGCCACGGCGACCCCGAGGACCGCTCGGCGGACGCGCGAGAGGCCGACCGCCGCGACGGGAAGGTAGACGAATGACGGCGCGACTCGGCGCTCGCGCGGCGCTGACGCCGGCGAGGGGAGCGAACTCGGGGCTCGCGTGCCCGGCGCGCCGCAGACGCGGCGAGCGTTCGTCCCCGGCACCACGCTTATGACTGCGGGCCCCGAACGTATTCGACATGAGCGCGACCGTCGAGAATGGGGAGGGAGACACGGTGGTCACGGCCACCGAGCCCGCGGCCGAGCAGGCCCGCGAGCTCATGGAGAGCGAAGACATGGACGCCTCGGAGGCCGGCCTGCGGCTGTACGTCCAGCAGGGCGGCTGCGCCGGGCTCTCCTACGGGATGCGCTTCGAGCACGAGCCCGAGCCCGAGGACCAGATCTTCGAGAGTAACGGACTGCGGCTGTTCGTCGACCAGTCCAGCCTGAGCTACGTCGGCGGCAGCCAGCTCGACTTCGAGGGCGGGCTACAGGGCGCGGGCTTCCACGTCCAGAACCCGAACGTCGAGAGCGAGTGCGGCTGCGGCGAGTCCTTCCGGACTTAGTTCTCCAGCTCGAAGGCGACTTCGACCTCGACCTGGTACTGTCGGTTCTCGACGCTCGCGATTTCGACGCCCTGTTCGACGACTTCCGCCCACTTCACGTTGTCCAGCGTGTCCTCCGCGCGGTCGATCGCCTCGTCGGCGGCCGCGTCGAAGCTCTCCTCGCTGGTCCCGATGAGTCGGATCTTCTTGTATACCATCGCCCGACAGTTCGCCGGGAAGCCGGATAAAATTACTCGCTAGGGAGCGGTCGCGGCCGGCGCCGGCAGCTACGCGAGGCCGGTCGCGTACGCGACGGCGTACGCGACGCCGGCGAGCGTGACGGCGGCGAGCCCGGTGACGAGGCCGGTCGGCAGCGACGGCAGCGCCAGCGAGCGCTGGCCGAACCGGGGCGCGGGGACGACGCCGACGAACCCGACCGCGACGACGCTGAACACGAACTGGTAGGAGGCGTCGACGGTCGGCGGCGGCAACACGAGCACGGCGAGCGCGTACGCGGCGCCGGACGCCGCCCGCGGGTTCACGTGGTCGGCGAACCGGCGGCCGGTCAGCCAGAGCGCGGCCGCGACGCCGAGCCAGATGGCGAACAGCTCGACGCCGAACGCGCCGAGCAGGTGCAGCGTCGGGTCCGCGGACAGCGCGACGCGACCGTCGAGGACGGCGACGTCGAGCGGGTAGAACAGCTCCGGGGGTTGGCCCGTGAACAGGTCGCCGAACGGGTGCGTGAGGAGGCCGACGAGCGCGACCCCGAACAGGGTGGCGCCGCGGACGTCGTACGCGTGGGCGGCGTGCGCGACGAACCAGCCGCCGGCGGCGAACAGCCCGACGATGACGGCGGGGAGCGGCCCGGAGACGGCGACGCCGACGCCGACGAGCGCGGCGAGCGCGGCGGCGGCGAGCCGGCGGTGGGTGGGCGCGAGCGCGAACGCGGCGGCCGCCGGCACCCCCACCACCAGCGAGTGCGTGACCGCGCGGTGGACGACCGTCGACGCGCCCCAGAACGACTGCGCGACGGCCATCGGGCTGGTGGGGTCGACGGTGAGGAGGCCGACGAGGGCGTACGCCATGTCGACGTCGGGGACCGCGGCGAACAGGCCGGCCGCGACGCCGAGCGCGAGCGCCCGCTCGCGGGACGCCCCGAGGCGGACGGCGGCGAGCGCGACGACGCCGAACGCGAACGTCGCGTGCCCTACGAACATACCCGAACTACTCTACCGAACGGCATAAACTCGCGGGTGACCTGCTAACAGGGTTCGTCCGGCGCTCACTCCGGCTTCTTGGTCCACTTCTTCTCGACCTCGGCGTTCGCGCGGACGACCGTGTCCTCGCCGACGCTGAACCGCGTCTTCCGGAGCTCGATGGAGTCGACGACGCCGGTGACGTCGCCCGCGACGACCGTGTCGCCGGGGTTGAAGTCGGGGTCGCGGAGCAGGTAGATGCCGGCGACGGCGTCCGCGAGCATCCCGGAGAGGGCGTAGGAGACGCCGAGCGCGAGGAACCCCGACGCGGTGCCGAGCGCGGCCGCGATCTCGGGGAGGCCGACCGCCGAGAGGAAGCCCAGCAGCGCGCCGAACCAGAGGACGACCGCGACGAGCGTGCCGCCGAGCTGGACGTAGATGGGCTGGTCGGCGTACACGCGCCGGAGGACCGCGCGGACGGCGGCGACGGTGACGCGAATCAACACGACGGCGAGCGCGAGGAAGACCAGTCCGGTGAGGACGCGCGGGAGCGCGCCGGCGACGTTGCCGACGAACTGGTCGACGGTGCCGTTCAGGAGGTCGGACAGCGACGACGGCGACTCGGGTTGCATACCGGCCCAAGACGGGCCGGCCACGTAACTCCTGCCGCCGCGGTGCCGATTCCCGAAGCTTCTTGCTGGCGCCCGTCTCGGGTTCGCACATGACCGAGACGCCAGCCGTCGGTGAGCTGAACCCGCCGCAGCGAACGCTCATGGGGCCGGGGCCGAGCCCGGTCCACCCGCGCGTACTGAAGGCGATGAGCACGCCGCTCGTGGGCCACCTCGACCCGTCGTTCGTCGACATCATGGACGAGACCCAGGAGCTGCTGCGGTACGCGTTCCGGACGGACAACGAGTGGACGATTCCGGTCTCCGGGACGGGGTCGGCGGCGATGGAGGCCGCCATCGGCAACCTCACCGAGCCGGGGGACACGTTCCTCGCGCCGACGAACGGCTACTTCGGCGACCGGATGGCGGAGATGGCGCGCCGCGCGGGCGGCGAGGTCGTGCGCGTCGACGCGCCGTGGGGGGAGCCGCTCCGGCCCGCGGACGTCGAGGCGGCGTTCGACGAGCACCAGCCCGACGTCTTCGGGTTCGTGCACGCGGAGACGTCGACGGGCGCGAAGCAGACGAACGTCCCGGAGCTCACGGACATCGCCCACGAGCACGACGCGCTCGTGCTCGCGGACACCGTGACGAGCCTCGGGGGCGTCGAGCTGCGCGTCGACGAGTGGGGAATCGACGCGGCGTACTCGGGCCCGCAGAAGTGCCTGTCGTGTCCGCCGGGCGCGAGCCCGCTGACGCTGAACGACGACGCGATGGAGAAGGTGCTCTCCCGCGACGAGGACCCGCGGTCGTGGTACCTGGACCTCTCCCTGCTGGAGGGGTACTGGGGCGACGAGCGCGCGTACCACCACACGGCGCCCGTCTCGAACGTGTACGCGCTCCGCGAGGCGCTCCGCCTCGTCGCGGAGGAGGGCATCGAGCAGCGCTGGGCGCGCCACGAGCGCGTCGCGGGCGCGTTGAAGGCCGGCGTGGAGGCGATGGGCCTCGGCCTCAACCCCGAGGACGACTACTGGCTGCCGAGCCTGAACGCCGTCCGCGTCCCCGGCGGCGTCGACGACGGCGAGGTCATCGACTACGTGCTCGAGCAGTACGACCTCGAAATCGCGTCCGGGCTCGGCGACCTCGCGGGCGACGTGTTCCGCATCGGCTGTATGGGCCACGGCGCGCGCCCCGAGAACGTCACGCTCGTGGTCGCGGCGCTCGCGGACGCCTTCGACGCGCTCGGCGCGGACGTGGACGCGGCCGCCGGAGTCGCCGCTACGCGGGAAGCGCTCCGATAGAAGACCGCCGCGCGCCTACGCGACCGGCGGGGCGCGCGCTACCTCGTAGTCACCGTCCTCCTCGACGCCCATCACCGCCCACTCGTAGGGCGGGTCGAGCCGACGCAGCTGTCGCTCGAGCGCGTCGGTGTTCTCGGCCCACGTCACGAAACAGCGATAGCCGCTGTCGTGGTCGGCCTCGACTCGGTCTGTGACGGCTGTCACGCGTATCTCCTTCCAGTCGCGGGTGGCGGAGAACTCCGCGCCGTCGCCAGCGAGGCTGTACCCGAGGTCGTCGAATATCGACCGGGCCTGCTCGTCGGGAGGGGTGGTAACAGTCCCCATGCAATCGTACCGTCGGCGGCCTCCGTAATAAGCTTTCCTGCCGTTCTCGGAACTGCCGATACAATTCGACGAACGTCCGGAACGAGCGGCGAAAAACTGCGTTCTGTCGACTACTCGTGGGCGGAGTCCCACTCGTCGGGCTTCGTGAAGTTCCCGCAGTCGTTGCACTTGATGCGGCGCATCGAGTCCATGGCGACGTCGATGGACTCGCAGTTCGAGCAGTAGTAGCCGTACCGACGCTCCCGGTCCGCGGTCCGGTAGACGACGAAGAACGGGCCGTCCTGACCGCGCTCGCCCTCGTCGTCGGCGACGTGGAACGTGCCGTCGTCGGTCGTCACCGTGAACATACCTCCCCGTAGCCCGGTGGCCCATTTAGCCCTGTCCGTCCCGACGAGCCCCGGCCATCGAAGCGCTCTTCCCCGCCGCCGGCGTCCGGTCGGGTAATGGCGGTCCGGATTCTCCACTACTCCGACCTCGAGAACGTCTACGACACGCCCGAGCAGGCCGGGCGGCTCGCCAGCGTGCTCCGCGGCCGCGGCGACGCGCTCGCGGCCGGCTCCGGGGACAACACGGCCCCGGGCGTGCTCTCGCTGGTGACGGAGGGCCGGCAGGCGCTGGACCTCTACGACGCGGTCGACCCCGACGTGGAGACGTTCGGCAACCACGACTTCGACTACGGCGCCGACGTCACCGGCGACATCGTCGCCGACTCCCCGCAGACGTGGGTGTCCGCGAACGTCTACCGGGACGGCGACCGCGTCGCCGGCGTCGACCCGTGGACGACGCTCGAAGTCGGCGGCGCGCGCGTCGGCTTCGTCGGCGTGCTCGACGACGCCACGCCGTCCCTGAACCCGATGGCGGGCGACCTCACGGTCACCGACCCCGTCGCGGCCACGCGTGAGGCGAGCGAACAGCTCCGCGAGGCCGGCGCGGACTACGTGGTCGCGCTCTCGCACCTCGGCCGGGGCGACGAGGAGCTCGCCGCCGCGACGGACGTGGACGCGGTGCTCGGCGGCCACGTCCCCGCCGAGCGCGTCGAACGCCTCGACGACACGCTGCTCACCCGACCCGGTTCTGGCGGCGAGGTCGTCCTCGAAGTCGACCTCGAGGCCGGCGAGGTCACCCGGCACGTCGTCGCGGACGCGCCCGTTCACGAGCCGCTGGCGGCCCGGCTCCGCGAGCGCATGGCCGAGACGGGACTGAACGACACCGTCGCGCACGTCGCCGAGCCGATGGAGCGAACCGAGTCGACGCTGTTCCGCGGGGAGTCCCGCATCGGGAACTTCGTCGCGGACGCCTACCGGTGGGCCGCGGACGCCGACGTCGCGCTCCAGAACTCCGGCGGCGTCCCGGGACGGCCCCGCCATCGCGGGGCGACGTGACGGTCGCGGACCTCGTCACGCGTCGTCCCCTTCGAGGAGCCGGTCTCGGTCGCCGAACTCACGGGCGTGGAGCTGCTGGACGTGTTCCGCGGCGCGAAGGGCGGGTCGCTCGGGTTCGCGGAACCCGACTGGTGGCACGCCCACGTCTCCGGCGCGGAGGTCGCGTGGGACGAGGCCAGCGACGACCTGCTGGACGTCCGGGTCGGCGGCGAGCCCGTCGACCCCGGCGCGACGTACTCGCTCGCGACCACGGACTACCTCTTCTACACGGACGACGAGTTCCCCGCGCTCGACGAAGCCCACCGCGTCGACCGCCTCGACGTCCAACACCAGGTGCTCGCCGAGTACGCCCGCGAACACGGCATCGACCCCGAAATCGAGGGGCGGGTCAGGTTCCGCGCCGACGACTGACCGAACCGATAAGGGGTTGGTCGCCGTCGTCCCCGTATGGCAGACGCCGCTCCAGCCGCCGGCCGCCGCCCCGAGTTCGAGTTCACGCACGACGCCCAGCCCAGCGACGCGCTCCTCTGCGGGTTCTCGGAGTTCGGGCTCGCCGGCCTGACGGCCGCGGACTTCCTCGTCGACCACCTCGAGCTCGAACAGACCGGCCACGTCGCCGTCGACGGCCTCCCCGCCATCACGCCGTTCGAGAACGGGACGCCGCGCCACCACACGCGGTTCTTCTCGAAGCCCGACGTCGACGTCACCGTGCTCGTCGGCGAGCTGTTCGTGCCGGTGTCCGTCGCCGGCGCGTTCACCGACGCGCTCTCCGCGTGGCTCGACCGCAACGGCGTCGCGGAGACCGCCGTGCTCTCCGGCGTCCCCGTCGCCCACGGTCCGGACGCCCACCGCACGTTCTACATCGCGACCGAGGACTACCGCGAGGCCCGCCTCGCGGACGCCGGCGTGCCGCCGATGGGCAACGGCTTCCTCGACGGCGTGAACGCCGAGCTGCTCTCGCGGGGCATCGACAGCCCGCGGCGAGCGTGCGTGTTCACGACGCCCGTCCACGCGCAGGCGCCGGACGTCGAAGCCGCGATTCGGCTCGTGGACGCCGTCAGCGACGTCTACGACCTCGCCGTCGACACCGGGCCGCTGGAGGCGTTCGCCGCGGAGGTCGCCCAGCACTACGAGGAGCTGAGCGAGCGCGTCGAGCGCGCCGAGGACGAGCGCCCCGACGACCGGATGTACATGTGACGCCGCGACCGCAGGGTAAAAGAGCGGGGTCGCCGTGGGTGGCCGTATGAGCGACGAGGACCTCCGCGAGACGGTCGAACGAGTCGGCGCGGGGTTCGACCTCGGGGAGTACGAGATCGAGGCGTACCTCGCGGTGTTGCGGCACGGGGAACTCACCGCGAGCGAGATCGCCGACCGCACCGAAATCCCCCAACCCCGGGTGTACGACACGGTGCGAAGCCTCGGCGACCGCGGGCTCGTGGAGCTACGGGAGTCCCGCCCGATGAAGGTCGTCGCCATCGACCCCGAGGAGGCGTTCGCGGACCTCCAGACGAGCTTCGCGGAGATGGTCGCCTCCCTCGAGGAGGCGTACACCACGCCCGCCCGCGAGACGGAGGCGGTGTCGCTGGTGAAGTCCCGGTCGACGATTCTGCGGTACTTCGGCGACGTCATCGACAGCGCGGAGTTCGAGCTCGTCTGCTCGCTGACGCCGGGGCTGCTGGAGCGGTTCGCGGACGACCTCGAGGCCGCCAGCGAGCGCGGCGTCAGCATCGACCTCGTGGTCGCGCCCGTGCGGAACGCCCCCGGCCCCGAGAGCTTCGACTACGACGAGCTCGCGACCACCGCGCGCGGCCGCCGCGGCGTCACGACGCCCGTCCTCGCGGTCGCCGACGGCCAGTACTCCGTGTACGCGACGCAGGGCGCGGTCCGCGACGACCCCGAGAAGTACGGCGTCATCTTCAACCGGTCGGCGCTGGGGTTCCTCGTCTCCGGGTTCTTCGGCACCGTCATCTGGTCGACCGCCAACGAGACCCTCCACGAGAGCGAGACCACCGTCGACGTCGAACTCCCGCGGACGTACGCCTCCATCCGGCGCTGCGTGAAGGACCTCCAGACGCTCGACGGCGACGTGTACGCGACCGTCCACGGCCGCGACGTGCTCTCCGGGGACGCCCGCACCGACCGCGGCCGCGTCGTCGAGACGAAGTTCGAGGAGACCGAGGAGGTCGCGACGCTCGTCCTCGAGACCGACGCCGGGCGCGTCGACGTCGGCGGCCGCGTCGCCGCCTACGAGGACGTCGAAGCCCACGAAATCACGCTCGCCCGCGAGCACCCGCCGCGGGAGTAGCGCTCTCGGGGCGCGCCAGTCACGGCGACGACTCGACGCGCGCGGCCAGTTTTCTCGCGGCGACGCCCACAGCGTAGCTGAGGACGCCCACGACGACCGCGAGCACCAGTCCGGTGTCGAGGCTCGTCTCGACGCCGCCGCGGAGTTCGGCGCGAGCGGAGCCGTACGCGAACCCGAGCATCCTCGGGTGGGTGTACCGGCCGGCGCCCGCCCATTCGCCCGTGACGTACCCGACCAGCGGCGGGAAGACGTACCCCCGGGCGCCGACGAGCCACAGCGAGCCGATAGTCGGTACGAGGCCCGCACCGAGAATCCCGCCGGCGACGGCGATTCCGGGGACGACGACGAGCCAGCCCACGAAGTCGTAGAGCCTGACGTTCAGCCCGAGCAGGAACGCGACGGACGCCACGCTGACGAGGGCGACGGCACAGAGCACGACGAGCCGCCGCGGGCGGCGGTCCCCGGCGAGGTGGTCCCAGACCCGGTCGGCGTCGGCGCGCCACATACGCGGTCGTTCGCCGCCACGCCGTTAGTCGTTCCGGCGACGCGCGCGGCGCGTCTGCTGTACCCGGTTCAAAATTCGGCCGAGGGCGTGCTTCTCCCGCCGGCTAGTACTCGCGGACTCCCTCGTCGGTCACGACGGCGTCCAGCAGGCGCGTCGGCGTCGCGTCGTACGCGGGGTTCTTCACGTCGAAGCCCTCCGGGGGCTCGCGGATGACCTCGCTGGCGTCCCGGAAGTCGTTCTCGAAGCGGAACCCCTCCTCCACGAGCTTCGCGCTCGCCCCCGCGACGGAGACCGGCGTCCCGGCGTCGGCGGCCGTCGCCACGAGCGGGTACGTGCCGACGCGGTTGTAGTACGTGTCACCGACGATGCAGTCCATCCCGAGGAGGACGCGGTCGCAGTCCCCGAGGTAGTAGCCGGAGGCGCCGTCGACGATGAGCGTCGGTTCGATGCGGTCGATGGCCGCCAGCGTCCGCGCGGTCTTCCGGCCGAGGTGGCGGGGGCGGGCCTCCGTCACGAACACCTCGAGGTGTTTGCCGTTCTTCGCCGCCGTCTCGAGGGCCTCCAGCACCGTCGAGGAGTAGTCGTGGGTGAGCAGCGTCTGGCCGTCGTCGATGCGGTCGGCCAGCGTCGCCGCGGCCTCGTGTTTCGCGCTCTCGACGGACTCCACGACGTCGTCGATGGCCGCCGCGGTCACCTCCTTGGCCTCCGCGACCGAGGCGGGGTCGGCGTCCCGCACGCGCTCGACGACCTCGCGCTGGGTCGTCACCAGCGACGCGTGCGAGGGGTTCGCGCGCCGGAGCGCGTTGCTGTTCCGTTCCAGCGCTCGCACGTACTCCTCGACGGTCGGGTAGTCGTTGTCGATGAGGTCCCGGAGCGCGCGAGCGGCCTTCACGGCGACGACCGAGGAGGAGTGGGTCCGCATCTCGCGAATCTCCTCGGCAGTCTCGTCTATCATACCCGATGCATCCGCGGGTCCGTCCTAATGTCTTCCGGAGTGAGCCCTCCTCCCTCGCGAGCGGCGCTGTACGCCGCTCGCTCGGTTGTCGCCCTCACAGTCCACCAGGCCGTCGGCTTCACGCTCGTGCGGCGCGCTCCCGGGCGAGACGCCTAAGCCCACGGAGTGCGAACCGCCGCGCATGGTCGCCGTGTCGTACTACTGTCCGCGCTGTGGCGCCGTCGCCGAGCTGGACCGCGACCCCTACCTCGCGGACAAGTCCGTGACGCCGTTCCCGCTGGAGGGGTGGACGTACGTCTCCCCTGGTGATGACTACGAGAGCGACGCGGCGGACGGCGTGAAGTTCGTCTGCGGGCGGGACGACGCCGACTGGTCGCACCCGCCCGACTCAGACGAGGACGGCGAACCGGGCTGCGGGGAGCCGTTCTACCTGAACTTCGTGCGCTACGAGGACGGAGAGGCGTCGAAGACGCCTCAGGCAGACGGCGAAGCGTCGACGGCGAGGAGGTCAGCGGGCAGCCCGAGTCCGAGTACGTGCAGTTGGCGGAAGGAGGGGCGCCGAGCGGTCCGCGGGGGCCGGACGGCCCGGGGTTCTCGCGGTAGCTACCCCTTGATGTTCGCGACGGGGAACGTCCGCACGACGAGGTCGCCGATGTCGAGGGCGTCGGAGACGCCGACCACCTCGTCGACGTCCTTGTAGACGCCGGGGGCCTCCTCGGCGATGGTGTCGCCGGAGGCGGCCTTCACGTAGATCTCGTTCTGCTCGCGGAGGTCCGCCTGCACCTCGCCGCCGCCGTACTCGCGTTTGGCCTGCGTGCGGCTCATCAGGCGACCCGCGCCGTGGGCGGTGGAGCCGAACGACCGCGTCAGCGACTTCGACCCGCCCTTCAGGACGTAGCTGCCGGCGCCCATGCTCCCGGGGATGATGATGGGCTGGCCGACGTCGCGGTACGCGTTCGGCACCTCGGGGTGGCCGGCGGGGAACGCGCGCGTCGCGCCCTTCCGGTGGACGTAGAGGTCGCGCTGGACGCGCTCGCCGTCGCCGTCGAGGCTGTAGCCGTCCTCGGTCTCGTAGACGTCGTGGGCCTCCCGCTTCGCGATGTTGTGCGCGACGTCGTAGAGGAGGTCCATCTCCAGGGCCCGCCAGTCGGTGTCGAAGACGTCCGCGAACGTCTCCCGGACGGCGTGCGTGATGAGCTGGCGGTTCACCCACGCGAAGTTGATGGCCGCGCACATCGCGCCGTAGTAGTCGTCGGCGAGCGCCGAGCCGGCGGGCGCCGCGGCGAGGTCCTTGTCCGGCAGCGACTCGGTGAAGTCCGGGTACTCCTGCTCGATGCGCCGGAGGTAGTCAGAGCACACCTGGTGGCCGAGCCCGCGGGAGCCGCAGTGGACGAGGACGACGATCTGGTCCTCGCTGAGCCCGAACTCGTCGGCGGCGTCGTCGAAGACGTCGGTGACGCGCTGGACCTCGAGGAAGTGGTTCCCGGAGCCCAGCGACCCCATCTGGTTCGCGCCGCGGTCCTTGGCCTTCTTCGATATCGCCGAGGGGTCGGCGTCCGGGCGCCGCCCCTCGTCCTCGCAGTGCAGGCGGTCCTCGCGGACCGCGTACCCCTCCTCGACGCACCAGTCGACGCCGCGGTCGAGCGCGGCCTCGAGGTCGCCGTGGCTGCCGTCGTGGACGCCGCCGCCGCCCAGGCCCGTCGGCACGGCGTCGAAGAGCGCGTCCACGAGCTCCTCCTCGCGGCCGCGGACGTCCTCGTAGGTGAGGTTCGTCTTCACCATGCGGACGCCGCAGTTGATGTCGAAGCCCACCGCGCCGGGCGAGATGTAGCCGTCCTCGGCGTCGAAGGCGGCGACGCCGCCGACCGGGAAGCCGTACCCCTGGTGGCCGTCCGGCATGCAGAGCGCGGGCGCGACCACGCCCGGCATGCAGGCGACGTTCCGGAGCTGCTGGAGGGTCTTGTCGTTCTGGATGTCCTCGAGCAGGGTCTCGTTGGCGAAGACGCGAGCGGGCACCCGCATCTCGTCGTCGCCGTCGAGCTCCCAGACGTCGTCCTCGACCTCTCGGAGCGTGACGCCGTCGGCGTCGAACGTGTTCATACTCGGCGATGGGCGCGGAACCCGGGAATACGTTTCGTCTGGCGGTCACTCCGTCGACGTCGCCAGCGGCGAGTGTTCGGCGACGGCGGCGAGGCGGTCGTCCAGCGACAGCGGGCCGCCGCCGGTGACGAACAGCGCCGACGACAGCCCGAACAGGGTGACGTGCGCGAGCACGGGGTCGTCGGGCAGGCCGAACAGCGTCGTCGTCAATACGACGAACGCGACCGCGGCGGTCGCGCGCGTGAACAGCCCGACGAACAGGAGCACGCCGACCGCGAGTTCGGTGAGGCCGGCGCCGACGACCCACATCCCGGGGTCGACGGGGACGAGCGCCGTGAGGTCGTACTTCTCGACGACGGCGAGCGCCGGGCCGGGGTTCGCGAGCTTCTCCCAGAACCCCAGCAGCGCGAAGTTGAACCCGACGCCGAGTCGAATCGCCGTGGGCGCGTACTGCTCGTAGGGGCCGACGACGTCGTTGAACTTCGAAACCAGCGGGTGCAGCGGGTCGAAGCGGCCGTAGACGGTGCCGTCGGCGGCCGCGACCTGCTGGAGCAGGTGGTCGGCGCTCGGGCGGCCGGCGCCCAGCAGGAGCACGCCGAGGAACCCGCCGACGTACTCGCTGGCGAGCACGAGCTCCGGGCGGACCGCCAGCCCCGCGACGTACGCGACGAGGCCGACGAGCGCGACGGCGCGCGTCGCCAGCCCGAACAGGAGGAAGAACCCCACCGCGACCTGGAAGACGCGGGTCGGCGCCGCGACCGACGGGGAGAAGAAGTAGCCCGCGAACCCCGCGCCGACCAGCGGCAGGCCGACAGCCAGCCGGAGCATCCACGGGAGGAACGCGTGGTACTCCGCGAGCGTGCTGCGGAGCGCGCGCACGTCCGCAGCGGCCGGCCGGTAGCGGAGGTACGCCGCCGCGGCCGCGAGGACCCCGAGCCCGCCACCGAGCAGGAGGACGGCGTTCAGCGGGTGCGAGAGCACGTCCGCGAGGAACTCCAGCGCGCGCACCGACGGCGCGCCGTCGACGACGTAGTGACGTGGCCGGTGGGTCCTGTGAGCATACTGCACTGTACGCGCCGCGAGTGCAAAAAGGTCGGGCGCCGGGGTCAGACGTCGAAGACCACGTACGCGTGCCAGCCCGAGTCGCGCTCGGAGAGGTCCATCTCCGAGTACGTGACCGCCTTCAGGTCGCGGGCGTCGACCGCGTTCAGCGGGACGGCGCGCGCGCTCGCCGCCGCGACCCACTCGCCGCCGTCCTCGCGGACTGTCGCGCGGTGGTCGACCGGGAGGACGTTCCGGACGTCGCGCTCATAGATGAGGCGGTCGAGGTAGTCGAACAGCAGCGCCTCCCGACTCTCCGCGCGCTCCTCGAACGTGAACCGGCTGCCGTCGGCCGGCGCGTCCTCGGTCATCGCCGCGGCCATCCCGTCGGCGATTGCCGCGAACACGCCGCCGAGGCTGTCCGCGGTCGCTTCCACGGCGACGTCGGCGGTGTGGTCCTTGAGCTCGTAGCTCATTCCGCGCCCTCCGACGCCTGCGGCGGCGCCACGTCCTCGCCGGTCAGCCGCTCGAGGCGCTCGCGGGAGAGCCCGTCCGTCCCGCTGTCCTCGGAGGACACCGCGACGCCCATCGTCACCACCGCGCGCATCCCCTCCTCGACGGTCATGTCGACGTCCATCACGCGGTCCTCGGGGACGTGCGTGAGGTGGCCGCCCATCACGGGGTTCGGCGCGAGCGGCAGGAACAGCGTCAGCATCCGCTCGTGGCCGGCGGCGTCCTCGACGGCCGCCGGCGTCTCCGTCGTCAGGAACCCGAGCGTGTACGCGTCCTGGTGCGGGAACTCCACGAGCTTCACGGACTGGAAGTTGTCCGCGTCGCTCTCGACCATCACGTCGCTCATCTGCCGGAAGCTCTTGTAGACGGCGCCGACGCCCGGGATGCGTTCGAGCACCGCGTCGAAGTACGCGAGCACGCGCTCGCCGGACCGGAACGACGCCGCGAACCCGACGAGCAGCGTGAGGGCGACGACGACGAGCACCCCGACGAGGTCGACGATGACCTCGGAGGCGTTCGGCGCCACGTTCGTGCTCGCCAGCAGCTGCGCGAGCGGGTCGAGAAGGTCGTCGACGACGCCGACCGCGATAGAGAGCACGTAGAGGGTCACGAGCAGCGGCACGACGACCGTGACGCCCGTGAGCGCGGCCTCCCGGACGCGGTCGTACGCGGACTCGCTGGCTCGCTGCATCCGTTCGCCGTCGGGGCGGCTGCCGCCTAGCATCGTTCCCGGAGACGACGAGGAGGCGTGAAAGCGTTTCGGCGTCCGGCGACGGTGGAATTATATTCGCTGGCCTGCTACCGTCTCGCAGTGAGCGTCACAGTCGACGAGCGGGTGGTCCCGCCGGGGAGCGACGAGCACCTCGACGAGGCGTGGGACCTCAAGGAACGCATCCGCGAGGACGAAGGCCTCCTCAAGCAGCGACGGGGGTTCTTCGCGAACGCCTACCGGCGCTCGACGGTCTACTGCTTCCTCGACGGCGACGACGTGGTCGGCTTCGCGGCGGCGCGGTCGGACGGCTACATCCTGTTTCTCGCGGTCGCCCCCGAGTTCCGCGGCGAGGGGTACGGCGAACGCCTCGTCGCGCGCGTCACCGAGGACGCCGGGAAGGCGTCCTGTCACGCCCGCCAGAGCAACGAGAGCGCGGTATCCTTCTACGAACACCTCGGGTTCAGCGTCGAACGCGAAATCGACAACTACTACGAGGACGGCGAGGGCGCGTACTACCTCCGGCTCGGCGACCGCGCCCGCATCCGGGACCGCATCTCGGAACTGCTTCGCGGCCGGTAGTTCTCGCGTCTGACCGTGTAGTCCGCTTTTCGCGTAGCTACGGCTTCGACAGCGACGTCGAAGTCTCCTCGAAAGCCCCGCTACTCTGGACTCGGGAGGCTCTCACGGGTCACTACGTTCCCCGTTCGAGCAGTTCGAGGTGCTCGAAAATCCTCGGTTTTCGGCATGACGAGAAACGGCTCTGCCGTTTCTCGAACCACCTCCCGTTGGTCGGCCTCGCGCTCGCTGCGCGCCTCAGTAGCTGGGCTCCTTCCGGTGTTTGCGTCGCCTGCCTTCGTCCAGAGTATCGCCCCGTTCAATCCGCCCGATTACCGGCTGCCCAACTGGTGACGAGTGGACTGAACGGGGCGGTGCTGTCGCGCTTGCTTGGTCGTCTCGCGGGCCACTATCTGCGAGCGTAGCGAGCAGATATGTCCGCGAGCGACCGCGACAGCACCGGGGCTTTCGAGAAGTCGGGTGCACTACTGTCGGGACGAGCCAACCCACACAGACGAGAGAGACGACACGGTTTTACCCGCGGTCGGCGTACCCGTTTCCCGACATGGAGGAACGGACCCGCGCGTATCTCCGGGGGCGGTTCGGTGACTTCTACCGCCGCTCGGAGGTCGAGCTCCCGCCGCGCGCCGACGACCGCGAGTGGGGGTACATCCCGTGGACGTCGGGGCCGGACACGACGATGGTCCGGCACAAGTCCACGCTCGACCTTGGGAACACGAAGGCGTTCCTCGAGCGGGAGCGCCCCCGTCACGTCTACTTCTCGGCGGGGTTCTACGAGACGCCGGGTGCGTCGACGATGGAGCAGAAGCACTGGCAGGGCTCGGACTTGGTGTTCGACCTGGACGCCGACCACCTGCCGAGCGTGACCCTCGGCGAGGACACGTACGCGCAGATGCTCGCGAAGTGCAAGGACGCCCTCTACCGGCTGCTCGACTTCCTCGAACGGGACTTCGGGTTCGAGGACCTGACGGTGACGTTCTCGGGCGGCCGCGGCTACCACGTCCACGTCCGCGACGAGGGCGTCCACGACCTCGAGCGCGAGCAGCGCCGTGAAATCGTGGACTACGTGCGGGGGAACGAGCTCGACCTCGAGTCGCTCGTGCGCGAGGAGACCGTCGAGGGGCTCGGGCTGAAGAACCCGACGAACAAGCGCGTGCTGCCCGCGGACGGCGGCTGGGGGCGCCGGGTCACCGAGCGCCTCGGTGAGTTCGCCGACGACCTGCTCGAGCGCGGCGAGGACGACGCCGTCGAGTACCTCGCCGAGATGGAGGGCGTCGGGGAGAAGTCCGCGCGCGCCATCTACAACGCCGTCGCGAACAACACCGAGGCGGTCAAGCGCGGGAACGTCGACGTCCACCCGGCGTTCCTGAAGGTCGCGCGGAAGTACGTCGAAGAGACCGTCGAGGCGGAGAACGCGCCCATCGACGAGCCCGTGACGACGGACACGAACCGCCTGATTCGGCTGCCCGGGACGCTGCACGGCGGGAGCGGGCTGCGCGTGCGGCGGCTCTCCCGCGAGCAGCTGGACGACTTCGACCCGCTGGTCGACGCCGTCCCCGAGACGTTCGTCGGCCACGAGATCACCGTCGACGTGCAGGAGGAGCGCACGCTGGAGCTGCTCGGGGAAACGCTTACGGTGCGACCGGGCGTGGTCTCGGTCCCAGAGTACGCGGGCGTCTTCCTGATGGCCCGCGGCACCGCGGAGAAAGCCAAAGAATGAACCTCGAAGACCTACGCGCGGCCCAGACCCGCGAGCGCGCGACCGACGGCCTCCAGGAGCTCCGGGACTCGTTCTACGGGGACGTCGCGGCGTACATCGCGGACCTCAAAGAGCAGCGGGAGGCCGCCGCGAGCGCCGCCGACGACCCGTTCGGCGACCCCGAGGTCCAGGAGCTCACGGACAAGATCGAGACCGCCGAGCAGGTCGCGGAGGCCATCTACGAGCGCCGCATGGGGAAGCTCGTCAAGCAGGCGAGCCTCGCGGCCGCGGGGATGCCCGACGACGTGGAGGGGCTCACCGAGGAGGAGCGCGCGCTCTACGGCGACCTCGTCGAGCGCATCGAGGCGAACAAGAGCCACGTCCTCGACGTCATCTCCGGCGACGCCGAGCCGTCGAGTACCGACCTCGACGACGCCGCGTCCGAGCCGCTCGGCGACACCGCCGACGAGACGCCGACGGACCCCGCGCCGGAACCGTCCGGCGAGGATTCGTCCGCGGCGGCCGCGATGGGCGGCGGGCTCGACGACGCGGACGAGGAGCCGACCCCGGAGCCGGACGCTGCGGAGGACGCCCCCGAGTCAGACCAAGTACCCGCCGACCCCGAACCGCCGGAGGCAGCCGCCGACGACCTCGAACGCGTCACTGGCGACGACGCGGCGGACGACGAGCAGGACGCCGCGGACTCCGAGGACGACGTGTCCCGGACGAAGGTGCGCGTCACCGACGACGTCGGCGAGATTTTCGGCGTGGACGAACGCCCGTACACGCTCGAAGCCGAGGACGTCGTGACCCTGCCCGAGGAGAACGCGAAGCCGCTCGTCGAGAAAGACGCCGCCGAGAAACTGGACTGACGCCGCTCAGCGCCGAAACTGTATTCTACCGCACGTAGCGCCGCAGTCGCTCACGCGAAGTGAACAGCGAAAGAGGGGGGGTTTAGTCAGTAGCATACGCGCGGCGGAGCCGCGCGTTTCACCGCTCGCCTGCGGCGAGCGGGCTTTTTTAGCGTAGATTTTTTGCGCGAGTGGTTCCCGCAGCGAGTGGCCGGAGGCCGCGAGCGAGGAAACCCGAGCGCAAAAAAGGTACTATTGGAACGCCCCGGGGGTGTGGGCTGCTTCGTCGTCGGGGGTGGCTGCTTTCTCGAACTTCTCCTCGAGTTCGTCGTACTGTTCGCGGACGTCTTCGTCGACGCTCGGCGAGATGTCCGAGAGCGCTTCGTCGAAGTGCTCGGCGGTGATGCGGACGTTGCCGACGGATTCGGCGGCTTCCTCGGGGTCGACGGAGTTGACGAACTCGCGGGTGGCGTTCATGGTGGCTTCGCGGACGAGCGCTTCGAGGTCGGCGCCGACGAAGCCGTCGGTGTCGCTGGCGATGTCGTCGAGGTCGACGTCGTCGGCCAGCGGCTTGTCCCGCGTGTGGACCTCGAGGATGGCGCGGCGGGCGTCCTCGTCCGGCACGGGGACGTGGACGTGGCGGTCCAGCCGGCCGGGGCGGAGCAGCGCGCTGTCGATGAGGTCGGGGCGGTTCGTGGTCGCGACGACCACGACGTCCTCGAGCTCTTCGATGCCGTCGAGCTCCGTGAGCAGCTGGCTGACGACGCGTTCGCCGACGCCGGAGTCGCCCATGTTGGCGCCGCGTTCGCCGGCGATGGAGTCGATCTCGTCGAAGAACACCACCGTGGGGGCGTTCGAGCGGGCCTTCTCGAAGACCTCGCGGACGCCCTTTTCGGACTCCCCGACGTACTTGTTGAGGAGCTCGGGGCCCTTCACGGAGATGAAGTTCGAGTTGGCCTCGTTGGCGACGGCTTTCGCCATCAGCGTCTTCCCGGTTCCGGGCGGGCCGTAGAGGAGCACGCCCTTCGCGGATTCGAGGTCCATGGCTTCGAAGACCTCGGGGTAGTCGAGCGGCCACTGGATGGTCTCGCGGAGGCGTTCCTTGGTGTCCTCGAGGCCGCCGACGTCGTCCCACGTGATGTCGGGGACTTCGACGAAGACCTCGCGGAGCGCGGAGGGCTCGATGCCCTTCAGCGCGTTCTTGAAGTCGTCCTCGGTGACGCGGATGGACTCGAGGAGCTCCGCGTCGATCTCGTCGGCTTCGAGGTCGATGTCCGGGCGGACGCGCCGGAGCGCGTTCATCGCGGCTTCCTTCGCGAGGCTCTCGATGTCCGCGCCGACGAACCCGTGCGTGGATTCGGCGAACTCGTCGATGTCGATCTCGTCGGCGAGGGGCATGCCGCGGGTGTGGACCTGCAGGATCTCCGTGCGGCCGTCCTTGTCGGGGACGCCGATCTCGATCTCGCGGTCGAAGCGGCCGCCGCGGCGGAGCGCGGGGTCGATGGCGTCGACGCGGTTCGTCGCCGCGATGACCGTGACGTCGCCGCGCTCCTCGAGGCCGTCCATGAGGCTCAGGAGCTGCGCGACGACGCGGCGCTCGACGTCACCCTGCGTCTCGCCGCGCTTGGGCGCGATGGAGTCGATCTCGTCGATGAAGACGATGGCGGGCGCGTTCTCCTCGGCCTCGTCGAAGACCTCGCGGAGCTTCTCCTCGCTCTCCCCGTAGTACTTCGACATGATCTCGGGGCCGGAGATGGTCTGGAAGTGCGCGTCGATCTCGTTCGCGACGGCCTTCGCGATGAGCGTCTTCCCGGTGCCCGGCGGGCCGTGCAGGAGCACGCCCTTCGGCGGTTCGATGCCGAGCTGCTGGAACAGCTCGGGGTGGCGCATCGGGAGCTCGATCATCTCGCGGACCTGTTCGAGCTCGCGGTCGAGGCCGCCGATGTCCTCGTAGGCGACGTTCGGCGTGCTGTCGCCGCCCTCGCCGCCGCCGGCGCCCGCGGCGATCTCCTCGGCGGGCTGCTCGGACACCTGGATGTCGGTGTCGTTGCTCACGACGACCGTGCCGTCGGGGTCGGTGTCGGCGATCTTGACGGGGATCTGCTGACCGGAGACCGTGCTCATCCCGCCGAAGCCGAAGGAGATGGGGATGGTCTGGCCGGTGGTGACGGGGCGGCCGCTGAGGCGGTCCCGGACCATCGGCGTGATGTCGCCGCGCACGCGCAGGTTCTGCGGGAGCGCGACGGTGACCGCGCTAGCGGGCTTGATATCCGCGGGTTCGACGGCGACGCTGTCGTCGATGCCGACGTCGGCCTGCTGGCGGAGGCGGCCGTCGATGCGGACGATGCCCTCGCCCTCGTCTTCGGGGTAGCCCGGCCAGACGCGGGCGACGGCGCGGCCCTGGTCGCTGTTGAGGACGACGTAGTCGCCGTTCTCGAGGTCGAGTTCCTCCATCGCCGCGCGGTCGATGGCGGCCAATCCGCGGCCTGCGTCCTTCTGCTTGAGCGGCTTGACCGTGAGTTTCATCGTTCCACCTCGACGGTGACGACGCCGTTGTTGATAAGCGCTTTCGAGACTGCGCCGGCGGGCACGTCGAACTCGTGCTGGCGCGGCTCGTCGTCGCCGGTTTCGACGACCACGATGACGGTGTCGTCGACGACGTCGACGGAGACCGCGTCGTCGTCGACGCCGAGGTCGGCGACGAGGACGGTCTCGTCGTCGTAGTCGAACCGACGAGCCGGCGCGTCGAGTTGCTCGGTGAAGGATTTCGGATTCATTTGACTAACGTAAAGTTATCGTCGGACACTTATAAGGTTGTCGGCGGTCGGTGGGGGACGGTGCGGCGACTGCGCGACAGGTAGAATTGCGGTTCACACCTCCGTAGGTGTTTTGGCGCTGGTGGCCCTCGCCGGAACCATGCAGACGGTCACCCACGACGGCCGCGCGACCGCCTACCGGGTCGAGGACCGCGGGGGCGACGGCGCGCCGCTGCTCTGCGTCCACGGCAGCGGCGGCACGCACGCCGTCTGGAAGGCACAGCTCGCCCGGCTCTCCGGGGAGCGCCCGGTCGCGGCCGTCGACCTCAGCGGCCACGGCGACAGCGACGACGTCGACGCCGAACCCGGCCCCGAGACCCTCGACGCGTACGTCGCTGACGTGCGAGCGGTTGCCGACGAGGTGGACGCCAGCGTGCTCGCGGGGAACAGCCTCGGCGGCGCCGTCGTCCTCCGCGCCGTCCTCGGCGGCTTCGACGCCGACGCGTGGTGCTCGCGGGCTCCGGGGCGAAGCTCTCCGTGCTGGACGAACTCCGCGACTGGCTGGCCGGCGAGCACGGCGGCTTCGCGCGCGCCGTCGAGTACCTCCACCGCGAGGACATGCTCTTCCACGACGCCGGCGAGCGCGAGCGCGAGGTCTCCGAAGCGGCGATGCGCGCGGCGGGCCGGGCGGTCGTCGAGCGCGACTTCCTGTCCTGTCACACCTTCGACGTCCGCGACAGCCTCGGCGAAATCGAGGCGCCGACGTTCGCGCTCACGGGCGAGTACGACCGCCTCACGCCCCCGCAGTACCACGAGTACGTCGCAGAACACGTGCAAGACGGGGCGTGGACGACCGTCCCCGACGCCGCCCACCTCTCGATGCTCGAAGCGCCCGAGGCGTTCGACGACGCCGTCACCGAGTTCCTGGACGAGAACGCGCGCTAGTAGAGGTCGTCGACGTCGTCCTCGACGTGGCTGTGCTCCTCGCTCGGGAAGTCACCGCTCTCGACCGCGTCGACGTACTCCCCTACCGCCGACTCCATCTCCCCGCGCACGTCCCCGAACTGCTCGGCGAACGGCGGGCTGCGCTCGGAGAGGCCCGTCACGTCGTCCACGACGAGCACCTGCCCGTCGGTGTCCGGGCCCGCGCCGATGCCGATGGTGGGGATGGAGAGCGCGTCGGTGACGTCGCTGGCGACGTTCGCGGGGACGTGCTCGAGCACGAGCGAGAACGCGCCCGCGGCCTCGTGCTCGCGCGCGAGGTCGAGGATGCGCTCGGCGGCGCTCTGGTCGGTGCCCTGCCGGAAGTAGCCGCCCAGCCGGTTGACGTGCTGGGGCGTGAGCCCGAGGTGGGCCATTACGGGAATCCCGAGGTCCGACAGGCGCTCGGTGAGGTCGACGGTGTGGGGGCCGCACTCCAGTTTCACGGCGTCGGCGTCCGCCTCCTTCAGCATCCGGCCGCAGTGCTCGACGCTCTCGCTCTCGTCGACGCCGACGCTCAGGAACGGCATGTCCGCGACGACGACCGCGTCCTCGGTGGCGCGGGCGACGGCGGCGGTCGCGCTCTCGATCTCCTCGACGGTCACCGGGAGCGTGGTGTCGTAGCCGAGGCGCGCGTTCCCGACGCTGTCGCCGACGAGAATCACGTCGACGCCCGCGTCGTCGACCACGCCGGCGGTCGGCGCGTCGTACGCGGTCAGCATCGTAATCGGCTCCTCGCCCGCGCGACGGACGTCTCGGACGGTCGGCATACTCCGTGGTCGCGCCGCGGCCGCAATAAACGTACGCGAACCGGCGCCGCACAACGGGGAAGTTATGGCGCGGGCCGCCGTGCTCTCGCGTGTGCCGGAGCTACAGGAGGAGACCGACCCGGAGGGCGTCGACTACGGCTGGGTGATGCAGACGACGTTCGTGCTCACCATCGTCGTCGGCGCGCCCGCGGTGGTCGCCCTCTCGCTGTTCTACGCGCTGCCGACGTGGGCGTCCCGCGTCTCCTTCGCGGTGCGCGTCGGCGCGGTCGTCTGGCTGCTCACGGCGCTGGCGACGTACTGGTACGCCCGGCGGAACGCCGCCGAGTAGCTACGCCCAGCGGAACGCCGCGCCGGCGCGCTCGGCGGTCACTTCGTCCGAGGCGGAGTCCCCGACGAACAGCGCGTCCCCGGGCGCGACGCCGAGTTCGTCCAGCACCCACGTCAGCGCCCGCGGGTCGGGCTTGCGTGCCGGCACCGTGTCCCGGCCCGCGACCACGCGAAACGAGTCGAGGAGGTCGTGGCGGTCGAGCGCGGTGCGGCACGCGGCCTCGCAGTTCAGCGAGCAGACCGCCGCGGGCACGTCCAGGGCCGCGAGCTCGTCCGCGCCGGGCAGCCGCTCCGCGCGGGTCGCGCCGTCGCGCTCGTAGCTCGCGATGAGCTCGTGGACGTCGCCGCCGACGCCCGCGTCCTCGGCGGCGTCCAGCATTTCCCACATGTCGTACGGCCCGGGGTCGACGCCCGCCTCGCGGAGCCGGTCGGCGACCTCCCGCTCGACGACCGCCCAGTCGACCGAGAGCCGGACGAGCGTCCCGTCGAGGTCGTAGACGACAGCGTCGTAGTCAGTCACGCCTCCGGGTTCGACGCGCCGGCGGTTAGGCACTTCGGTGGGTCAGTCGACGAACCCGAACCCCTCCTCGTCGAGCTCGTTGCCGACGTGGCCGCTGCCGCGGTCCGTGATGACGTAGTAGCCGTCGGCGTCCGCGAACGGCCGCACGAGGTCGTCCTCGACGAGCTCCGCGAGCGCGGCGTCCACTTCGGCGGCGGACGGCGCGTCGTCGAGCACGGCGTCGAGGTTCGTCGCCACGACGTCCGCGGTGACGGCGACGCCCGCCTGGTGGAGCACCCGCAGCACCGGTTCCACGACGTCCTGCTCCCAGTCTTCGGAGTCGTTTACGGTCGGGGCGTCGGCGCGCTCGCCCAAAGGTCGTGGGGCCGTTCAGTCCAGTAGCCCGCGCGCGATGACCTCCTTCTGGATCTCGGAGGTCCCCTCGTAGATGGTCGTGATCTTCGAGTCGCGGTAGAACCGCTCGACGTCGAACTCCGTGGTGTAGCCGTAGCCGCCGTGAATCTGGACGGCCTCGTTGGTGACGTCGACGGCGGCCTCGCTGGCGAAGTACTTGGCCTTCGCCGCGGCGGCGCGGTGGTCCTCGCCGGCGTCGGCCTTCCGGGCGGCGTCCCGCGCGAGCAGCCGCGCGGCCTGCGTCTGCGTCTCCATGTCCGCGAGCTTGTGGCGGATGGTCTGTATCTCGGAGAGCTTCCGGTCGAACTGCTCGCGCTCGTCGGCGTACGCGGTCGCGGCGTCGAGGCCTGCCTGCGCGAGCCCGACGGCCTGCGACGCGATGCCGATGCGGCCGCCGTTCAGGATGTGCAGCGCCGCCGACATCCCCTTCCCCTCCTCGGTGAGCCGGTAGTCGGCGGGAATCCGGCAGTCGTCGAACAGCAGGCTCGTGGTGTCGCTGGCGCGCAGCCCGAGCTTGTCCTCCTTCTTCCCGACCTCGACGCCCGCCGCGTCTTTGGGCACGAGGAACTGCGTAATCTCGTCGTCGTCGCCGTCGACCTTCGCGAACACGATGGCGACGCCCGAGCGCTGGCCGTTCGTGATCCACTGCTTCTTCCCGTTCAGCACGTACTCGTCGCCGTCCCGGACCGCCTCGGTCGTCATCTGCGCGGGGTTCGAGCCGGCGTCGGGCTCCGAGAGCGCGAACGCGCCCACCGGCCGGCCGTCGGCCATCTCGGGCAGCCACTCTTCTCTGAGGTCGTCGCTCCCGAACTCCGCGACGCAGGAGGTGGCCAGGCAGTGCACGGACAGCGCGGTCGCCACCGCCAGCGAGCCGTACGCGACCTCCTCGTTGACGACGCTGTACGTGAGGGTGTCCACGTCGAGGCCGCCGTACGCCTCCGGGACGGTCATCGCGGTCGCGCCGAGCTCCGCGAGGCCGTCCCAGACGGCCTCCGGGAACTCCTGCTCGCGGTCGGCGTCGGCCGCCGTCGGGCGAATCTCCTCGGCGGCGAACTCCCGGACGGCGTCCCGCATCTGGCGCTGCTCGGCGGAGAGGTCCATACCGCCCGTTCGCGTCTCGCCTGAAAAAAGATGACTGATTCCCGGCCGCGGCTACTCGTCGCTGAGCTCCACGTCGAGGCGGTCCTCCAGCGCCGCGACCACGGAGCCGCCGACGTTGGCCTGCGTCGCGCGGCCCTGTTCGACCGCCAGCAGGTCCGACTCCTCGATGTCGAGCTCCTCGGCGAGTTCCTCGCGCTGGAGGCCGGCCTCCTGTCGCGCGCGGACGACGCGCTCGCCGTAGTCCGAGACGAGGTACGGGAGCTGGTCGCGGTCGTAGTCGGTCCCGTTCTCCTCCCAGTGGCTGGAGTCGCCGGTCGCCTGGTCGAGCGCCCGGGCCGTGTTCTGTGCGGCCTGCTTCTTGCGCTGCTGGTCCTCGTCGGGACTCCGGTCGGGGCTCTCGTCGTGGCTGCTCGCGCAGTCGGGGCAGACCGTCAGCTCCGCCCCCGCGACGTCCGCCGTGCGGAGGGAGTCGGCGGACGACCCGCAGAGCTCGCAGGTCTGTCCGCCCCCGCCGCCGCTGCCGCCGCCGGTCGAATACTTCGGCATACCCTGCCGTATGGACGTGCCACCATTTCAATACCCCGCTTGCCGGCCGAATGCGCGGGAAATCTCGCGGGCGACAGTTAAGTACCCGGGGCGTCAGCGCTCCCGTATGCCTGCCGACTTCGCCGACAGCGTCTACCTCGCTTCGCTGAACAGCGAGGACCTCACCGACGCCTTCGGGGAGGGGTACGCGACCGCCGCGGCGCCGCCCGCGGTCTCGGGCCTCCTCCGGAGTCTCGCCGACACGCACGCGTGGGCGACCCGCGACACGGACGTCCTCGCCGACCTCGACCGCGGCGACTACGTGTTCTTCCACCGGGAGTTCGGGCTGCGCTGCGTCGGACAGGTGTGGGCGACCACCGCGGACAGCGACGAGGTCGCCCGCTACACGGACCTCGCAGCGCCGGCCGGCGAGTGGGGCGTCGTCACGCTGACGAACGTCCAGCCCGCCCTCGACCACGTCTCCCTGCTCTCGCTGGGGATGGACGACGCGCGCCGCGACGACTCCCTCTACCGGCTTCCGGCGGGCGTCGCCGCCGACCTCCGCGCGGAGTACACGACGCCCGCGCGCCTCGTCGAGGACGCCGTCGAGAACCCGCTCGCGTTCGACGTGCCGCCCGGCGGGACGCCTGGGGACCGCCGCCCGGACCCCGAACCGGTCGACTCGGGCGCGCCCGCGGTCACCGGCACGGAGACCGTCCTCGACGCCCACCTCGACGCGCTCGACGGCGTGCGCGCGGTGGCGTGGCGCGTGCTCGGCCTCGCGGCGTTCCTGCTCGCCGCGACGCTCGCCGTCGTCGCCGTCTTCCGGCCACCGAGCGGCGACCGCCTCGTGCTCACGGAACCGGTCAGCGCGGGCGTCGCGGCGGTCGCCGTCGGCACCGCCGTCGCCGCGGGCGTGGTCGTCCACGGCGCCGTCGCACCCCGTCCCGGTCTCGCGGCGTTCACGCGCGAACAGACCGCCGCAGTCCGGCGCGCAGGTGCGACCGAGTCCCGGAGCGACGCCGCCGCGCACGTCGCGGGGAAGGTCGAAGCGTTCTGCACGCACCTCGCCGCCCGCACTCGGCGGCTCGGGTTCGCCGTCGCCGCCGCCACCGTCGCCGTGCTCGTCGGCTGCGTCTACGTCGCGTACGGCCTCGGCGTGCAGGTGTCGCCGTCGGTCGAGCCGCTGTCGCTGGCCGCGCTGGCGGGCTTCCCCGTGCTGGTCGTCGCGGCGGCGCTGGTCGTCGTCCGCCACCACCTCCGCGCGAGCCTCCCGGAGCGCTCGAGTGACTCCCGCGGTCGCTTCCCGTCGTCGGCGAGCGCGTCTCCCGGCTGAAGCGCAGCGTCTCGGGGCTCGCCGACCGGCTCCGCTGACCCCGCGGGAGTTGTTCTCAGACGTTTGGAAACAGGGGGGTTCATTTACCCCGAGCGAGCATACGCTCAGGTAGCGATGAGCGCCAGTGAGGAGTTCACCTTCGTCTGCCCGAGCTGCGGGGAGTCGATGGCGGTCAACCCCGCGATGCGGGACGCCCTCGTGGACAACGGGTGCGTCGTCTGCGGGGCCTCGGTCACCACCGACGCGTTCTCCCCCGTCGACGCCCCCGAGTGACGACCACGGGCCGCGACTCCTCGCACGGCGCTCCGTTTTCGGCTCGCCAGATAGGCAAGTATAAAGATACTGCCGAACAAGCCCGACATGTCTACGATGGCCCTGGAGAAGCAGACCGAGATGACGCGGTCGGACACGGACGCGCTCCTCGGCCGCCACGAGACGGGCGTGCTCTCGCTCGCCCGCGACGACGACCCGTACGCCATCCCCATCTCGTACGGCTACGACGCCGACGACCGGAAGTTCTACCTCCGCCTGGTCTCCACGCCCGAGAGCGAGAAGCGCGCGTTCCTCTCCTCGAACCCGGACGCCCGCCTCGTCGTCTACGAGGAGGACGAACCCACGTACCGCAGCGTCGTCGTCACCGGCACGCTCGTCGAGATTCCCCGCGACGAGATGACCGTCGAGCACGTCGAACAGTACGGCGACGCCAAGCGCCCGCTGTTCGAGATCTGGGGCGAGTCCAAGCCCGACCTCGACATCCAGCTGTACGAACTCCGCGCGGAGAACGTCAGCGGCCGCCACATCGAGCTCTCCGACCGCCACGACTGACCCGCGCTGTTTCTCCCGGGACCCGCACGCTCAAGTGCGGACGCGGCCAACGCCGTGGTAATGTCCGGTGGGATTCGGGTCACCGTCGAGTTCCCCGCGCCCGCGGTCTGCCCCGTCGCCGACCTCTCCGAGCGCGCGAACACCACCATCAGCGACGTCTCCACGAGCGTCGCGGCCGCCGAC